>NZ_JBIFFV010000022.1:0-2187 GCF_043557345.1 Sulfitobacter sp. 1A12157
TGTAGGCGTTCGGTTTCAGGTACTGTTTCACTCCCCTCGTCGGGGTGCTTTTCACCTTTCCCTCACGGTACTGGTTCACTATCGGTCAGTAAGGAGTACTTAGCCTTCGAAGGTGGTCCTCCGATCTTCAGACAGGATTTCACGTGTCCCGCCCTACTTAATACGTCCAATGATGCTTCTTATACGGGACTGTCACCCACTTTGGTTGCGCATTCCAACGCATTCTAATCACACTCATGGCTCGGCTGGTCCCCGTTCGCTCGCCGCTACTGGGGGAGTATCATATTGATTTCCTTTCCTCCGGGTACTTAGATGTTTCAGTTCCCCGGGTTTGCCTTTTTAAGCCTATATATTCAGCCTAAAAATACCTGGTCTTGCTCATTATTAACTGCGCCGCTGCCTGCCCCAGTGCCGATCCGAAGGATCGGTGTACCGACCAAAGGTCGGCGCGGAGCGGACATTGCGAAGCAATAATAACAAACAATCAGGTGGGTTGCCCCATTCAGAAATCCATGGATCAAAGCTTATTCTCAGCTCCCCATGGCTTATCGCAGAGTATCACGTCTTTCATCGCCTCTTACTGCCAAGGCATTCACCAAACGCCCTTTTCGCGCTTGATTTGATCCAGAAAAAGCAAGACTGAGCGCCTCGCGCGAAGATCAGAAGCTGGTAAGAAACTGATCCTCTTATTCTGCATCAAAAGCATACTTTCCCGCCCAGACTTGGTCTGGACATGGGCGCCTCGCGGCGCCCGGGTTAGTGTACTTGACTTGGACGACATATCGATTTCGGCCGGGATACCCGGATGAAGACGAGGAAGCATCTTCAGCGGGCCTTCCCCGAAGGGAACCGACCGAGGCCATCAGCTCACGCGCTGCGACCAATATGTCGTTAGTATCTCTCTTTACGATGTCAATCACGTGCATCCGATGGATGCCACGCTACCGTCCAGATTGGACGAGCAAAAGCGCCGGAGCGCTCTTGCTGATCTAATCTATCAGCAATTTTCGAACCACTTTGGGAGCGTCGTCCGAAACAGGAATTTTACCGATCTCGCACGCAGAACGTTAAGCTTTTCATCTCGAACCGGATCACGCTTGATCCGCCGATAGGCGCGTCTTTCGGCCAAGGACCAGTCTATCTCTGCCAACTCCTGATACTCGGAGTAGAAGCGCGCCGCGTCCTGCTCTGCCTGCGCCCAAGCTTTACCGGGAAGACCTTTCCCATCACCGTTGCCAATTAGCGTTCGATGCTTGTTTGCATCGATTAGTGCAGCGCTGTTGGCGTATTTGAGATGAACCAAGTAAACACCTTTGGGAAAGGTGAATGGCGCATCATCCAAATGGTCAGCGACAGTCTGAATGCCGTGGCGCACCAAATGCGTTCCCCGCCGAACCGCCCAAGCCTTACTGTAATGCCCGGAGAACTGCGCCTTACGTCTATGGCGCAGGACATTATCCTGCACAGTTAACGCAGCATCCTCTTCCGTTTCCGCGAGGTTCATTCCCAAAGCAAAGAGGGCAGATGCTCTCTTGCGCGAGGCGAACAGATCGCTGAAGCTTGCGTAACGCCCTGGGTCGAAACAAACCAATTCATCCGCATCCGTGCGAATAACCCAGTCGTATAGCGCACCCAGTCCGTCCTGAAGACCGTTCAGCAGATGACCGCGCAGCCGATCGAAACCGGTTAAGTCATCCCGCGGCACGGTGATCACATTCGCCCGTGGGCAAAGCTCAGAAATCTTCGGATTACGACCATGGGCCACAATATAAAGATGTTCTGCACCAATGTGCCTCGAGTAATGCGCGTACCATTGTGATAACGCCCAATAATCGCGGTAAACCATTGTGATCGCACAAATCTTCATGGTTCCTTCTAATCTTCGCGGATCAGGGAAAACAAGAGAATTCGTGGTGGAGCCTAGGAGGATCGAACTCCTGACCTCCTGAATGCAAATCAGGCGCTCTCCCAGCTGAGCTAAGGCCCCAAACTATTGAGACCCACGCGTTCAGCGCAGGACCTATTTCTGAAGAGATATGAGGACGGCTCGGTTCTATATATTGACCGACTTTGTTTGCCGATCTGCTAAGTGTTCCATGAGATTGGCAAGCCAATCTGGCTAGGAACATCCTTAGAAAGGAGGTGATCCAGCCGCAGGTTCCCCTACGGCTACCTTGTTACGACTTC
>NZ_JBIFFV010000005.1:0-251085 GCF_043557345.1 Sulfitobacter sp. 1A12157
GAGGCAGAGGCAGAGGCAGAGGCAGAGGCAGAGGCAGAGGCAGAGGCAGAGGCAGAGGCAGAGGCAGAGGCAGAGGCCGTCGCAAACGTAGTGAGGGTCTCCCGCCGCCCAGCAGCAGCCGATTTTGTCAGTCCAAAGCTCAGGCGGCGGGGCGGCTCAGATTCACCCGGTTCCGGCCATGGGTTTTCGCCGTAAAGAGCGCCCGATCCGCCCGTGCCATCAAGGCTTCTGCCGACAGCGGGTGGCCGTCCTCTTCCATAGGGCCGACGGAAAGGCCGATGCTGATGGTCACATGGATCGGCTGGGGTGTGCCGGGAACGACAAAGCCGCGATTGCCGATATCGGCACAGATGGCCGCCGCCGTTTTTTCGGCATCCTTAAGGCCGGTGCCGGGCATGACGATCAAGAACTCCTCCCCCCCGATCCGGGCGACAAGATCCATGCCGCGCAGGTTGTTGCGCAGCCGTTCCGCCGTTTGTACCAGCACGGAATCCCCCGCAGCATGGCCATAGCGGTCGTTGATCCCTTTGAAGTGGTCCAGATCGGCGACCATTACCGAAAAGGGGCGGGCGGTTTCGACGGCATGTTCCGCGATATGGTCCAGATGGGGCAGGGCATAGCGGCGGTTATGCAGCCCTGTCAGCGGGTCGAAAACGGCGGCTTTCAGCCCCGTGCGCACCGTGTCGCGCAGTTGGTCCGTCATCCGCTTGCGGCGCAAGATCGCATGCAGGCGCAGCGCCATTTCAGCCGGGTTGAAACCTTCGGTCATCAAATCATCCGCGCCCAGATCAAGGGCAGTGGCGGCAAGCGCCGCATCGGGGGCCAGTTGCACCACCAGCAGCCCGGTGTGGCGGGTCTGGGCGTTGGCCAGCAGGGTCGAAATCAAGCGCAAGGCCGCCGTGGCGGGCACGGGGTCATTGGGCAGGACCAAAACGTAAGCGTCAGGCGGCCCATTGGCGGCGGCGCGAATGGCCTCCTCCGGAGTGGCGAGGGTAAGGCGCGCGCGCAACTGGGGGCGGAGGCGGTTCGCCCAATTCACGCTCACCGCGCTGTCGGAATGGATGATCACACAGTGGCTGCGGGCGGTGAATTCCGCCGCAGGCTCCGCCAGCCCGAGCGCGCGGGTCGTATCCTCGCGCATTTCCCATTCGTCCGCCGCATTGCGGGCGCGGATGAGGCTGCGGGCCCGGCCCAACAGCAGCGTGCAATCGAGCGGTTTCAGCAGCACATCGCTCGCCCCCGCTTCGAGCGCGGTAAAGCGGTCCACGGCCTGATCGCTATTACCGATGGCCAAGACCGGCAGCTGCGCGGTATCGGGAGAGGCTTTGAGCGCGCGGCACAGGTCCGCCGCGCCGCCACCCGGCAGCGTCAGGGCGCAAATCACCAGATCCGGCGGGTTTTCCCGCAGGCAGGCCAAAGCCTCTTCCATGTCTTCGGCCTGAACGACGTGATAGTATGCCGCACAAAGCTTGACCTTGAGGGCGATGCGATTGGTCGCGATCGCATCTGCAATAAGGATGGTCCCTTGCACGACAGCTCCTTCACCGTACAAATCAGTTTGATGCGAGAGTCTTTGCCCCCTAATGGTTAACAAAGGGTTTCCAACCTCCAGCAAAAGACGGTTTTCCAATGTCCTATACCCAAGACACCGCTGAGACTTTGGCGCTTCAGGCGCTGGGTTGGCTGGCGGCGAATGATGATCTGTTGCCGGTGTTTCTGGGCAGCACCGGCGCCTCCGAGGCGGACCTCAAAACACAGGCCAGCGACCCTATTTTTCTGGGCGCCGTGCTGGATTTCCTGATGATGGACGATGCTTGGGTGATCGGGTTTTGCGATCATCTCGCGATCCCCTATGAGCGGATAATGCAAGCCCGCGCGGCGCTGCCCGGGGGGGAGCAGGTGCATTGGACTTAAGAAATGTTAAAGCGCTGCTGTTCGACAAGGATGGCACGCTTTTCGACTTCGCCGCGACTTGGGAGCCTTGGGCCGAAGCCTTCTTGCTGCGGGTTTGCGAGGGCGATCGCGGGCTGGCCGCACGGGTGGGCGCAGGCATCGGCTTCGACCTCGCCACGCGCCGTTTCGCCCCGGACAGTATCGCCATCGCGGGCACGCCGCAGCAGGTGGTCGATGCCTTGGCCCCGCATTTCCCAGAGCGGCTGCCTTTGGATCTGTTGGACATCATCAATGCCGAAGCCAGCGCCGCGCCACAGCGCGAGGCGGTGCCGCTGAGGCCGTTTCTGCAAGGGCTTCGCGACCGGGGCCTGCGCCTTGGCGTGGCGACGAACGATGCCGAACACCCTGCGCGCGCCCATTTGCGGGCGGCGGGGGTGGTCGATATGTTCGACTTTATTGCAGGTTTTGACAGCGGCCATGGGGGCAAGCCGTCGCCGGGGCAGTTGCACGCCTTTGCCACGCATGTGGGGCTGCCCGCCGCCTCTGTCGCGATGATCGGGGACAGCGTTCACGATCTGGAGGCCGCGCGGCGGGCGGGGATGCTGCGGGTCGCGGTGCTGACCGGCCCCGCCACAGCGGAAGACCTCGCCCCATATGCCGATCTGGTTTTGCCAGATATCGGCCATCTGGCGCAGCGCTTAGCCTAAAAGCGCTTTATTCTTTGACCATGCGCGCGCCTTCAAGGAGCCCCTCTTCGAAGGTATCGCCATGCAGGACAGAGATATCGCCCGTGGTCTCCAACACCACGGCGCGCACATCCGAAAAGCGCAGGGCATTGGCCTCGCGCAACTTGGCGATCAGATCGGCGCGCGCGACGCGGGTCTCTCGGAGGGCGGCATCGAAAACCTCACCCTCCCGCATCAGGATCACGGGTTCGTTCTGCACGGCTTGCTCGAAGCTGTCCGAAGCCTGCCGTATCTTTGCGATGACGAATTGCGCGCCGAGGAGTGCAGAGATGGCCAAGGTCGGCTGCGCGAACTCCGGCCATGTGCTGGCCTGACAAGCCCCCGCAAGCAGTGAGCCGGTGGCGACCGTGGCGACAAAATCGAAAGCGGTCATCTTTGAGAAGGTGCGCAGCCCGATGACCCGGACCACGATGATCACCCAAGTTAGCGCGATGGCCGAAAGCATGAGTGCCCGGGCAAGGATATCCAGAGGGAGGTGATCAAAGAACATCAGCCATGCCCCCCGTTGAGGGCCCTGCCACGCTGGATAAAGAACCGCCCCAACAGCACCACCATCGCCATGGCGATCAGACCTAGATAACGTTCATAAATGCCATCGATTCCGGTCGGCAGAAAGAAGAAGGGCGGGGCGGAGACGAGCCACAAAATCGAAATGACCTTGAGCGATTTGGCAAGGAAAGTTGATATATCGGCGAACCCACGCGACAGCAGCCAAGGCACGGCGAGCATGATCAGGCCGAGCGCGTAGACCAAGTAGATATGGATCACCACGCCGTCGGAATCGCGGTCTCCGTATTCGTTGCGCGCGCCGATGAGAAAGACAATGAGCCCCAGCATCGCGAGCCCGATGGTGGCGATGCTCCACCACCGGTCGCCAAAATGAACATGGGTGCAAAGCAAGGCGCAGGCGATGAGCGCGGCGGAGAAAGCATAGATGCCGATGTCGACGATGAACTCATAACGGCCCGCGCCCAGATCGCTGATCGTGTCGGCGATCCAGTCGTGATCCGGCACCACGAAATCCGCGATCAGGATCGATACGGCGAAGATCACACAGCCAAGGATGGCCACCCAGCCCAGACAAACCATAAACCCCGGCGCGCTGTGCTGCCGGGGTGCTGTGACGTCATTGTGCATGGTGCGTAACCCTTCTTGGCCGCCTCGGTCGGACCCAATGCATCAATCCGAAAGCCGCGAGCGTTCTTCGGCGTTGGGGCTGCCTGCGGGGGCTTCGTCCAATGTGGCCTCGGGCCGATGCAGGTCTTCCTGAGGTTTCTGGGGCGGTGTCTTATTCTCGTCCTTGGGGTGTCTGGGATCATCGCTCATGGTACATCTCCTCGGGCTGGGGAGAGGCGGGGCATCGCCTCACCTTCCTCTGTCAAACGCGCGGCATATGGCGGCGGTTCCGCCTGCAGCAGGGGGCGCGCCCAAGACAATTTCCCGACAACTGTATTCATCAGGCCAATCTTAACCACTGCCCCCGCAATCTGGGGTTGGGAAAATGGGAATGAGGCAATCATGCACGGGCTTATCAACCGCAGCATCCAAAACTACTTTTGTGCCAATTACGGGCAGAGGCTCTGGGCCGATGTGGCCGCGCGGGCCGGGCTGGATTTCACCGAATTCGAGGCGATGCTGACCTATCCTGATCACGTCACCCCGGCGGTGCTCGAAGCGGTCTGTGCCGTGCTGGACCGGCCCCGGGCCGAGGTGATGGAGGATGTCGGCACCTTCCTCGTGGCGCAGCCGGGCTATGATGCCGTGCGGCGCCTGCTGCGGTTCGGCGGGGTCAGCTTCAGCGATTTCCTGCAATCGCTTGATGATCTGCCGGATCGGACCCGCCTTGCCCTGTCGGAACTGCACCTGCCGCCGGTCGAACTGCGCGAAGACCCCGATGGCCAGTATTCCCTGATTTGTGAGGCACCGCTCGTGGGCTACGGCTATCTGATGATGGGGGTTCTGCGCGCCATGGCTGATGACTATGGCGCGCTGGTGCTGTTGGAACATTGCGGGCGATCAGAAGGCGTCGAGGCGGTGAAGATCGTTTTGGTCGAGGCCGAATTCGCAGAAGGGCGCCGGTTCGAGCTTGGGGCGCGGGCATGAGTGGCGCAGGCGATGATCCGGCGGTTCTCGATAAGCTCTGCCCGATGCATCTGCTGCTCTCGGCCAACGGCAGGATCCGCCACGCCGGGCCCACGATCCAGAAACTGCGCCCACAGGCGCCGCTGGCAGGGCGGCGGTTTCTCGATACGGTCACCGTCAAACGGCCCCGTGGCATAGCGGGGATGGAAGACCTGCGCCGGGCTGCTGGGGTCAAGCTGCACCTCGCCTTTCGCGATGCCCCGCGGACCGAGTTGAAGGGCCTGCTGGTGCCGCTGGGGGATCGGCGTTTGATCGTAAACCTCTCTTTCGGGATTTCGATCTTCGACGGGGTGCAGGACTATGCGCTGACCAATGCCGATTTCGCCGCCACCGATCTGGCGATCGAAATGCTCTACCTGATGGAGGCGAAATCTGCCGCGATGGAAGCCTCGCGCCGCTTGAACCTGCGCTTGCAAGAAGCACGGATCGCGGCGGAGGAACAGGCCTTTACCGATACGCTCACAGGGCTGAAAAACCGGCGCGCATTGAACGCGGTGCTGGCGCGGTTGATCTCTGCTGGTGAGGGGTTTGCCGTGATGCAGGTCGATCTCGACCACTTCAAAGCGGTGAACGACCGCTTGGGTCATGCGGCGGGCGATCATGTGCTGCAAGTCGTCGCCCGGATCATGCAGCAAGAGACGCGCCGCTCTGACATGGTGGTGCGTTTGGGCGGGGATGAGTTCACCGTGGTTCTGCCCGATGTGCGCAGCGAGGGCATCCTGCGCGGGATCGGACAGCGGATCATCGACCGGCTGGAAGAGCCCATCCCTTTCAAGGGGGAGGTCTGCAAGGTCTCGGCCAGCATCGGCACGGTTTGGATAAAGCGGGGGGACCGGCGATCGCGCGACGTGGTCTTGGCCAATGCCGATGCGGCGCTCTATGCCTCGAAACACGCAGGCCGGGCGCGGCATACCTTCTTTGACCACGCCCTGCGTCCGGGGGGCGGGAGGGGCGCCGTGCCGGTCGAAAAGGGCGGCGGCTAATCGCTCGGGGGCGCTGCGGGGCGGGACGGAAGGGCACGGTGGCAGTGGACCGCGCAGATCGGCTGGCGTATCACAAGGGCATGAAATCGCCTCTACATCTGCTCCGCCGCCTGCGCCAACGCCTGCACAACGCCCGCCGCCGCGCGCGCTTTGCCGCCTCCTTGCAGCATCTGCATGGGCCGAGCAAACTCGACACCGCTCCGGACGAGGTGGTGCTGATCGCCTTGGTGCGCGACGGCAGCTATTACCTCGATGCTTTCTTTCGCCATTACCGCGCGATGGGCGTGCAGCATTTCGTCTTTATCGACAACGGCTCGCGCGATGACACCATTGCCCGGATCAAGGCGCAGAAGGGCACCGTGATCGACCGTTGCACCCTGCCGTTGTCCGACTACGAAGACCTGATCCGCCAATACCCCGCGCAGACCTATGGCAAGGACCGCTGGTGTCTCTATGTCGATATGGACGAGATTTTCGATTTCGAAGGGCGCAGTCAGATCGGCATCAAGGGGCTGACCGCCTATCTCGACCGGCAGGGCTATACCGCCTTGGCCGCGCAAATGCTTGAGATGTTTCCCAAAACCAGCCTCGCGGCGGCGGCGGGGATGCCTTACAAACAGGCGCTGCAATCCTTCCTCTACTACGACATCAGCGCGGTGCGCAAAATTGATTACCACAGTCCGGAGATTCCGTTTGCCGCCCTGCTGGCCGACAATGCGCTATCCAACGAGGCGGTGAAATTCGCCTTCGGCGGCGTGCGCGGCAAGGTGTTTGGTGAGAACTGCTGCCTGACGAAACATCCGCTGATCTTCAACGGGCCAGAGGTCACCCCCGCGCCGCATCCGCATCTCTCTTCGGGGGTGCGGGTGGCGGATATGACGGCGGTGATCAAACACTATAAATTCGCCAATGACGCCGCCGCGCGGGATGCCGAGACGCTGGGCGCGGGCAACCTGTCCCATGGCGAAGACGCGCGGCGCATGGCGGTGATCGGGCAGAACCCTGATGTGTCGCTCTTCTCACTGGATGCGCGGCGCTGGAACCGGGTCGAACTTCTCTATCGCGCGGGCTTTCTGGTGCCGTCAGAGGCCTATAGCGCCCATGTCGCCGCTTGGCGTGAAGAGCATGCCGCATGAGCATCGGTGCCGTCGTCATCGGCCGGAATGAAGGCGCGCGGCTAGAGCGGTCCTTGCAAGGACTGGCGGGGCAGGTGGCGCAGATCGTCTATGTCGATAGCGGCTCGACCGATGGCTCGGTCGCCATGGCGCGGGGGCTGGGGGCCGAGGTGGTCGAGCTTGACATGCAGCAGCCCTTCACCGCCGCGCGGGCGCGCAATGCGGGCATGGCGGCATTGGGTGAGGGGATCACGCTGGTGCAGTTTCTCGACGGGGATTGCATCCTGCGAGACGGTTGGCTGGCGGTGGCAGAGGCCCATCTGAGCGCTCATCCGCAGGTCGCCGTGGTCTGCGGCAGACGGCGCGAGGAAAACCCCGAGGCTTCTGTCTACAACAGGCTGATCGACCGCGAATGGGAAACGCCCGTGGGCGAGGCGCGGGCCTGTGGCGGTGACGCGCTGATGCGGTTGAACGCGCTGCGGGCCGTGGGCGGCTACCGGGCCGAGATGATCGCCGGGGAAGAGCCGGAGCTTTGCCAAAGGCTGCGCCGGGCAGGCTGGCAAATATGGCGGCTCGACGCCGAGATGACATGGCATGACGCGCAGATCACAAAGGTGGGCCAGTGGTGGCGGCGCAGCCTGCGCGCGGGCCATGCCTTTGCCGAAGGGGCCGCGCTGCATGGCCACGGGCCGGACCGGCATTGGGTGGCCGAGACGCGCCGCGCGCTGCTTTGGGGGGCGCTTCTGCCCGCCGTGATCCTGCTCGTGGCGCTGGTGCTCCCTTGGGCCGGGCTTGGGTTGGCTCTGATCTATCCGTTGCAGCTGCTGCGGTTGATGCGGCGGGGCGGGGCGGCTTGGGGTTTTTTCACCCTTCTGGGCAAATTCCCCGAAGCCTTGGGCCTGCTCAAATACCACATGCGCCGCGACGGGCGGATCATCGAATACCGGTGAGCCTAGCGCGCCCGCCATGCCGCGAGTGTCAGCCGTGGCAGGATCGCGAAACAACGGGCATAGCGTGGCACCATCCGCTGCGGGTTCTGCAAGGCCCGCCAAAGCCATTCCAAAGCCAGCATCCGCATCCATTTCGGCGCGCGGCGCTGCCGCCCGGCGAGGAAGTCCAACCCCGCTCCGATCGAGGCGAAACCCACCCCCGGCGCAATGTTGCGCGCGCGAGCGGCAAGGATCTCCTGCTTGGGCGCGCCAAGGGCCAGGAAACACAGGCGCGCGCCGCTTTGGGCGATCTCCCGCAGGGCGGTATCCGCCTCGGCACTTTCGGGGTTAAAGCCCATGGGCGGGGCGGCGATATGGCATATCTTCAGCCCCGGCAGGCGGGTCCGCAGGGCCACTGCGGCCCCTTGCAGCGCGTCTTCGTCGCTGCCGAAAAAGGCCACAGGCAGCGACTGCGCGGCGGCCAATTCGCAAAGCGGCAGGATCAGATCGGAGCCGGGCATCAGTTCGACCGGCCGGTTGGCGAGTTGCGAGAGCCAGACCACGGGGCGGCCATCGGCCACGATGAAATCCTGCGCGCGATAGGCGCCGGCGAAGCCCGCATCGCGGGGCAATTTGGTCAGATGGTCGAGGTTGAGCGTGGCAAGGGCGAATCCCTGACCCGTGGCAAAGCGCGCGCGCAGCGCCTGAAACAATGCGGCCCGCGTCGCCACATTGACCTCCACGGCGGCGGGGCCGGTGCCATACTTCATGCCGCGCCCTCCGCCGTCACGCCGGGGATGGCAGGCGAGGGAACATAAGCTTCGTGCGCTATACCATTGATATCCTGTGCCATCTACCAATCACGCCCGCGCCAGAGTGAACCTGCCGCAAAACTAGCGGGATGACAGGGCTGGGGCCAGATGGTATTTTCGCCCGGCCCCATCCTGCCGCGCCCCGAGGCGGCTTTCGCGAAGGACGTCATGCCAAATCCCATCGCCTATCTGATGTTGCTGATCTGGCCCTTCGTCTGCCTGGCCCTGTTTCGCAACCTGCCGCTTCAGCGGGCGCTGATCTGGTCGATCCTTGGCGGCTATCTGTTCCTGCCCCCGCTGGCGGAGTTCAACCTGCCGCTGGTGCCGGGTCTCGATAAAGTGTCGATCCCGAACCTGAGCGTCTTGCTGATCATCTGGCTGGGCACGCAGGAGAAATTACAGCTTTGGCCCGCCTCGCGTCTGGCCGGGCTTTTGGTGCTGGGGCTGGTCTTTTCGGCGGTGCCCACGGTGCTGACCAATGGCGATCCGATCCTGTTTCAGTCGATCCGCGGCTTTGAGCCGATCCTTTTCCCCATCGACACGCTGCCGGGGCTTTCGATCCGTGACATCGGGTCGGTGCTGATCGGGCAAGTGCTGATGCTGGTGCCCTTCCTGCTGGCGCGGCAGTTCCTTGCGGATGAAAAGGGGCTTCGGGAATTGCTCTTGGCCTTCATGCTGGGCGGGCTGATCTACTCTGTGCCATCGCTGTTCGAGATCCGTTTTTCACCGCAGCTCAACACATGGATTTACGGGTTCTTCCAACACTCCTTCGAGCAGATGATGCGCGATGGCGGCTTTCGCCCCATCGTGTTTTTGCCCCATGCGCTGTGGCTGGCGCTGTTCATCTGTATCGCGCTGCTGTCGGCGGTGGCGCTGGCGCGGCAGACCCCGGTGATCGACCGTTGGAAAATGCTCTTGCTGGCGGGCTATCTCGCCGTGGTTCTGCTGCTGTGCAAGAGCCTTGCCTCGCAGGCCTATGCGCTGCTTCTGGTGCCGATGGTTCTGCTGGCCCCGGCGCGGTGGCAAATTCGTCTGGCGGTGGTCTTTGCCGTCGTGGCGGTGATCTATCCGATGCTGCGCAACGCCGGTCTGGTGCCGCTCGACGCGATCCTCGCTCAGGCCGAGGCGATCAGCGCGGACCGGGCGCAATCGCTTGGCTACCGCTTCATGAACGAAGAGCAACTGCTGGCGCGGGCCGCCGAGAAACCGTGGTTCGGCTGGGGCGGATGGGGGCGCAACCTGATCCGCGATGCGACGAACGGCAATATCCTGTCGATTCCCGATGGCCGCTGGATCATCGTTTTCGGCACGTTCGGCTGGCTGGGCTACCTATGCGAAATGGGCCTTCTGGCGCTGCCGATTTTCCTCGTGGGGCTGCATCTCTACCGGATGGGCGATGCGAGCCTATCCCCATGGCTTCCACCACTCCTTTTGATCCTTGGGATTACCATGATGGACATGTTGCTCAATGCCACGCTGACGCCGCTTACTTGGCTCACGGCTGGGGCGATCCTTGGCCATGCCGAAGGGTTGGCGGCGGCGCGCAAGGGGCGGAACAGGATGGACGCCCCCGCGTTGAACGCAAAGCGGACGGTTTTCTAAACCGCGTCCCGTTCACGGCGCTGTGAAGCGATTTAGCGGGAAAGTATCCTCGGGGCACTTTCTCGGCTCATTTTCGCCAGATTTGCCTGTTGTATGCTTCACCCGAAGCTTAAATTGAACCTCGAAGGCGCCGCACAATGGCCAAGCGGGCGGTGGGACATGTGTCGCAATGAATAGCACGGACAACACTCTTTCGCGCGGTGACATCGCCATCGTCGGCATGTCGGTGACGGTGCCCGGCGCCGAAGGGATCGATGCCTATTGGGCGAACCTGCGCGAGGGGGTGAGCGCGCTCAAGCGCCGCGACGCGGCAGAGCTGCGCGCCGCCGGAGAGAGCGCCGAGCGGATGGCCCGGCCAAACTATGTGCCCGTCACCGCCGATATGCCCGGCTTTGACATGTTCGATGCGGAGTTCTTTGGCTTTTCGCCAAAAGACGCCGCCATCCTTGACCCGCAGCACCGCAAGTTTCTTGAGGTCGCATGGGAGGCGATGGAGCAGGCGGGGCATATGCCCGATAGCCTCTCCGGCCCGGTGGGCGTCTATGCTGGCTGCGGCATGGGGAGCTATTTCTATTTCAACATCTGCTCGAACCCGGACCTCGTCGACGATGTGGGCATGTTCCTGCTGCGCCATACCGGGAACGACAAGGATTTCCTGTCGACCCGGGTGAGCCATGTGCTTGACCTCAAAGGCCCGTCGATCAACCTGCAAACCGCCTGTTCGACCTCGCTGGTGGCGATCCACTACGCGGCCCAAGCGCTGCGCGCGGGGGAGATCGACATGGCGCTGGCGGGCGGGGTGACGATCGAACTGCCGCAGGGGCGCGGCTATGAGTTCAAGGAAAACGAGATCCTCTCGCCCGATGGCGAATGCCATGCCTTCGACCACCGCGCGCAGGGCACCGTCTTTGGCTCCGGCGCAGGCGCCGTTGCGCTGCGGCGGTTGGAGGATGCTGTCGCGGATGGCGACCACATCTGGGCGGTGATCAAAGGTTCGGCGGTGAACAACGACGGTGCGGCAAAGGCGGGCTATCTGGCACCTTCGGTGGACGGGCAGACCGCCGCCATCGCCCGCGCGCTGGATGATGCGGGCGTCGCGGCGCAGAGCATCGGCATGGTCGAATGCCACGGCACCGGTACCTATCTGGGCGACCCGATCGAGGTGGCGGCGCTGACCCAGGCCTACCGCGCCGAGACGCAGGCACAGGACTTCTGCCGCATCGGGTCGGTCAAGACAAACATCGGCCATCTCGACACCGCGGCGGGGGTCGCGGGGCTGGCCAAGGCGGCGCTGTCGCTGCACCACCAGCAGATCCCGCCCTCGCTGGGCTATGAGGCACCGAACCCCGCGATCCCTTTTGATGGCTCGCCCTTCCGCGTCAATGACCGGCTCTACGACTGGCCCGGCCAAAGCACCCCCCGCCGCGCTGCTGTCAATGCGCTTGGCGTGGGCGGCACCAATGCGCATATGATCTTGGAAGAGGCCCCCGCCCGCGCGGCCTCGGAAGACAGCGATTTCCCTTTCCATGTGCTCTGCCTCTCGGGGCGCAGCAAAGCGGCCTTGGACGCCAATAGCGCCGCGCTTGCGGCACATCTGCGCGCCCATCCCGAACAGCCCTTGGCCGACGTGGCATTCACCCTGAAAGAGGGCCGTCGCGGCTTCGACAAACGCCGTGTCTTGGTGGCCGAAAGCCATGCGGAGGCCGCGGCTCTGCTGGAGGCGGGCGACAGCCGCCGTGTCTTTACCCATGACCACCTCGGCCCCGACCCCGAGGTTGTCTTCATGTTCCCGGGCGGCGGCGCGCAATATGCCGATATGGCCCGCGATCTTTACGAGACCGAGCCGGTCTTTGCCGAATGGATGGACCGGGGGCTGGCCCATCTGGCCCCGCAACTCGACTACGACATTCGCGCGGTCTGGCTGCCGGAGCCTGAGGACCGCGCGGCAGCCGAAGCCAAGCTGAAGCGCCCTTCGGTCCAATTGCCGCTGATCATGATCGTCGAATATGCGCTGGCGCAGCTTTGGCTGTCTTGGGGCGTGAAACCCGCCGCGATGGTCGGGCATTCCATGGGCGAGAATGTCGCCGCCTGTCTTGCCGGGGTGATGGGTTTCGAAGACTGTATCGACCTTGTTCTGCTGCGCGGGCAGTTGTTTGACGAGGTGCCATCGGGCGGGATGATCAGCATCGCCGCGCCGCTGGACCGGATCACGCCGCTTTTGGGCGAGGGGCTTGATATCGCCAGTGTGAACGGGCCGGAACTGATCGCCGTCTCCGGCCCCGAAGACGCGCTAGAGGCGCTGCAAAAGCGGCTCGGCGCCGCGGGTCTCGACCATCAGCGCATCGCCATCGACATCGCCGCGCACAGCCGGATGTTGGATCCGATCCTCGACCGTTACCGCGCCTTTCTCGGTAAGCTCGATCTGCGCGCGCCGCAGATGCCTTTCTTGTCGAACCGCAGTGGCGAGGTGATCACGGCGCAGATGGCGACGGACCCCGACTATTGGGTCGACCAGCTGCGCCACACGGTGAATTTCGTCGATTGCATCAACACTCTGAGCCGCGATGCGCCGCGGGTTTTCCTTGAGGTCGGGCCGGGCAAGGCGCTTTCCGCCTTGGCGCAGATGCACGCGGATGTGGCCCCGGGGCAGGTGATGTCTTCGCTGCGCCACCCCGAGCAAGAGATCGCGGATGATGCCTATTTCCTCGGGGTGATCGGGCGGCTCTGGGCCTGCGGGGTCGAGGCCGATTGGGCGCAGATCTGGGGCGAGGCACGGCGCAACCGCGTGGTGCTGCCGACCTATCAATTCCAACGCGCGCGCTATTTCATCGAGCCGGGTGAGGCGGCGGCGCGCCCTGCCGAACAACCGCTCCAGCGGCTGGAGGATATCGGCGACTGGGGCGCGCTGCCGCATTGGCAGCCGCGCTATGCCGAACGGGATTTGGACCTCTCCGGCCCGCTGAACTGGCTTGTCTTTGCCGATACGGCGGGCCTGGGGGCCGAAGCCGCGGCACGGTTGCGGGCCGAAGGGCACCGGGTGGTGGAGGTCACGGCGGGGGATACCTTTGACCGCGTCAGTGCCGATCATTTCACGCTTGCCGCCGAACAGGGGCGGTCGGGCTATGATCAGTTGATCGCAGCGTTTGAGGCCGATGGGCAGAGGCCCGACCGGATCGCGCATTTCTGGCTGACCGATGATCAGGCCGCCCCGCGCCCCGGCTCCAGCCGATTTGACCGCAATGTCGAACAGGGGTTTTGGAGCCTGACATGGCTCGCCCAATCCTTGGCCGAGGCCGAGAACCCCGCGCCTCTGCACCTCAGCGTCTTCACCACCGGCGCGGCGCAGCTGGCAGAGGAGCGGCTGGCCTATCCAGAAAAAGCGCTGATTTCCGGCCCCGTCGGGGTCATGGCGCGCGAGGTGCCGGGGCTGACGGCGGCTCAGATCGACCTGCCAGAGGCCGCGCCTGCGGCCCCTTCGGGATGGTTCGCGAAACCGGCGGCGCCCGCGCCGGTGATCGACCCTGCGGACCTCATCGAAGAGCTTTTGGCGGCCCCTGCCAACCTCCAAGTCGCTCACCGTGCTGGCCGCCGCTATGAGCTGGGCTACCGCGCCGCCGCGCTGCCCGAGACCGATCTGCCGGGCTGGAAACCGCAGGGGAGCTACCTGATCACCGGCGGTTTCGGCGGCATCGGCCTGACCCTTGCGGCGGATATTCTGGAGACGCCCGGCACCTGCGTGATCCTGCTAAGCCGCGCGGCCCTCCCGATGCGCCATGAATGGGACGGCTACCTTGCCAGCCATGGCCCGGCGGATGCCACGGCCCGCCGCCTGCGGGCTGTCTTGCGGCTTGAGGCCAAGGCGGCGCAATCGGGCGGGGCGGTCGAGGTGGCCCGCGCGGATGTCGCCAACCTTGCGCAGATGCGCCGGGTGGTCGACGACCTGAGCGCCCGCCATGGCGGGCTGACGGGGGTGATCCATGCCGCGGGGGTGCTGGACGACGCGCCGCTTTTGGCCAAGACGGATGCGGATATCGACGCCGTGCTTGCGCCCAAGGTGCAGGGGCTGCAGGTCTTGGATCAATTGCTGCCCGATGGCACGCTCGACCTCATGGTGCTCTTTTCCTCGACCTCTACCGCGACCCGCGCGGCGGGGCAGGTGGATTATGTCGCGGCCAATGCCTGGCTCAATGCCTTTGCGCAATCGCGGCGCGGCGGGAAGACCCGCGTGGTGGCGGTGAACTGGGGCGCTTGGGCCGATGTCGGCATGGCAGCAGAGAGCCTTGGCGGAGGTGGCGGTGCCGTGGCGCTGCCCGCCCGCCCGATCAAGGCGGCGCTCTTGGAAACCGCCGGTTCAGGCCATAGCGGTGCGCCCGAATTCACGACCGAGATTGCAGCCTCACATTGGCTGCTCGACCAACACCGCACCTTGGATGGCCGCGCGATCATGCCCGGCACGGGCTATATTGAGCTTTTGGCCGAAGCAGCGGCGGCGCAGGGGCTGGACGGCTTTACCCTGCAAGACCTCTACTTCCTGCGCCCCCTGCCGCTGGCCGATGGGGCGCGGCGCAGGATCAAGATTACCCTGACCCCGGAGGGCAAAGGTTTCGCCGCCGAGTTGCGCAGCGCCTGTGTGGTGGACGGCAAGCCCGCGTGGCAGTTGCATGTCCAAGCGCGGCTGTCTCCGGCGGGCGGCAGGGCCGAACCGCTTGACCTCGCGGCCATCGCCGCCCGTTGCGAGGAGGTGGCCGAGGCCGCCGCCGGGAGCCATCTGCCTGCCGTTCAAGAGGCGCATTTGAAATTCGGCCCGCGCTGGCATGTGCTGCAACGCACCGCCCTCGGGCCGGGTGAGGGCATCGCCACATTGCACCTGCCCGCGGCCGCGCAGGACGATCTGACCCACGGCTACCTGATGCACCCCGGTCTGATGGACATCGCCACCGGCTGGGCCATGGCGCTGATCCCCGGCTATGCCGCGCGCCACCTCTGGGTGCCGCTGTCTTATGGGCAGATCACGCTGCACGCCCCGCTGCCAGCCGAGGTCCGCTCGCATGTCCGGCTGGCCGAGGGCACGGGGGCCGAGGGTTTGGCCCGTTTCGACATCACGATCACCGATCCGCAGGGCATTGTTCTGGTCGAGGTCCGCGATTTCGCGATGAAGCGGCTCGAAGGGGCCTTTGCCGAGGTGCCTCCGCCCGACGCCCGCGAAGTGATCTTTGAGGATGCCGACAGCAGCGAAAGCCTCAGCCCCGCCGAGGAGCGTCTGGCCCGTCTGGTGCGCCAAGGCATCCGCGCGCAGGAGGGGCCAGAGGCCCTGCGCCGTGCGCTGGCGCTGGAGGCACCGCAGGTCATGGTTTCCTCGCTGCCTCTGCAAGGGCTGATTGCGCAGGCCGATGCGCCGCTGACCGATGGCACAGCCCAAGGGCAGAGCTTTGAGCGGCCCGATCTCGACGGCTCCTTCGTGGCGCCGCGCAATGGGATTGAAGAGCGGTTGGCCGAGATTTGGTCGAACCTTTTGGGCGTCAGCCCCGTGGGGGGAGAGGACAGTTTCTTTGATCTCGGCGGCCATTCCCTGATCGCGGTGCGCCTCTTCGCGGCGGTCAAACGGGAGTTCAAGGTGGAGTTCCCGATCTCCGTCCTCTTTGAGGCACCGACCATCGCCAAATGCGCGGCGCTGATCGCGGCGGAGCGGGGGGATTTGGCGCAGGCGGAGGCGGCTCAGACGGCGGCGGCCACCCCTCAGCAACGCTTTGACTACCTCGTGCCGCTCAACCAATCCTCGCAAGACGCGACACCGCTCTTCGTGGTCGCGGGGATGTTTGGCAATGTGTTGAACCTGCGCCACCTTGCCTTGCCGTTCAGCAGTGAGCGCCCGGTCTATGGGGTGCAGGCCCGTGGGCTGATCGGGGACGCGGCCCCCCATGAAGAGGTGCAAGCCGCCGCGGCGGATTACATCGCCGAAATCCGCGCGTTGCAGCCCCAAGGGCCCTATCTGCTGGCCGGATACTCCGGCGGTGGGATCACCGCCTATGAGATGGCGCAGCAGTTGAAGGCGGCGGGGCAGGAGGTGGCCGTCCTGGCGATGCTCGACACGCCGTTGCCCGTGCGCCCGTCGCTCAGCAAGATCGACAAGGCACATATCAAACTGGCTGAACTGCGGCGCAAAGGCCCGGCCTATCTGCTGGAATGGGCGCGCAACCGCTGGGCTTGGGAGCGTGCGCGGCGCCGGGCGCCGCAAGACACCGGCGGCGAGGGCGAGGGGGTGTCCTTCAACAGTTTGCGCATTCAGGCGGCGTTCCTCCGCGCGGTGGGGCAGTATGAAACGCCGCAATGGGACGGGCCGATGACCCTCTTCCGCCCGCCGCTGGATCGGCATTGGGCGGTGTCTGACGGGCAGTATGTCACCGCGGAAAAGGAATATGTCTATGAGGACAACCAGTGGCGGCAATACGCGCCGCGCCTGCAGGTGATCGAAGTGCCGGGCGATCATGTCAGCATGGTGCTGGCCCCGAATGTGACCGTGCTGGCCCAAGAACTGGCCGAGGTGATCGCGGCGGCCCTGCCCGCAGGCGCAGGCCACGACAGCACCCAAGCCACGGCGGCGGAATGATGCAGCGACCGCCCCGCCTTCTCGTCGTCATCCTCAATTACCGCACCGCAGAGATGACCCTGCGCGCGGCCGAGGCCGCTTTGGCCGATATGCCCGATGCGGGGGCCGAATTGGTGATCGTCGATAACGATAGCGGCGACGGCTCTGCCGCGCTTCTGGCGCAGGAGATCGCCGCGCGGGGCTGGGATGCGGGCAACCGGGTGCGGCTGATCGCATCGCCCCGCAACGGCGGCTTTGGCGCGGGCAACAACCTTGCCATGCGGGCGGGGATGTCCGACGGGGCCGCGCCGGATTTCGTGCATGTGGTGAACTCGGATGCCTTTCTCGACCGCGGCTGTATCGGGGCGCTGCTGGATCATCTGCAAAACCACCCCCGCGCCGGATTGGCCGGAAGCCATGTGCGCGGGGAGGATGACATGCCCCATGCCACGGCCTTTCGTTTCCCCTCAGCCGCCGGAGAGTTGGAGGCCGCCGCGCGCTTTGGCCCGCTGACGCAGCTGCTCTCTGCCTCGGTCGTGGCGCCACCCTTGCCCGCACAGGCGGCGCAGGTCGATTGGGTGGCCGGGGCCAGTGTCATGATGCGGTGGGACATGCTGGCTGAGATCGGCCTCTTCGACGAAGCCTATTTCCTCTATTACGAAGAAACTGACCTTTGCCTGCGGGCCGCGCGGGCGGGCTGGGATTGCTGGTATGTGCCGCAGGCGCGCTGCGTGCATGTCGGCTCGGTCTCGACCGGGATGAAGGAATGGCGGCGGATGCCGCGCTATTGGTTTGACAGCCGCCACCGCTATTTCGCCAAGAACCATGGCCGCGCCTATGCCGCACTGGCCACCCTCGCGCGGCTTACCGGGGGCGGCTTGCACCATCTGCGCAGCCTGCTCACCGGGCGCCGCCCGGAAGACGCGCCGGGTTTCTATCGCGACCTTGCGGCCCATGCGCTCACCGCGCGGCGCGCGGCCCCCGCCGTTCAAGACCCAAGCCGTAGCCCCGCCACGGAGGACCGTTGATGACCGTCAGCTTCAAGACAGACCCGTTCACCGCCTTCTTGATGGGCGACGAATCCCTCACCATCGCCTGCGGTGACATGCTGCTGGCGGGCGGGCACCGCATCGCTGTCGTGATCACCCGCGACGCCGCGGTGCGTGCTTGGGCCGAGGGGCAGGGGCTGGCGCTTTGCCGCGATGCCGAGGAACTCTTGCCGATGGGGTTGGCCGCCGACTGGCTGTTGAGCATCGCCAACCTG
This sequence comes from Sulfitobacter sp. 1A12157, assembly GCF_043557345.1. Lineage (NCBI taxonomy): Bacteria > Pseudomonadati > Pseudomonadota > Alphaproteobacteria > Rhodobacterales > Roseobacteraceae > Sulfitobacter > Sulfitobacter sp. 1A12157. Next base: position 18,073 of record NZ_JBIFFV010000005.1, read on the forward strand.
CGGCTGATCCCCGAGGCGGTTCTGGCGCTGCCCAAACGCGGGGCGGTCAACTTTCACGACGGGCCGCTGCCGCGCTATGCCGGGCTCAACACACCCGCTTGGGCAATCATCAATGGCGAATCGCGGCATGGGGTCAGTTGGCATCTGATCGACCCCGGCGTCGATACCGGCGACCTGCTGGCGCAGCGAGAGGTCGAAATCGCCGCCGATGAGACGGCCTTCAGCCTCAACTCCAAATGCTACGCCGCCGGGATGGAGAGCTTTGGCGAGGTTCTGGCCCAGTTGGAAAGCGGCAGCCCGCAAGGCACCGCCCAAGACCTGAGCCAGCGCAGCTATTTCGCGAAAGACAAACGGCCCGAGAACGGCGGGCTTATTGATTTTAGCAAGACGGCGGAGGAGATCGGCGCGCTGGTCCGTGGCCTTGATTTCGGCAGCTATTGGAACCCGCTGACCACGGCGAAAATTCAAGGCGCGGATGGCGCGGTGCTGTCCGTGTCCCGCGTGGAACGCGCGGAGGGGCGGGGCGGCACGCCCGGCGCGGTTGTCGAGGTCGATGAGGCGCGGGTGATCGTGGCGGCGCAGGACGCGCATATCGCGCTTCACGACCTGCGCGATATGGCGGGCGAAAGCGTTGCTCCCGCGCAGTTTTTTGCCCTCGGGGATATGGTGACCCAAACGGCTGGCCCGCTCCCGGCACCGGCTGAAGAGGCATATTGGCGGCGCGCTCTGACCGGCTTTGACGCGCTGCCGGTCCCCTTGGCCACCGTAGCCGAAACGCCGGGCACATGGGTGGCGCGGGAGATCACCTTGCCGCAGGGGAGCGACCCGCTGCACCAAGTCGCCGCCGCCGCCCTCGTCGCGCTGCGCAGCGCCGGGGCCACTGAAGGCGGCATCGCCTTGCGGCGTGAGGACGCACCCGCGTCGCTTATCGCCGATTGGCTGCCGATCTCCATCACGGCAGAGGCGGAAACGCCGGTGGCGGCGTTGCTGGCTCAGCTGGACCCCCAACTCAGCCGCGCAAAGGGGGCCGTCGGTTTCGCCCGCGACCTGCCGCTGCGCGATCCGGCGATTGATGTGGCTGCCACTCCGGAGTTCGCGATCTCCTTTGACGATGAACCGCTTGCGGGGGCGGCACTGACCCTCTGCCTCACCCCAGAGGGCGCGCGGCTTCGTTCCGATAGCGCCCGGCTGTCCGACGCCGCGGTCGACCTCCTCGCCGCGCGCTTCGAGGCGGCCCTTGCCAAGATTACCGCGGCCACGGATTGCGGCGCGGTCTGGACGCTTCCCGAGACCGAGGCGCGGATCTTGGCCCGCGTCAACGCGACGGCACGCGACCACGACCCCCAGACCATCCACGCCGCTTTCGAGGCGCAGGTGGAGCGCACCCCCGACGCGCCCGCGCTGGTCTTCGAGGATAAGACGCTGAGCTACGCCGCATTGAACGCCCGCGCCAACCAATTGGCACATCTGCTGCGTGACATGGGGGCGGGACCGGGGATGCCGGTGGCGCTTTGCGTCGCACGGGGGGTGGACCTGCTGGTCGGCACGCTTGGCATTCTGAAAGCCGGGGCCGCCTATGTGCCGCTTGATCCGGCCTATCCGGCGGACCGTCTGGCGCATTACCTCTCGGACAGCGGCGCATCTATCGTGGTCACGCAATCGGCCCTCACCGCCAGCCTGCCCGCGCATGACGCGCAGGTGGTTGAGCTTGACCGCGACCCGCGCATCGCCACGGCACCGGCGGCGAACCCCGCCGCCAGCGCCGGGCCGGATGACCTCGCCTATCTGATCTACACCTCCGGCTCGACCGGGACGCCCAAGGGGGTGATGGTCAGCCATGGGAATGTGGCGAATTTCTTTGCCGGGATGGACGACCGGATCGACCATGAGGCGGGGGCGGTATGGCTCGCCGTGACAAGCCTCAGCTTCGATATTTCGGTGTTGGAACTGTTTTGGACCCTCGCGCGGGGGTTCAAACTGGTGCTGGCGGGGGATGACAGCCGGGCGCTCATGTCAAACGGGCCGATTGCCACGAGCGACCGCAGGATCGACTTTAACCTGTTCTATTGGGGCAATGACGATGGCGTCGGGCCGAAGAAATACGAACTGCTCCTCAAAGGGGCGAAATTCGCCGATGCCCATGGGTTCAATGCGGTCTGGACACCCGAGCGGCACTTTCATGCCTTCGGCGGCCCTTACCCGAACCCCTCCGTCACCGGTGCGGCGGTGGCGGCGGTGACGCAGAACCTCGACGTACGGGCCGGGTCTTGCGTGGCGCCGTTGCACCATCCCGCGCGGATCGCCGAGGAATGGGCGGTGATCGACAACCTGACCAATGGGCGCGTCGGTCTCGCCATTGCCAGCGGTTGGCAGCCCGATGATTTCGTGCTGCGCCCGGAAAACACGCCGCCCGAAAACAAGCCCGCGATGTATGACGCCATCGACCAGTTGCGCAGGCTCTGGGCCGGGGAGCCGGTAGAGTTCCCCCGCGCCGACGGCACGCCCCAAGCGGTGGTGACCCAGCCGCGCCCCGTCTCTGACAAACTGCCGATTTGGGTGACCACGGCGGGCAATCCGCAGACGTGGAAGGAAGCGGGGGAGATCGGGGCCAATGTGCTGACCCACCTGCTGGGTCAGTCCGTGGAAGAGGTTGCCGAGAAGATCAAGATCTACCACGACGCCCTGCGCGCGGCAGGCCATGATCCGGCGGACCACAAGATCACCGTCATGCTGCACAGCTATCTCGCCGAGACCCGCGCCGAGGCCGAAGAGACGGCGCGCGGGCCGATGAAGGACTACCTGCGCTCGGCGGCGGGGTTGATCAAGCAATACGCTTGGGCCTTCCCAGCCTTCAAGAAACCGGCGGGCACGACGAATCCGTTTGAGATCGACCTCGAAGGTCTCTCGCCCGAGGAAATGGATGCGATCCTTGAGTTTGCCTTTCAGCGCTATTTCAACGACAGCGGCATGTTTGGCACCGTGGCCGATGGTCTGGCGCGGGCCGAGCAACTCAAGCGGATCGGCGTGGATGAAATCGCCTGTCTGATCGACTATGGCATTCCGACTGATAAGGTGATGGCGGGGCTTGCCCCCTTGGCCGAGGTGTTGCACCGCGCCAATGCGGGCGGGCAACCGGCGGCAGATGACCACTCCATCGCCGCGCAGATCATCCGCCACGGGGTGACCCATCTGCAATGCACGCCTTCGATGGCGCAGATGATGGTGATGAACGACGAGGCGCGCGGCGCTTTGGCGCGGATCAAATCGCTGATGATCGGGGGGGAGGCGCTGCCCGGCACCCTGCTGCGCGCCCTGCGCACGGCGACCTCGGCGCAGATCCAGAACATGTATGGCCCGACCGAAACGACGATCTGGTCCACGACCCATATGCTCGGCAGTGCAGGGGCCACCACCGCGCCCATCGGCAGGCCGATCGCCAATACGCAGGTCCATATCCTCGACCCCGCGCGGCAGCCGCTGCCCATCGGCGCACCGGGGGAGCTTTGGATCGGGGGCGATGGCGTCACGCAGGGCTATTGGCAAAGGGCCGAGATGACGGCGGCGCGTTTCATTGACGATCCGTTCACCGGCAGGGGCCACCTTTACGGCACGGGCGATCTGGTGCGGATGGACCCCGAGGGCGTGTTGCATTTCGAGGGCCGCGCCGATGCGCAGGTCAAGATCCGCGGCCACCGGATTGAGCTGGGCGAGGTCGAGGCGCATCTCGCCGAACTGCCGGGCGTGCGCCAAGCCGTGGCCTTGCTGCGCGAGGATGCCGGGCAGGGCGGCGCGCAGTTGATCGGCTATGTGGTCGCGGAAAAGACGGTGGACAGCGAGGCCGCGCGGCGGCAATTGGCTGCGCATCTGCCTGATATCATGGTGCCGCAGGCCATCGTCACCCTCTCTGCCATGCCACTGACGCCGAACAAGAAAATCGACCGCAAGGCGCTGCCCGCCCCGACCCGACAAAGCGCGCCGATGAATGCCGCCCCGCAGGCCGAGGCGCCCGCGGGCGGCAGCCAAGCGGCGATCGCGCAGGTCTGGAACGCGCTTCTGGGGGTTGGGGAGATTCGCGGCGCGGATAACTTCTTTGCCCTTGGCGGCCATTCGCTGCTGGCGGTACAGGCGCATCGCGACATCAAGGCGGCTTTGGGCGTCAGCGCCCTGTCGATCACCGATATCTTCCGTTTCCCCAGCCTTGCCGGACTGGCGGCACATATCGACGGGCTGGGGGGCAAGCCCGCCGCACCGGCCGAGACGCCCTCTGCTGCCGAGACACCCGCGCGGTCGGAAACCATGTCGAAACGCCGCCTCATGCGGGCCGCGCGTGGCCGCGGGCGGGGCTGAGGTGACGGCGGAGGGCGAGCTCAGGGCGGCTGTTCAGGCGCTCTTCGATCTGCCGGTCGCCGTCGCCGTGACCCGCCCCGGCAGGGCATATCCGCCCTTGCTGGCGGGCGAAGCCGCCCTCATCGCGCGGGCACGGCCCAAACGGGTCGCCGAATTCACCGCCGGACGCCATGCCGCGCGGGCGGCGATGCAGGCGCTTGGCCACTCGCCCGCGCCGGTGCTGGCCAGCCCCGACCGCGCGCCGATTTGGCCGCCGGGTCTGACCGGCTCCATCAGCCACTGTGCCGATTGGTGCATCGCGGTTCTGGCGCGCAGTGCAGAGGTGGAGACCCTCGGCGTCGATATCGAAGACGACAGCCCGCTGCCCGCAGACCTGCTCACCGACATCTGCCTTCCGGCGGAAATCACCCGCCTCGGCGGTGCGGACCTTGCCGCTGCAAAACGCATCTTCTGCGCCAAGGAGGCGGCCTATAAGGCGCAGTACCCGGCGACCCAGGCGCTCTTTGGCTTTGATCGGCTCGAGGTCACGCTATCTGCCCAAAACACCACCTTCGACGCGCGATTTACTCAAGATACTGAGTGCTTTAGCCGCGGCGATAAGCTGCCGGGGCGGATTGCGTCGGTGGCGGGCCACCTTGTCAGCGGGGTGGCAATTGGGCAGATTGATCGCAAAGGAGCTTGATCTCATGGTCGCACTCTCACGCCGTCTCTTTCTGGGGGGCGCCGCGCTTGCTAGCCTCGGCGGCGGGTCTTGGGTCTTTCGCCGGGCGCAGTTGCAGGACCGGGCGGAGGAACTCTATGCCACGCCGCTGAGCGCGCCTTCGGGTCCGATGCAGGTCTATCATCTGGGGCATTCGCTGGTGGGTCGGGACATGCCCGCGATGCTGGCGCAGTTGGCGGGGGCGGGGCATGGCTATCACAGCCAGACCGGCTGGGGCAGTTCGCTGCGCGACCATTGGGCGCCGGATGTGCCTGTGAACGGGTTCGAGCGGTCCAACGATCACGCGCGGCACCGGCCCGCCCGGGCGGCCATTGGCTCGGGCGATTACGACGCGGTGGTGCTGACCGAAATGGTCGAGATTGCCGATGCCATCCGCTATCACGACAGCCCCGATTACCTTGCCCATTGGGCGCGGCTGGCCCATGCAGCCCGGCCCGACACCCGCGTCTACCTTTATGAGACTTGGCACCATACGGATGACGGTCACGGCTGGCTGAACCGCATCGACCGGGACTTGGAGAAATACTGGCGGCGGCAGGTGATCTATCCCGCCTTGCAGCAAACGGAGGTGCCCATTCATCTGATCCCCGCGGGGCAGGTCATGGCGGCCTTTGTCCGTGCGGTCGGCGCCGCTGGCGGGGTGGGCGGTATCATCAGCCTGCATGACCTCTTTTCGCGCGATGAGAATGGCCGCCCCGATACGATCCACTTCAACGATCAGGGGGCTTACCTCGTGGCGCTGACCCATTACGCGACCCTCTATCACCGCGACCCGGCAGGATTGCCGCACGAATTGCTGCGCGCCGACGGCACCGCGGCGCAGGCCCCAAGCGCGGAGGCCGCGCGGCTGATGCAGCGGGTGGTCTGGGACGTGGTCCGCGCCCATCCCGACAGCGGGGTCGCGGCATGAGCGGTCTGGGCGGGCTGTTCTCGGTCCTGATGGTGGGGCACAGTCTTTTCGGGGCCGATGGGCCGGATATGCTGCAAGAGGCGCTGCGCGCCGGGGTGGGCCAAGGCGAGGTGCGCGCGCAGATCATCAACGGCGCGCCTCTGCGCTACAATTGGGATGAATCGGACCGGGCCGAGGGTGTCGATGCCCGCGCGCTGCTGCCCGAGGGGGACGTCACCCATCTCATCCTGACCGAGGCGATCCCGCTGGCCAATCATACCCGCTGGTCGGACACCGAAGTCTATGCGCAGGCCTTTTTGGGGCTTGCTGCAGCGGCCAATCCGGAAGTGAAAGTCTATCTCCAAGAGACTTGGCATTCGCTGAAAAGCGGCAGCGGGGAGGCGGTAGCCTATGACGATCACGCCCATATCCCGTGGCGCGAAAGGTTGGACAGCGATCTGCCCGCCTGGGAGGGGATCGTATCGGCGGTGCGCGCCGGGCGCAGTTCGGAGAAAGCCTCGATCGAGGTGATCCCAGCCGGGCAAGCGATGGCCCGGCTCTATGATGAAATCGCCGCCGATAACCTCCCCGAGCTGACCGGGATCGACGCGCTCTTTGCCGATGACATTCACCTGAACGACCTCGGCCATTACTTCGTCGCAATGGTGCAATATGCCACGCTCACAGGCACAGACCCGCTGGGTCTGCCGACGGATTTCAATGACCGCTGGGGCAAGGCTTTCGACACGCCGGAGCCCGATCTTGCCCGCGCCCTACAGCGGGTGGCCTGGGAGGCGGTGCGCGACTATCAGGGCGGTGCCGTGATGCCGGTGCCCCCCGCGACGCGGCCCGTGGCCAAGGACAACGCCCAGACCGCGCCGATTGCCCCGACCGGCCCGCCCGCGCCCAGCCCGGCCAGCGATGCGCCCGAGGCGGCAAAACCTCTCGATCCGTCAGCCCCTTTTGAAATCACGGCCCCCGAAGCGGCCGTCGCCGGCACCCGTGACATGGGCATCGGCCTCGCCGCCATTGCGGATTGGAGCGTGCAGGCCCCATTCCTCGACCTGATGAAAACCGCCCGCCCGTGGCTTGGGCATGTGGCCGGGCGCTTTGGCGGTATGGAATATGCGCAGCTGGTCGAAGGCGGCTATCTCGACGCCGAGGGCTGGCCGGTGAAGATGCCGCGTGAACTTGGCAGCATCGGCACGCTGATCCTCACCGACATGCCAGCGCAGGCAATGACGCTGAAGGGTCGCTATTTGCTCCGCTTCAAAGGGAAGGGCGTGATCGAGGTGACGGGCCGCGCCGAGAATGTGCGCTATGGCGGCAACGAGGTGCGGTTCGACTATGCGCCGGGGCCGGGCAGTGTCGACATTCGCATCCAGCGTATGCACCGGAACAACCCGCCGCGCGAGATCACCGTGGTCCGCGAAGACCGCGTGGCCGATTACGACGTTGGCGCGCGGTTCAACCCCGATTGGACGCAGCATCTGACGGGGATGAAGGTGCTGCGCTTCATGGATTGGATGGCCACCAACGACAGCCCCATCGCCACCTGGGAGGACCGCCCGCGGCCCGAGGACGTGACCTATGCCCTGCGCGGTGTCCCGGTGGAGGTGATGGTCGCGTTGGCCAATGAACTGGGGATCGACCCGTGGTTCAACATGCCGCATCTGGCGGATGATGGCTATGTGACCGCTTTCGCGACCTATGTCGAAGAGGCGTTGGCGGGCGAACGCAAAGCCTATGTGGAGTTCTCGAACGAGGTGTGGAACTGGCAATTCGCCCAGACCCAATGGGCCGATGAGATGGCGCAGGCCCGCTGGGATGAGGCCGAGAAGGGAATGCAGTTCTACGGTCTGCGGGCCGCCGACGTGGCGCGCATCTGGACGGATGTCTTTGGCGGAGAGGCCAAGGCACGGCTGCGCAATGTGATCGCGAGCCAAACCGGGTGGCTGGGGCTTGAGCGCGAAGCCTTGGAAGCGCCGCTCTACGTGGCTGAGCAGGCAGGCAACAGCGCCCCCGCCACCGCCTTCGATGCCTATGCGATCACCGGGTATTTCGGCGGCGTGCTAGGGTTGGAGGAGAATGCCGAAATGGTCAGCGGCTGGCTGGCCGATAGCCTTGCCAAGGCCCGCGCCGAAGGGGAGGCACGGGGGCTGAGCGGCGCGGCTTTGGCTGATTATATCGCGGCTCACCGCTTTGACGCGGCCACGGCCCGCGCGGCGGAGGCGCTCCGCAGTGGGCTGAAAACTGACACGCTGGCCGATCTCATTGGCCGCGTTTGGCCCCATCACGCTGCCGTGGCCCGGGCGCACGACCTCGATCTGGTGATGTACGAAGGCGGCAGCCATGTGGTTGGCCTCGGCGCGCAGGTGAATGACGAAGCGCTGACCGCCTTCTTCCACCATCTGAACTACACCCCCGAGATGGGCGCGCTCTATGCCGATCTGATGGCGGGCTGGCTGGCCGTGGGCGGGCAGCTTTTCACCCATTACGCCGATGTCTATGCGCCGACGAAATGGGGCTCTTGGGGGGCGCTGCGCTATCTGGCGGATGACAATCCGCGGTGGGACGCTTTGGCCGCATGGAAATGACCAGCGGCGCGTTCCACGGGGTGAGCGTGATGATCCCCGCCCATGATGAGGCCGACTGGCTGCCCGCCTGCCTCGACGCGCTCAGCGCCTCCGCACCGCTGGCGGGGCCGGTGGAGGTGATTGTCGTGGCCAATGGCTGCTCGGACGATACCGCCGAACGCGCCCGCGCGGCGATCCCGTCGTTCGAGGCGCGGGGCTGGGGGTTGCGGGTGTTGGAACTGGCCCAAGGCAGCAAGCTTGGTGCATGGAACGCGGGCGAGGCGGCGGCGCGGGGGGCGGTGCTGGTCTATCTCGACGCCGATGTGCTGGTTTCACCGCCCTTGCTGAGCCAACTGGAAAAGGCGCTGGCGGGGGAGGCGCCGCGCTATGGTAGCGGGGTGCCGCGGGTGACGACCTCGGGCGATTGGGTGACGCGCCATTACACGCGGTTTTGGCGCACGACCGGGTTCATGACCCATGGCGTGCCGGGCTTTGGCGTCTTTGCGATGAACCGCGCCGGGCGGGCGCGGTGGGGGGCGTGGCCCGATATCATCTCGGACGACACTTTCGCGCGGCTGAACTTTCGCCCCGAAGAGCGCATCGCCGTGCCCGCCCGCTATGACTGGCCGATGATCGAAGGTTTCGCGCCACTGGTGCGGGTGCGACGGCGACAGGATGCAGGCGTGGCCGAAGTGGCGCGGCTGTTCCCTGAATTGATGCGCAACGACGATCCCCATGACCGACTGCGCCCCTTTTGGCAGCGCGCGTTGGCCGATCCCTTGGGCGCGCTGGTCTTTGTGGCCGTGCGCCTCACGATCCATGCGCCGGTCCTGCGCAGTGCGAACCGTTGGGTGCGGGGGCGCTAGCGGGCGGCCTCTTGCATGTGCTGGGCGAGTTTCGCGGCCTCTCGGGCGACATCATGGCGTGCAAACACCCGCGTGCGGGCTTTTGTGCCCATTTCCTCTAACGCGGTGAGGGGGGCGTCGTGCAGGGCGGCCATCGCCTTGGCCAAGGCTGCCACGTCGCCTGCGGGCACGAGCCATCCGGTCTCTCCCGGCTGCACCAATTCCGGCGTGCCTGCGATATAGGTGGCGATCACGGGTCGGGCGGCGGCCATCGCCTCCATCACCACCATGGGCAGACCTTCGGCGAAACTGGGCATCACAAGCGCATGGGCGACGCCGAGTTCCGCCGTCACGCGGGCTTCATCGACCCAGCCGGTCAGGGTGACGCGTTCTTGCAGGCCGTGGCGGGCGACCTCGGCCTCGATCGGGCCGCGCAGGGGGCCGTCGCCGATCAGGGTCAGATGCAGATCGGGGTGGCTCTCGCGGAGCCGGGCCATGGCGTCGATCAGAGCAAGCTGGCCTTTCTGCTCTACAAGCCGGCCGATAGAGACAAGGCGGCGCGGGCCATCGGAGAGGGGGGCGGGGGCCGGGAATTTGGCGGGCTCGATGCCGCAATGCACGACCTTGATGCGCGGCCAATCCGCCGGGTCCGCCCAACGGCACAGCTGGCTGCGCCCGAACTGGCTGATCGCCACGGCGAAGGCCGCGTGGTGGGTTTTCGGACCGAGCGAAAGGGCGCGCGGGCTGTCAAATTCCTCGGGCCCATGGGTGGTGAAACTATAGCGCGGCCCGCCCAGCCTATGGCAAAGCATCGCCACCATCGCGGCGTTGGTGCCGAAATGGGCGTGCAGATGCTGGGTGTCACTGCCCTCAAGCCGGGTGCGCAGATAACAGGCTTCGGCGAGATAGATCAGATGGCGGGCCAGCCCCGTCTCGGCCCGTCGGGCGGCTTGCCAGACATCGCGCAGTGCTTGGCCGAACCGCCGCGGCGCGCGCAGCATCATGCGCAGACTGGCACGGGCGAGGGCGCTGCCACCGGCGGCCAGCACATAATGGGTCGCTGCCGCCTCGGCCTTGTCCTGCGGATCGACCAAAGGGACATCGGGGCCGCGCATGGCGAAACGGTCCACCTCATGGCCCGCCGCCTCTAGCGCCGCGATCTCGCGCCGGATGAAGGAATGCGAGGGCTGCGGATAGGTGTTGAGGATATAGGCGATCTTCACGGGCGGTGCGGCCTTGGCTTGGGGCTGATAAACCTAGTTACCCGCCCGCTTGCCACTGGCACAAGGGCGGGCAAGGCTTTAGGCTTTCGCAAAGAACTAACAAAGGCGCAGCAACGGGTGTTTTCCAAGCTTTCCCAAGCGGTAACGGGCAATCGCCTGATGGCACGGGCGCTGCGCTCGACCTCTTGGATCGTCTTGGGCTATGGCGGGTCGCAGGCGATCCGGCTGGCGTCGAACCTGATCCTGACGCGGCTGCTCTTTCCCGAAGCCTTTGGCCTGATGGCGCTGATACAGGTGGTGATCGTCGGGCTGACGCTGTTCTCGGACGTGGGCATCGCCCCCTCCATCGCGCAGAGCAAGCGTGGCGATGATCGGGATTTTCTCGATACCGCTTGGACAATCCAAGCAATCCGGGGGGGCGGTCTGTGGCTTGCCGCCACGGCGCTGGCATGGCCGGTGGCGGCATTTTACGATGAGCCTTTGCTGCTGACCTATCTCCCCATCGCGGCGCTGAGCCTGATTGTCGCCGGGTTCAACCCAACGCGGATCGAAACGGCGCATCGGCATCTGCAAATGGGGCGGCTCACGCTGCTGGACCTGACATCGCAGGTGATCGGCATTGTGGTGATGATCCTGGGCGCGGCGCTCTATCAATCGGTGGCGGCGCTGGTGGTCGGCGGCGTGGTAAGCGCCTTGGCGAAACTGGCGCTGACCCATGCCTTCCTGCCGGGGCCGGGCAACCGTTTTCGCTGGGAGCGTCCGGCGGTGCGCGAGTTGGTGCATTTCGGCAAATGGATCTTCCTGTCGACCATGTTCTGGTTCTTTGCCAGCCAGGGGGACAAGGCGATCTTGGGCAAGTTCCTCTCGCTCGAAGGGTTGGGCATCTACAATATCGGCTATTTTCTGGCCAGCTTTCCGCTGCTGCTGGGCCAGAATGTCACCGGGCGGGTGATGATCCCGATCTACCGAGAGGCGGGGGGCGGCGACCATCCCAAGCTCAAGCGGATGCGCTATGGGTTGAGCGGCGGGCTGCTGGCGCTTTTGGTGGTCATGGCGCTTGCGGGGCCGTGGCTGGTCTCGGTCCTCTATGACCCGCGCTACCTGCAAAGCGGCGCGATTCTGGTGCTGCTGGCGCTGGCGCTGATGCCACAGGTGATCGGGATGACCTATGATCAAGCGGCCCTTGCCGCGGGGGATTCGCGGCGGTTCTTCATCTCTTCGGCGTCAAGGGCCAGCCTGCAGGTGGGGCTGCTGCTGCTGGGGGTGATCACTGCCGGTTTGCCGGGGGCGCTCATAGGCTTGGGGGCCGCGATGGTGCTGTCGCATCTGGTGCTGATCTGGCTCGCACGGGCGCATGGCGTCTGGGACGCGCGGCATGATCTGTTCTTTACCCTCTCGGGGCTGGCGCTCGGCGCGCTGGCGCTTTGGTTGCATTGGGACCGGGTGTTGGGGCTGAGCGCCACGGTCTAAGGGGTTCAGCTCTTTTGCTTGCGGGCCATCCGCGCGGCGCGGCCTTCTTTGCCAGCCTTCAAACGCTCCTGCCAGACTTTGCCCAAGGTGCGGCGCTTTTCGCGCGGGCTAAGATCGGGGATCGAGACGACAGGGATCAACCCCGTCTCGCGTGTCATCTGCCGGGCCGAGCGGATCACCGGGCGGCGCAGTTCCAGCAGGAAGGCCACGATCAGCGCCAGCGCCACGCTGGCCATCCCGCCCACCGCCGCGCGTTTCTTGCGGCTGAGCGATACGGGGTAATCGGGCAATTCGGCCTGCTCCAACGTGATCAGCTTCTCGCCCCTTTGATCGGATTCGAGCGAAAAGCCTACCTCTGCCTCGTTCCGGCGGGCGGTGATCACCTCCAACTGATCTTGCAACTGGGTCAGGCGGCGGTCGAACCGGGCCAGCTCCCGCTCAACCTCGGGCGAGGTTTGCAGGCTGGCGGTCAGGGCTTCGCGCTGTTCTTGCAGCAGGTCGCGCTGCGTGGTCAGGCTTTCCAGCGTGGCATCCAGCTCGGCCTGTTCGCGGGCGATGGTGGCGGCGCGGGCATCGGGGTTGACCCGGTCGCGCGCCAGCCGCGTGGCGATGATTTCACGGTCAAGTTCAAGAATGGCGTCATTGAGACTGCTGATCTCGCCGCGGCGAAACTCAAGACTGCCTTCGAGCGAGAGGTCGTTTTCGGTGCGATAATCCGCCAATTCGGCCTCAAGCTCCGAAATGTCGCGGATCAGGTTCTGCTCTTGGCGCTGGAAAAACTCCAAGGTTTCTTGCGTCTGGCTTTGACGTCGGGCGGCGGACATCTGGCGCGTGCGGTCAGCGAATTCGCGGGCCACGGCCTGCGCATCGGCGGGGTTGTCCATCTCGGCGGTGAAGGTCATGACCGAGATGGTGCCGTCATCGGCAAAGCCCTCGCGCGGGGCGGCCACGCCGGTGATGGTGACCGAACGGCGCAGCAGATCAACCTTTTCCGACATGCGCAATGCGGTCAGATCGCCATAAAGATCAAAGCGTTGAATGATATCGACCAAGGTGCCGCGCGCCATCAACTGCTGTTCGATCAATTGCAAACGGCGCGCCGAAGAGCCTTCGACCGTGGAGGGGGCCAGATCATTGGCGATTTTTGGCTGCTCGATCTGGATAACTTCGGAAGATTGGTAGACATGCGGCGTCGAAAGCGCCCAATAGACCGAGGCGATGCAGCCCATAAGTGTGATCAAAATGATCACACCCGCGCGGCGGCGGATCATGTCGATGATGTCATCGAATGTATAGATCGGTCCCATGTGCCTCTTTCCAACCTGCTCAAAGCCCCCGACCGTTGCCCGGCGGAGTTTCCCTGCCTAGATCAGATGACTTGGGCGATAATAGGGCGCAAGCAAGGACGGCGACAGGGGGTGTCAGGCATATTTCGGCAGGCTGGAGGCCCGCGCCCGGTTCAGCACGATGCCCAGAAGCGGCACCTGACCTTCGAGCATCCGTTCGCATTCGCGCAGGTGACGCGCCATGGTCTGGCTGCCGTCGGAGATCAGCAAAACACCGTCCAATTGCGGCAAGAAGGCCGAGAGATCGTCATGCTCCAACATCGGCGGCATGTCGTAGAGGACGATTTCAGGCTGGAGCGAGGCGCGCAGGCGCAGCAGGGTTTCCGCCGTGGCGCTGTCTTGCAGGATTTCGGCGGCGTTCACTTCGGCCCGGTCGTTCAGGCCGAGGGCCAGCGTGTCGCTCACCCGCAACATCCCCTTGCCGAGGTCGGCACGGCCACTGAGCAGATCGCTCATCGCGCCGGGGGCGTGCATGTCAAAGGCGCGGGCCAGACCGGGGCTGCGCATGTTCATGTCCATCAACACGGTGCGCGAACCCGGCACCCGCGAAAGGCTCAGCGCCAAATTGGTCGCCGAAAAGCTGTTGCCGCAGCCCGAGGTGGGGGCGGTGACGGCGATATTGACCCAGCGATGTTCTAACGTGGTTTGACGCAGGCGCGTGCGCAGCAGGTCAAAGGCCCGCGCGGCGGCGCTGTTGCGGTGATCATCGACCAGTGGCATGTCGCCGCCGGGGCCGGGGGTGGCGATGGGCAGGTCTTGCCAGCGCGGTGCGCGCGCGTCCCCGATGTAGCGGGACACGGCAGGGGCGGCGGGCAGGCTGTCTTCGAAAGTCAGATCGCCTTCGGTGAAATCGCCGTCGAACTCATCCTCATGGTCGATCACGGTGCGGCGCGGGCGGATGCTGTGGCGCATCCCCGGGCCGCCGAATTGCGCCGTCACATCGCTGTTGTCCGCGCCGAGGGCATCGGATGCGTAGAGGTCTCTCATCGTCTTCCCTTTCGATTTTTTGAACATAAGGCGCTGAATTTCTCACTATTGCCGGGCGCGGCGAGCATCGCTCAGCACCCGGTCCGGCGCAAGACGACGCCAACGGTTTTCAGCAGAATGGTCAAGTCCATCGGCAGCGACAGGTTGCGGCGATAGGCGGCGTCGACCTCATTGCGGTAGGTGAAACGGCTGTTGTTGCGCGCCGAGACCTGCCACAAACCGGTGATGCCGGGGCGCAGTGCGAAATAGGCTTTCGCATCGCCGTACATTTCAAGCTGGTCGGGCATCATGGGGCGCGGGCCGATCAGGCTCATGTCGCCTTTCAGCACGTTCCAAAGCTGCGGCAGCTCATCCAGCGAGGTTGCCCGCAGGAAAGCGCCCACCCGCGTGATGCGCGGATCGTCTTTCAGCTTTTGCATCTCATCCCATTCGGCGCGCATCGCCGGGTTCGCGGCGAGGTAGCCTTCCAGGACCGCGTCGGCATCGCGCACCATGGTGCGCAGCTTCAGGATGGAGAAGCCTTTGCCCCCCCGGCCAAGGCGCTTTTGCGTATAAAAGGGCTGACCGCTTTCGATCCACAACGCCAGCGCGCAAAGCGCGATGATCGGCAGAGCGATGGGCAGGGACGCGAGGATCAGCAGCCGGTCGAGCAGCGGTTTCGCGTAGCGGCCATAAAGGCCGGTCGGACGCAGACGAAGGGCCGCCAGCGCGCGCGGCGTGGGCAAAACGGCAGCCCCCGCCACGGCAGGCTGCGCGCGGCCCAGCACCGGACCGGCGATCACTTCCATCGAGCCATAGGCATGGCTGTGTGCGTCAAAGTACTTCATTCCAAACCCCCCGGGGTTCCATCGCATTCATTCGGACCGATCCGGTCCACGGCGCTTTCACACCGTTCCAACTCAACAGCCTATCCGGCCTATACGTTCAGGTAGGATATGTATGATTTGTTACCACCTTTTCGCCTTATTCGATCCTTTTTCTGGGAAACAGATTGTTTCGCGGGGCGGCGGGTTGGTGGGGAATTTCCAGCGATTTGGGGGCGTTGTGGGAGGTTCATGGGGCGGGAGGAGCATGCGGCCTGCGATGCTGTAGAACGCATTTGCGGCGGAACTAGGTTGTTAAGTAATTGATATGGATAATATTTATGGATTCCCGGACTTCAGGGAGCGGGTACATCGGTTCCTTCAGCAGCAAGATTTCCGCCAGCCTATGCGCGTTTGGACGAGGTGAAGACCGAGGCGCAAACCGCCGCCCAACGCGCAATTCTCACAATAATGTCAGCGCGATAAATGGGCGACAGTTGGGCGCGGACAGCGGATTGGCGTCTGCGAAAAGCCCCAGACCGACGGCGCGATTCCGAGGGGATTCTTCGAGGCCTCTGGGGCTAATCTCTGCTTTTGGAGGGGGATAAAAGTGGCAGCCCGTAGGGGAATCGAACCCCTCTTTCCAGGTTGAAAACCTGGCGTCCTAACCGATA
This sequence comes from Sulfitobacter sp. 1A12157, assembly GCF_043557345.1. NCBI lineage: Bacteria > Pseudomonadati > Pseudomonadota > Alphaproteobacteria > Rhodobacterales > Roseobacteraceae > Sulfitobacter > Sulfitobacter sp. 1A12157. Next base: position 33,954 of record NZ_JBIFFV010000005.1, read on the forward strand.
GACGAACGGGCCACTCTTTGTCAGGTCAGTGCAGCGTTTGGTGTGTGCTGCTCTGTCTGTGAGCGGACGTTTAAGTAATACTGCGGGGGGCTGCAAGCGGAAAAATGAAGTTTCTTCAGAAAAAGTTTTCAGGCCCGTGCGGCGTCTTCCAAACGCAGTTGAACGGTCCGCCGACCGCGGAAATTGTTAATGTCGAGACGGCCTGCGAGGTGGAAACGCGCGCCGCCGTGGTTTTCCAGCGCGGGCCCGAGAGGGCCATCATAGGCGCCAAAGGAAATCGCCTCGAGGTTCGCGCCCAGCCCGTCGCCAAAGCTCACTTTCAGGTGGTTCTCGCCCACCCGTTTGGCAAAGCGGATTTGCATGTCCGCAAAGGCATAGCGCGGGGCAGGGGCGCCGGCGCCGAAGGGGCCGGCTTGGTCGACCATCTCGGCCAGTTCCACGGTGGCCGCGCCGGGCATCATCATACCGCAGAGGTTAAGGTCAGCAGGTCCGGCCAAATGCGCGCCCTGTTTGGTGAGCAATTCGCCCAAGCGCGCCATCGCCGCTTCGATTTTGTCTTCCGCCACGGTCAGCCCTGCTGCCATCTTGTGCCCGCCGCCCTTGATCAGCAGCCCTTCGGCGGCAAGGCGTTGGATCGGCGCGCCGAGGTCGATGCCGCTGATCGAGCGGCCCGAGCCCTTGCCGATGCCGTCTTCGATGCCGATGACGATAGAGGGGCGGTTGGCGGCTTCTTTCAGGCGTGAGGCGACGATGCCCACCACGCCGGGGTGCCAGCCGGGGCCAGCGGCCCATGCCAGCGGCCCGTCAAAGCCGCGTTCTTCGGCCTGTGCCATGGCGCTGGCGCGCACGGCGGCCTCAACCTCGCGGCGGTCGGTGTTGAGCTGGTCGAGCCGTTCGGCGAGGGCCGCGGCCTCATGCGGATCGGCAGTGGCCAAAAGCCGCGCGCCAAGGTCGGCCTGCCCGATGCGCCCGCCCGCGTTGATGCGGGGGCCGAGCAGAAAGCCGAGGTGATAGGCCGTGGGGGCGGTGTCCATCCGCGCTACATCTGAAAGGGCGGCAAGACCGGGCCGGGCGCGCCGGGCCATGACCTTGAGCCCCTGACGCACGAAGGCGCGGTTGACGCCGGTGAGCGGGGCCACATCGGCGACGGTGGCCAGCGCCACCAGATCGAGCATCGCCAGCAGGTCCGGCCCCTTGCGCCCCGCTTCGCGCAGTTGCCGCCCCACTTCGACGAGCATCAAGAACACGACTGCAGCGGCGCAGAGATGCGCCAGCGTGCCGTCTTCGTCCTGTCTGTTGGGGTTCACCACGGCCAGCGCATCGGGCAGCGTTTCGCCGCCCAAGTGGTGGTCAAGCACGATGACATCCGCGCCCTTGGCGGCGGCGATGGGGCCATGGGACAGCGTGCCGCAGTCGACACAGACGATCAGGTCGTGCTCGGCGGCGAGGGCGGACATCGCCTCGTCATTCGGGCCATAGCCCTCGTCGATACGGTCGGGGATATAGAGGGTTGCACGGTGGCCCATGTCGCGCAGCCAGACCAGCAGCAGCGCGGCGGAAGAGCCGCCGTCCACGTCATAATCCGCGAAAATCGCGATGCGCTCGCGGTTTTGCAGGGCCGAAAGAAACCGCGTCGCCGCCGGCTCCATATCGCGCAGGGAGCGGGGATCGGGCAGCAGGTCGCGCAGGGCGGGGGCCAGAAAGCCCGCCGCTTGGGCATCGACCACGCCGCGGAGCGCCAGCACTTGGCACACCGGGTCGGGCAGGCCCGCGCGCTGCACCAGCAGTTCCGCCGCGCGGGTCAGTTCCACGTCAGGACCGATCCAGCGCCGCCCGGTCAAAGATGTTTCGACACCGAGAAAGCTCATGCGGACCTCATTTGGCCGTTATGGAAGGGGGTGGGGAGGGCCAGTCTGGCCCTCACTCCGCCGGGGTGCGGTAGTTGATGCGACGGACCGAGCCGGTGCGCGAGCGCATGATCAGCGTCTCGGTGGTCAGCCAGCCCGGCTCGCGTTTCACGCCCGGCAGGATGTTGCCGCCGGTGACGCCTGTCGCGGCAAAGATCACGTCTTGGGTGACCATCTCGTCGCGCGAATAGATGCGGTCGAACTCGGTGATCCCGGCCTTGGCGGCGCGGCCCTTTTCGTCTTCGTTGCGGAACAGCAGGCGGCCGTACATCTGCCCGCCCATGCATTTCAGCGCCGCGGCGGCCAAGACGCCCTCGGGCGCGCCGCCTTGGCCCATATACATGTCGATGCCGGTTTCGGGGTCGGCGCAATGCATCACGCCCGCCACGTCCCCATCGGTGATCAGACGGATGGCCGCACCGGTGGCGCGGACCTCGGCGATCATATCGGCGTGGCGGGGGCGTTCGAGGATGCAAACGGTGATGTCGGACGCCGCGCAGCCCTTGGCGCGGGCCAGCGCTTCGACACGTTCACCGGGGCTCATGTCGAGGGTGACGACATCGGTCTCGAAGCCCGGGCCGATCGCCAGCTTGTCCATATAGGTGTCCGGCGCGTGCAGCATGGAGCCGCGCGGGCCCATGGCGATCACGGTCAGCGCGTTGGGCATGTCCTTGGCGGTCAGCGTGGTGCCTTCCAGCGGGTCGAGCGCGATGTCCACGCCGGGGCCGTTGCCGGTGCCGACCTCTTCGCCGATATAGAGCATCGGGGCCTCGTCCCGCTCACCTTCGCCGATGACCACGACGCCTGCGATATCGAGCATGTTGAGCTGTTCGCGCATGGCGTTCACGGCGGCTTGGTCGGCGGCTTTCTCGTCACCCTTGCCGATCAGCTTGGCCGAGGCCAGCGCGGCGGCTTCGGATACGCGGGCGAGGCCCAGAGAGAGCATACGGTCTTGGAATTCGGCGGAAGCGGTCATGGAGTGTCCTTGGGTGCAATGTGTTTTCTGTCCTGTACCCTCGCGCGGGCCTCGGGGCAAGTTTTGGGTTGGGAGAGCGGCTGCCACTTCGGTCGAAACTGCCACCCCGGCCCGGAATCAAGCCGCGGCCGCCGGGCCATCGCCTGCCCGCCCCGTCACGCCGAAGGCGTGCCGTCATTTACGGCGCACCTCGGACACGACCGGATAGGCGATTTTGTGGTTCCCTCGGGCGCACACCATGGCTGAGCCATAGAGTGGCAGGTAGCGCAGTTGGATCGCCCACCCGCGGGCGGGCGATGGCCCTCTCCGTTCAGACCTCTTCGATGCGCAGCGCCACCGGTTCACCGGCCAGCACGCCGGTTTTGTCCATATTCGCCAGCGCTTCCAGCAGCGCGTCGCGGCTGGTCTTGTGGGTCACGATCAGCACGGGGGCCGAGACATCGGCATGTTCATACTGGCGCATCCGGTAGATGCTCACACCCGCTTCGCCTAGCACTGTGGCGATCTTCGCCAATGCACCGGGTTTGTCGACCAGCGCCATGCGCAGGTAGTAGGGGGCAGGGCGCTGGCTGCTGGCGGGGGTGGTTTGCTCAAGCGTTTCGGCAGGTTGGCCAAAGACCGGCCCGCGCAACCCGCGCGCGATGTCGCAGACATCGGCCATCACGGCGCTGGCCGTCGGCCCTTCGCCCGCGCCTGCACCGCGCAGCACGATCTGGCCCACGGCATCGCCTTCGATCACCACCATATTGGTGCCGCCGTCAAGTTGCCCCAAGGGCGAGGTCTGCGGCACAAGGCAGGGCATCATCCGCTGTTCCAGCCCGCGCCCGGTTTTCTGGGTCACGCCCAGCAATTTGATCTTATAGCCCATATCGGCGGCGGCGCGGATGTCTTCGATGGCGACCCGCTCGATCCCCTCAAGCTGGATGCCGTCAAAGTCGATCTTGGTGCCGAAGGCGATAGAGGACAGGATCGCCAGCTTATGCGCCGCGTCGATGCCGCCCACATCTAATTGCGGGTCGGCTTCGAGATAGCCCAGCCCATCGGCCTCGGCGAAGATCTCTTGATAGGTTTTGCCCGAATCCTCCATCCGCGTGAGGATGTAGTTGCACGAGCCGTTCATCACACCCATGATCCGGGTGATCTCATTCCCGGCCAGCCCCTCCATCAGCGTCTTGATGACCGGAATGCCGCCCGCCACGGCGGCCTCATAGCGCAGCGCCACGCCTGCGCCTTCGGCCTGTTCGGCCAGCGCTTGGCCGTGCATTGCCAGCATCGCCTTGTTCGCGGTGACCACATGTTTGCCCGCCGCCAGCGCGGCTTCGGTCGCGGCCTTGGCGGGGCCATCCGCGCCGCCCATGAGTTCCACGAAAACGTCCACGTCGTCGCGGGTCGCCAATTTGACGGGGTCATCCTCCCAATCATAGGAAGACAGCGACAGCCCGCGATCCTTGTTCCGAGTGCGGGCAGAAACCGCCGAGACCGTCATCGCGCAGCCGGTGCGGGCCTCTAACAGGGCGGCCTGCTGGCGCAGAATGCGCAGCACACCCACGCCCACGGTTCCCAATCCGGCAATCCCGAGGCGAAGCGGCTTAAACATGGCGGTGGTCCTTCTGGTCTGATCCGAAAGGCCCGGCAGGCGGGGCCGGGCATAGCCGCGATGTAGCGGGTTCGGCGCCTGCGTGCAACGCGCATACGCATCACGGGGATGCCCGTTTATTCAGCGCTTTCGCTGGTCTCGGCGGCTTGGCGTGCGCGCCGTAGCTCGGCGGCACGCGCTCTGAGCCGCGCCACCCGTGCGGCAGTGGCGGATTGGGTGCTCGTGCGGCTCAGCCGCGCCGCGCGGGCTTCGAGATTGGCCGCGCGCCCCGTGAGCGCCGCCTCGGTCCGCGCCGGGTCAATCCGCCCGGCGGTGGCCTTGGCCAAAAGCGGGTCGATCGGGACCAGATCGGGGTAGGGGGCGGCCTCCAGTTCAGGCGTGATCGTGCGGTCGAGCGCGGGAAACTGCGTGCAGCCCGCCAGCAGCGAGACGCCCAGAAACAGGGCGATGGTTGAAAGGGGGCGGGGGAGGCGCGCTTGGGTCATGCCTCGTTCTGCCCCAGCCGTGATCTTCGCGCAAGCGGGGTTTGCTTTTGAACGCTTGTTCATTAAATTGCCGCCATGGCAAGAACCACAGGCTCCCACTCCGATATCACCGGCCCGCGTGTCCGCGCAGCCGCGCTGCGGCTTTTCGCACGGGGCGGCTATGCCGCCGTGTCCATGCGTGCCATCGCCGCCGAAGTCGGCGTGCAGGCCGGGGCGCTCTATAACTACACGCCCGACAAGCAGAGTCTGTTGTTCGACCTGATGCAGGCGCATATGACCGATCTGCTGGCCGAAACACCCCATGACCCCAGCCGCCCCGCCATGCAGCAGTTGCAGGATTTCGTGGCCTTCCACATCCGGTTTCACGCGGATCGGCCCGATGAGGTTTTCATCGCCTATATGGAGCTGCGCAACCTCACGGAGGAGAATTTTGCCGTGATCGAGCGGCTGCGCCGCGACTATGAGGACCGCCTTGAAGCGATCCTGCGCGCCGGGGTGGCCAGTGGCGATTGCGCCGTCGCCGATACCAAGATCGTGACGCTGGCGATCATCGCGATGCTGACGGGGGTGAATACTTGGTATCGCGCGGGCGGACGGCTGTCGCTGGACGAGGTCGTAGCACAATATTGGGATATGGTGCGCAAAGCCGTGACCGCCTGAGCGGCCACGGCCCTTTGGGTCAATGGGCGGGGCGGATGAAAGTCCCGTTGTTCAGATCCCGCATTGCCTGTTGTATCTCGGCGCGGGTGTTCATCACGATCGGCCCGTGCCACGCCACCGGCTCTTCAATCGGCGCGCCCGAGATCAGCAGGAAACGCACCCCTTCCTCACCGGCCTGCACCGTGACCTCATCGCCGGTGCCAAAGCGGATCAGCGTCCGATCGCCCGACATGTCGCGGATGTTGACCTCTTCGCCGGCGACCTCTTTCTCAAGCAGCACGCCCGAAGGGGCGGAGGCATCGGCGAAAGCGCCCGCGCCTTGGAAGACATAGGCAAAGGCCCGGCGGTAGGTGTCGATGCGAAAGGTCTTTTTCACGCCCGCAGGCACGAAGACATCCAGATACTGCGGATCGGCGGCGATGCCGTCGACGGGGCCGCGTTTGCCCCAGAACTCGCCGGTGATGATCTTGACCCTCGTGCCGTCGTCATCGGTCACCACCGGGATATCGGCGGATTTCATATCCTGATAACGCGGTGCGGTCATCTTCTGGGCCGAGGGCAGGTTGCCCCAAAGCTGGAAGCCGTGCATCTGCCCCTTGTCGTTCCCGCGTGGCATTTCTTGGTGCAGGATGCCCGATCCGGCGGTCATCCACTGCACGTCGCCCGCGTTGAGATCGCCGGTATTGCCGAGCGAATCCGCATGGGCCACGGTGCCTTCGAGCACATAGGTGATCGTCTCGATCCCGCGGTGCGGGTGCCAAGGGAAGCCCTTTTCGAAGTCGCGCGGGTGCTCGTTGCGAAAGTCGTCGAACAGCAGAAAGGGGTCAAGCTCCGACGGATCGTGGAAGCCGAAAGCGCGGTGCAGTTTCACCCCGGCGCCTTCCATCGTGGGCGTGGCGCGACGGGTTTCCAATGTGGGTCTGAGGGACATGATGCTCTCCTTTGCGGTTGCTTAGAAGATAGGCGGTGGCGGTCACCTCAACAATTGGCCCCGGCGAACGGAGGCTGTGCAAATTTGCGCAGCTTCAGCAATTCGGCACATTCACCGCCAGCCCGCCGAGGGAGGTTTCCTTGTACTTCTCGCTCATGTCCGCGCCCGTTTGGCGCATGGTTTCAATACAGGCATCGAGCGGCACAAGATGCGTGCCGTCGCCGCGCAGCGCTAGAGAGGCCGCCGAGACCGCCTTGATCGCGCCCAAGCCGTTGCGCTCGATACAAGGCACCTGCACCAGCCCTTTGACCGGGTCGCAGGTCATGCCGAGGTGATGCTCCAGCGCGATTTCGGCGGCGTTTTCGATCTGCTGCGGGGTGCCGCCCATCACGGCGCAGAGCCCGGCGGCGGACATGGCGGCGGCGCTGCCGACTTCGGCCTGACAGCCCGCCTCGGCGCCTGAGATCGAGGCGTTGTATTTCACCAGCCCGCCAATCGCGGCGGCGGTCAGCAGGAAGTCTTCGATATGCGCCTCTGACGCGCCGGGGACGTGGTCGAGGTAATAGCGCAGGGTGGCGGGCATCACACCTGCGGCGCCGTTGGTCGGCGCGGTCACGACCTGCCCGCCAGCGGCGTTCTCCTCGTTGACGGCCATGGCATAGACGCTCATCCAATCGTTGATCGTATGCGGCGCGGATTGGTTCTGTCCGCGCTCCGCCATCAGCGCGTCGTAAATGCCCTTGGCACGGCGTTTCACATTGAGCCCGCCGGGCAGGGTGCCCTCGGAGGTCAGCCCCCGGTCGATGCAGTCACGCATGACCTGCCACAGCCGTTTGCTGCCGGCGCGCAGGTTCTCGGCCCCGCCACGGGCCTCTTCATTGGCGCGTTTCATGCCCGCGATGGTTTTACCGGATTTGGCCGACATCTCAAGCATCTCCGCGGCGGACTTGAAGGGGAAGGGCACCGGCGCGCCCTCATCCGTGTCCTTTCCCGCGGCCAGTTCCTTTTCGGTCATCACGAAGCCGCCGCCGATGGAATAATAGGTCTCGCGCAGGGCAACGTCGCCTTGGGCATCGGTGGCCATCAGCATCATGCCGTTGGCATGGCCTGTAAGCTTGGTGTCATAGTCAAAGATCATGTCGCGCTCAGGGTCAAAGCGCAGTTCGGGCAGGCCGTCGACGCTGATGCGGCGGGTCTGTTTGATCTCTTCCAACACCCTCTCGGCGGCTTCGGCGTCATAGTCCTCGGGCGTGAACCCGGCGAGGCCGAGGATCGTGGCGCGGTCGGTGGCATGGCCCACGCCGGTGAAGGCCAGACTGCCATGCAGCGAGGCGCGCAGCCCGGCGAATTGAAAGGGCGATGCGCGCATCTGGTCAAGGAAGCGCCCGGCCGCCACCATCGGCCCCATGGTATGCGAAGACGAGGGGCCGATGCCCACTTTGAACATGTCGAAGACCGAAAGAAACATCAGGTGGCGGACCCTTTTATGGTTGCGGGTGGCGGGCGCGGTGAGACGGGTATCGCCCAGACCTTTGGCGCATTGCAAGCGGCCTGGGCCCGATCCAACCATTTCCCGCCGTCCTGCGGCGCGCCGAAAGCGACAGGCCGTGCGCTCTGCCCGTCCTGTCGGCCTGCGGCACCGGCAAAAACCGCCGACTTGCCCCTCGCACCCTATGCCAATTCGCCCTATAACGCGGCAAACGCCTGCAAGGGAGCACCCGATGTCCGGAGACCTATCACCGATCGACAAGGCCAAATTCGTGGCTGCGAAACGGGCGTGCGACTTCGTGGAAGACGGGATGCGCGTGGGGCTTGGCACCGGATCGACGGCGGCGTGGCTGGTGCGCTGTCTGGGCGAGATGGTACGCGACGATGGGCTGCGGATCAAAGGGGTGCCGACCTCCTCGCGCACGGCGCAACTGGCGCGGGATGTGGGGATCGAGGTGATCTCGCTCGATGAGGCGAAATGGCTCGACCTGACGATTGACGGGGCGGATGAATTCGACGGTGACCTGAACCTGATCAAGGGCGGCGGTGGGGCCCTGCTGCAAGAAAAGATCGTGGCGACGGCCAGCGACCAGATGGTGGTGATCGCCGATATAGGCAAGGAGGTGCATCATCTGGGCGCATTCCCCCTGCCGATCGAAGTGATTCCCTTTGGCTGGCAGACCACGCAGGCGCTGGTCGAAGAGACATTGATCTCGATGGATGTGCTGGGCCAAAGCTCGACCCTGCGGATGAACGGCGAGGTGCCTTTCATCACGGACGAGGGGAACTACATTCTGGACCTGCGGCTGGGGCGCATCGGCAACGCACGGCAATTGGCGCTGGTGCTGAATCAGATGCCCGGCGTGGTGGAAAACGGTCTGTTCATAGATATCTGTGACGCGGTTGTGATCGGCTACGGGGATGGCAGGGTCGAGGTGCGCGACATAAATGAAGGCACCGTGGCGACCGACCGCTTGGAATTCGTCGAGACCGACAATCTGTTTTCCGACCTGAGCGATTAACGCACCCAGAGTGAGACACGCGCGATCCCGCGCAACACCGAAACATGCGCGATCCCGCGCAAGACCGAAATATGCGCGATCCCGCGCGAGACCCAAAACGACTGAGAGAGGCGCCCAATGGCCAAGAATGAATTCGACTACGACCTGTTTGTCATCGGTGGCGGCTCGGGCGGTGTGCGCGCGGCGCGTGTCGCGGCGGGCGAACATGACGCCAAGGTCGGACTGGCCGAGGAAGACCGCTATGGCGGCACCTGCGTGATCCGGGGCTGCGTGCCGAAAAAGCTGATGGTCTTTGCCTCGGGCTATGCCGACGTGGTGGATGAGGCGAAATGCTTTGGCTGGGATCTCAAGGCCGGGCCGTTTGACTGGCATGACTTCAAGGGCCGTCTGAACACTGAGTTGGACCGCCTCGAAGGTGTCTATCGCAAGCTTTTGAAGAACTCCGGCGTCGACACATTCGACACCCGCGCGCGGATCAAAGACCCCCATACCGTGGCCCTGTCCGACGGCACCGAGAAGACCGCGAAACACATCCTCATCGCCAGCGGTGGCCGCCCCGTGCGCCCCGAGATCGAGAATGCGGAATTGGGGCTGGTCTCTGACGATCTGTTCCATCTGGAAAAACTGCCCAAGTCGATCCTCATCATCGGCGGCGGCTATATCGCCTGTGAATTCGCCTGTATCCTCAATGGTTTGGGTGTCGAGGTGACGCAATACTACCGCGGCGCGCAGATCCTGCGCGGCTTTGACGACGAAGCCCGCGGCATGGTGGCCGAGATGATGCAGGAAAAGGGGATCGACCTGCATCTGGGCACCAATATTCTGGAAATGTCGCCCAGCCACGAAGACGGCAGCGGCCCGATGAAGGTCAAGCCGACCAACGGCACCGAAAAGATGTTCGACCAAGTGCTCTTTGCCACAGGCCGCCGCCCAAACAGCGATGACATGGGGCTGGAAGAACTGGGGGTGAAGCTGGGCCGCAGCGGTGAGATCGAAGTAGATGAATACAGCCAGACGGCGGTGCCTTCCGTCTATGCCATCGGCGACGTGACCAACCGCATCAACCTTACCCCCGTGGCGATCCGCGAAGGCATGGCCTTTGTCGAAACCGTCTTTGGCGGCAACCCGACGCCGGTGGATCACGATCTGGTGCCCTCGGCCATCTTCACGCAGCCCGAGATGGGCACCGTGGGGCTGAGCGAGGAGGCCGCGCGGGAGGCGGGGCCGATCGAGGTCTATGCGACCTCCTTCAAACCGATGCAGGGCGCCTTTGCGGGCAAGGCGGACCGGGTGCTGATGAAGCTCATCGTCTGCGCCGAGACGCGGGTTGTGCTGGGCTGTCATATCGTCGCACCCAATGCGGGCGAGTTGATCCAGATGGTCGGCATCGCGGTCAAGATGGGCGCCACGAAAGAGCAGTTCGACGCCACCTGCGCGGTGCACCCGACCATGTCCGAAGAACTGGTGACGATGCGTAATCCGACCCGCACGGCTTGAATATCACGCGAAAGCGTACAATTTTTGGAACGATAGGCCGCATGGGCGGCCCAGAGGGGAACATATCAATGGCAGGAAATTCGCAAGGCCCCTGGGGGGGCGGCGGAGGCGGCAACCGGGGCAACGGCGGAGACCGGGGCAACGGGGGTCGCAACGACGGGCCGCAGGGTCCACGCGGGCAGGGCGGTGACCGCCCCCAGATGCCCGAGATCGACGATCTGGTGCGCAAGGGGCAAGAGCAGCTGCGCGTCTTGATGGGCGGCCGTGGCGGCGACCGGGGCAATGGCACCGGCGGCGGCGGTCGTGGCTCTGGCGGGCCGGGCGTGACACGCTCGACCCTTGGAATCGCGCTTCTGGCCGGTGTGGCGCTTTGGGGATTTGCCAGCTTCTACACCGTGCGGCCCGAACAGCAGTCGATCGAACTGTTCCTGGGTGAATTTTCCGGCATCGGCACCGAGGGTCTGAACTTTGCCCCATGGCCGCTGGTCACGGCAGAGGTTTTCGACGTCACCACCAACCGCACCGAGGAGTTGGGCGTGCGGCGCGGCACGGGGGGCAACGAGGGCTTGATGCTGACCACCGATGAAAACATCGTCGATATCGACTTTCAGGTGGTCTGGAACATCAAGAACGCGCGTGATTTCAAATTCTCGCTGCGCGACCCCGAAGCCTCGGTCCGGGCGATCTCGGAATCCGCCATGCGCGAAGTCATCGCACAGTCCGAACTGGCGCCGATCCTCAACCGGGACCGTGGCGCGGTGGCGGATCGGGTGAAGGAACTGATCCAGACCACGCTCGACAACCGCAAGACCGGCATCAACGTGCTGCGTGTCAACGTGAACAAGGTCGACCCGCCCAGCCAGACCGTGCAGGTCACCGATGCCAATGGCAATACCACCACACAGTCGGTCGTCGATGCCTTCCGCGACGTGCAGGCCGCCGAGCAGGAGCGTGACCGGGTCGAGCGTCAGGCCGACGCCTATGCCAACCGCCGCACCGCCGAGGCACGCGGTGAATCCGCGCAGCTTCTGGAAGCCGCCGAAGGCTACCGTGCCCGCGTCGTGAACGACGCGGTGGGTGAGGCCAGCCGCTTTGAAGCGGTGTTGGAAGAATACCGCAACGCGCCGGATGTGACGCGCAAACGTCTGTATCTTGAGACCATGGAAAAGGTGCTGGGCGACGTGGATAAGGTCATCCTCGAAAACGGCAGCGGCCAAGGTGGGCAGGGCGTCGTTCCCTATCTGCCACTCAATGAATTGCGGCGCGGCGGAGGGTCGAACTGATGCGGAAAACAAGTCTTATCATCCCCATCGTGGTGATCGCCATCGTGGGTATCCTGTCGGCTGTCTTTGTGGTGGATGAGCGCGAGAAGGCGCTGGTGCTACGCTTTGGCCAGATCAAACAGGTTCGCAACGAGCCGGGCATCGGGTTCAAAGTCCCGCTTTTGGATGAGGTCGTGCGCTACGAAGACCGCATCCTGTCGCTGGAAACCCCGGTGATCGAAGTCACCCCCGCCGACGACCGGCGCCTTGAGATCGACGCCTTCGTGCTCTACCGCATCGACGATATGGTGCAGTACCGTCAGGCTTTGGGTGCAGGCGGCGAACGTCAGGCCGAAAGTGAGATGGGCGGCATCATGGAAAGCCAAATCCGTGCCGTGCTCGGCTCGCAGGGGGTGACCTCCAACACCATCCTGTCGCCCGAGCGGTCGGACCTGATGGAGCAGATCCGTGTTCGCGCCGATGCCCGCGCAGAGGCGCTTGGCCTCAAGGTGGTGGACGTGCGCCTGCGCCAGACAAACCTGCCCGAGCAGAACTTTGACGCGACCCTGCAACGGATGATCGCCGAGCGGGAGCGTGAAGCGACCGATGAGCGCGCCCGTGGCCGCGAAGCCGCGCAGCGCGTCATCGCCCTTGCCGACCGGACCTACGAAGAGATCCTCTCGGAAGCCCGTCGTGACGCGCGGATCATCGAAGGTGAGGCGGACGCTCAGCGGAACAACATCTTCGCACAGGCCTATGGCAAGGATCAGGAATTCTTTGAATTCTACCGCTCGCTCAGCGCCTATGAGCAGGCTTTGCAGGGGCAGAACTCGACCATGGTGATGTCGCCGGATAGCGAGTTCTTTAACTACCTGCGTTCGGATCGCAGCGCCACGACCTCGGTCGATGCGTCTGCACCGCCGCAGCCCTCCGCTGCCGATGCGCCCGCGGCGGAGCCTGCGCCCGAGGCGGATCGCGCTGATGCGGCAGAGGACACGCAGGAAGAAGTCGCCCCCGCGGCGCCCGTCACGCCAGCGCCCGCCGCACCGGAGGCTGAGACGGATCAGCCAGCGGCAGCGCAAGAATGACGCTGGTTTTACTGGCTCTCGGGTCGGTTCTGATATTCGAGGGGCTGGTGTACGCACTGGCCCCTTCGTTTTTGGAACAGATGCTCGAAATCCTCCGCCGCATCCCTGAGGCGGCGCTGCGCCAGCTTGGCGCGCTGGCGGTGGTGGCCGGGTTGATCTTGGTCTGGCTGGCCTTTCAACTGGGGCTTTGACGCCGCGCAGGCGGGGTGGATGAGCGTCCGTTTTGCCCTTGCCCTCTCGGGCCGAGGGCGCAAATCCTCACGCGCCTACCCGTTGAAATGCCCGTGATCGGCCCCATCTTTGCTGTTGCAGCGCGTCCTTTCGGAATGCACTCTGCCCACGTTGGCAACAACAGGAACAATCAGGAGACGATGAATGCAGGCCAAGGCGGTTTCCCTGTCCACAACAGCACAACACACCCAATGGATGCGAGCGATGGCAATGGGGGTGATGGCGCTGACCCTCCTGATCCTGCAAGCCAGCATGGCGCTGGCCAAACCCGAAAGCCTTGCCCCGCTGGCCGAAAAAATCAGCCCTTCGGTGGTCAATATCACCACCTCAACCACGGTTGAGGGCCGCACCGGGCCGCAGGGCATCGTCCCCGAGGGCTCGCCCTTCGAAGACTTCTTTCGCGAGTTTCAGGACCGCAACAATGGCGAAGGCAACCGGCCCCGCCGTTCCTCGGCGCTTGGCTCGGGTTTCGTGATTTCCGAAGACGGCTATGTGGTGACCAACAACCACGTCATCGAAAGCGCAGATGAGATCACCATCGAATTCTTCTCGGGCGAAGAGCTGGTCGCCAAGGTCATCGGCACCGACCCCAAGACCGACATCGCGCTTTTGAAGGTCGAAGCCAAACAGCCGCTGCCCTTCGTCTCTTTCGGCGACAGCAACGCCGCGCGTGTGGGCGATTGGGTCATCGCGATGGGCAATCCGCTGGGGCAGGGCTTCTCGGTCTCGGCGGGCATCGTTTCGGCGCGCAACCGGGCGCTGTCGGGCACCTATGACGACTACATCCAGACCGACGCCGCGATCAACCGGGGCAACTCGGGCGGGCCGCTGTTCAACATGGATGGCGAGGTGATCGGCGTGAACACCGCGATCCTGTCGCCCAACGGCGGCTCCATCGGCATCGGTTTTTCGATGGCGTCGAATGTCGTCACCCGCGTGATTGACCAGTTGCAGGAATACGGCGAGACCCGCCGTGGCTGGCTGGGCGTGCGCATTCAGGACGTGACCGACGATGTGGCCGATGCCATGGGCCTCAAGAAAGCCGTCGGCGCCTTGATCACCGATGTGCCCGAAGGGCCTGCGCGTGAGGCGGGGCTCAAGACCGGCGACGTGATCAAATCCTTCGACGGTGTCGAAGTGGTCGATACCCGTGGTCTGGTCCGTCAGGTGGGCAATAGCCCCGTGGGCGCGACGGTGCGCGTGACCGTGCTGCGTGATGGCAAGACCCAGACCATCAAGGTCGTGCTGGGCCGCCGCGAAGAGGCCGATGGCGCTGTGCCTGCCGATATGGACGAAAACGCCGATGACGGCACCGAAGCCGAGCCGCAGTCGACCATGCTGATGGGCCTGACCCTGATGCCGCTTACGGATGATCTGCGCGCGGAACTCGGGGCCGATGACGATATGACCGGCCTTGCCGTGACGGATGTGGATCAAACATCTGAGGCCTTCGAGAAGGGCCTGCGCATGGGCGATATCATCACCGAAGCGGGGCAGGAGCAGGTGTCGAGCATCGCCGATCTTGAAGCCCGGATCGCCGCGGCGAAAGAGGCGGGCCGCCGCTCTCTCCTGTTGCTGGTACGCCGGGGTGGCGACCCACGTTTCGTGGCGCTGTCTTTGGCGGAGTGAGCTGCCGGAACGGTTGGGAAAGGGCGCCTGCGGGCGCCTTTTTGCGTTACAGGGTCAGCCGTCTTGTCGAGGCACCGCCACCAGTCCAAGCGCCCGTGCCGTGCTCAGCGACAGAACCTCGCTGTTCGGCCCCTGCTGAGCCTGATAGCGTCGAACCGCCGCCCGTGTCGCTTTGTCCATCTCGCCAGTGATTGGCCCGGCGTAAAACCCCCGCGCCTCGAGTGCCCGTTGCAGGCTGCTGTTGAACTCGGGCGTCAGCACGTCGGGGCAGGGGGTTTCGAACCAGTTGTCGACCCGCGCGCGCACGATCTCTTGCCGGGTCTCGGTCTTGTAGACGGGCGGATTGGCGATGCTGCCATCGGGGTTCATCTTGGCCGGAGTCACTTCGACCTGTTCGGTCACCGTCTCGATTACCGCGGGGCTGACCGTGCGGCCCCAGCAGCTTCCCTCCGGCGCGCCCGCGGGGCCGTTGCGGGTAGCCTCCAACACCCCCGGCTCAGGGCGAGGCGTGGCCGGTGCCGTTGTCTCGCAACCCGCCAAGGCCGCGACGGTCAGCAGCAAAGCGGCGCAGCGCCGCGTGGTTCTGGGGGGGAGGGGCTGTGTCATGCCGGTCTCTCGGGCTCGCCTGTTGTTCGCGGGCAGACTAGCCGGATGCGTGGGCCTTGCCCACCGCAATGTCGGGCGCGCCGTGACCTTGCGAAAAGGGGGCTGGAACCGGCTGCCATAGCCCGTTAAACAAGGCCGAACTTTTAGGACGAAAGGGCATCATCATGGCCAAAATCACCTATGTCGAACACTCCGGCACCGAACATGTGGTCGAGGTGGCCAATGGTCTCACCGTCATGGAAGGCGCGCGGGACAATAACATTCCCGGCATCGAAGCCGACTGCGGCGGCGCCTGCGCCTGCTCCACCTGCCATGTCTATGTCGATCCGGCTTGGGCCGAGAAACTGCCGCCGATGGACGACATGGAAGAAGACATGCTCGACTTCGCCTTTGAGCCTGATCCCGCGCGCTCGCGTCTGACCTGCCAGATCAAGGTCACCGACGCGCTGGACGGTCTGCGCGTCCAGATGCCGGAAAAGCAAATCTGATGCGGGCGATCGGCGCGGCACTGCTGGCGCTGATCGCAACAGATGCGGCGGCGGAGACCATCACCGCCGCGCATTACATCGCGCCCACCGGGCGCTACGCCCACGGCATTCTTGGCGACGCGCTGGAATGGGGCGGCTTGCAGGTCTCTCTGGCGGATGGCGGCGCGCGGCGTTTCCCTCTGCCGCGCGACCATGTTTTCGAAGATATCGCCCCCCGGCTCGTGGATGTGACCGGCGATGGCGCGCCCGAGGTTCTGGTGGTTGAGACGGACGTCAATCGCGGTGCGGCGCTGGCGGTCTACGGCCTTGAGGGCAAGGTTGCTGAGACCCCACATATCGGTCAGAGCAACCGGTGGCTCGCCCCCATAGGCGCCGCCGATCTGGATGGCGACGGCGCGGTCGAGATCGCCTATGTCGACCGGCCGCATCTCGCGCGGGTGCTGCGGGTCTGGCGCTTTGCCGATGGGCATCTCAGCGAAGTCGCGCAAATGACGGGGCTGACCAATCACCGCATCGGAGAGCGGCATATCTCGGGCGGTCTGCGCGATTGCGGTGCGGGGCCGGAAATGATGCTGGCGGATGCCGATTGGCAGCGTGTGGTGGGGGTGCGCCTGAAGGACGGACAGCTTGCGCGGCGCGATATCGGCCCCTTCGCGGGGGCCGAGAGCTTTGCCAAGGCGCTGGCTTGTGAATAAGGGGCGGCTGCGGCTTTGGTAGAGCCGCTACCCATCAGCTCAGCGCGCGCCAGCCGATGTCGCGGCGGCAGAACCCTTCGGGCCAATCGATCCCATCGACCATTGCATAGGCACGCTCTTGCGCCTCGGCCAAGCTGGCCCCGCGTGCGGTGACATTCAGCACCCGCCCGCCATTGGCCAAGATCGCCCCGTCCTGCGCCTTGGTGCCCGCGTGGAACACCATATTGGCACTATCCTCGGGCAGGGCGCAGAGACCTTTGATCTCACTGCCCTTTTCATAGTCACCGGGGTAGCCTTTGGCGGCCATCACCACGGTCAGCGCGTGATCCTCGGCCCAGTTCACCTGCATATCGGCCAACGTGCCCTTGGCCGTGGCCTGCATCAGGTCGAAGGCCTGCGCGCCGAGGCGCATCATCAGCACTTGGCACTCCGGGTCGCCGAAACGGACGTTGTATTCCACCAGCCGCGGCTGGCCGTCCTTGATCATCAAACCCGCGTAGAGCACGCCCTGATAGGGCATCCCGCGTTTCGCCATCTCGGCCATACAGGGGCGGATGATCTCATCCAGCGCGCGTTCGGCGATCTCGTCGCTCAGCACCGGGGCGGGGGAATAGGCGCCCATGCCGCCGGTATTGGGGCCACTGTCGCCTTCGCCGACCCGTTTGTGGTCTTGGGCCGTGCCGATGGGCAGCACCGTCTCCCCGTCGCAGAGCACGAAAAAGGACGCCTCTTCGCCTTCCATGAACTCTTCGATCACCACTTCCGCGCCCGCCTCGCCAAAGGCGCCGTCAAACATCTCATCCACGGCGGCGAGGGCTTCGGCATCGGTCATGGCGATGATGACGCCCTTGCCCGCCGCCAGGCCGTCGGCCTTGATCACGATGGGCGCGCCTTGCTTTTCGACATAGGCGCGGGCGCTGGCGGCATCGGTGAAATGGCCATAGCCCGCCGTGGGCGCCACGCAGGCGTCGCAGATTTCCTTGGTGAAGGCTTTGGAAGCTTCCAGCGCCGCCGCTGCTTTGGAGGGGCCAAAGACATCGAAACCCGCCGCGCGCAGATCGTCGCCCACACCCGCGGCGAGGGGCGCTTCGGGGCCGATGATGACGAAATCGATGTTATTGCCCTCGCAGAAGGCCACAACCGCCGCGCCATCCATGATGTCGAGCTTGGCGCATTGCGCGATGGCGGCGATGCCCGCGTTGCCCGGTGCCACGATCAGCTTGTCGCATTTGGGGTTCTGCATGACCGCCCAAGCAAGTGAATGTTCGCGGCCACCGCTGCCGAGGATCAGGATATTCATGCCGCGCACTCCCTTGGACTTCGTTGCTCCGCGTTCTAAGCTGGGGGGGCCACAGACACAAGGTGCCCAGATGGATCTGTTCGACGACCCCGCCCCCGGTGGCAACAGCCCCGAATTCACGGTGACCGAGCTTTCGGGCGCGATCAAACGGGTGATCGAGGGAGAGTTCGGCCATGTCCGGATTCGCGGTGAAGTGGGCCGCGTCAGCCGCCCGCGCTCGGGGCATGTCTATCTCGACCTCAAGGATGACCGCTCGGTCATCTCGGGCGTGATCTGGAAGGGCGTGACCGCGCGGCTTGAAACCCAGCCCGAAGAGGGAATGGAGGTGATCGCCACCGGGCGCATCACCACCTTTGGCGGGCAGTCGAAATATCAGATCGTCATCGAGGATATCAAACCGGCGGGCATGGGCGCGCTGATGGCGCTGTTGGAGAAACGAAAGGCGGCGCTGGCGGCGGAGGGGCTGTTCGCCCCCGAGCGCAAGCGCCCGCTGCCCTACCTGCCTGAGATCATCGGCGTGGTAACTTCGCCCTCGGGGGCCGTGATCCGCGACATTCTGCACCGGCTGCGGGATCGTTTTCCGCGCAAGGTGCTGGTCTGGCCGGTCGCCGTTCAGGGCGCGAAATGCGCGCCCGAGGTGGTGCGCGCCATCCAAGGGTTCAACCGGCTCACCCCCGGTGGCGCGTTGCCCCGGCCCGAGTTGATCATCGTGGCCCGTGGCGGTGGCTCGGTCGAAGACCTTTGGGGCTTTAACGAGGAAAGCGTCGCGCGCGCGGCGGCAGCCTCGGAGATCCCGCTGATCTCTGCCGTGGGGCATGAGACGGATACGACGCTGATCGACTTCGTCTCGGACAAACGCGCGCCCACGCCCACGGCGGCGGCGGAGCTTGCCGTGCCGGTGCGGCATGAATTGGCGGCATGGCTGGAGGGGCAGGGCGCGAGGATGCGTCAGGCGCTGAGCCAAGGGCTGACCCGGCGCGGCCAGCGGATGCGGGATCTGGCGCGGGCCTTGCCCGGGGCCGACACGCTGCTGGAGGGGCCGCGCCAGCGCCTTGATCGCGGGGGGGAGAAACTGGCCCCCGCGCTGATCGCAGGCGTCCAAGGCCGCCGCGTCAAGCTGGCCGATATGTCCGGCGCGCTGCGCCCCGGCACCCTGCGCCGCCAGCTGGAGGCGGATCGCCAACGTCTGGCGCAGCTCTCGGCACGGCTCGACCCTGCGTGGCAGCGCAATTTGGCCGGGCAGCGCGAGCGGCTGGCCGCGCGGATTGACCGGTTCCACCCCGAGGTGCTGCACCGCCAAATCCTCCGCCGGCGCGAGCGGTTGGTCGATCGCACCCAAACCTTCCGCCCCGAGGTTTTGCGCCGCGACCTGTCGCGTCAAGACCAGCGGTTGCAAGAGGTGCTGGCCCGGCTGGCGCGCGCAGGCCGCGCCGATCAGGACCGCCGCCGCCGCCAGATCGACGCGATGGGCCGCACGCTTAGCACGCTCGGCTATCGCGAAACGCTGGCCCGTGGTTTCGCCGTGGTGCGGGGCGATGGTGATGTGGTGACCAGTGCGGAGGCTGCCAAGAAGGCGGCGCATCTGGAGATCGAATTCGCCGACGGTCGCTTGCCGGTCAAAGGCGAGGGCTGAACTGGCCTAGACCCCGACCTGCGGCCCAAGGCACAGCAGAGGCTCGGTCATCTCCCGCGCCTCATAAAGCGCGGTTTCGGTCGGGTCATTCTCGAACCGCGCGACCAGCCCGGTCGGGCTTTCGGTAAAGCTCCAGCATTGCGGGGCGGGGTCGTCTTCGTAGACAAAGCAGATCAGCCCTTCGGCCTCATACCAGCGCCCCTCTTTGCAATGGCCATCCAGAAAGGACCACTGCACGCGCCGGTTCTCGTGATAGATTTCCGCCCCATAGGGCGCGCCGGACTGGCCGAAATAGAGCGTCTTGCCTTGGGTATAGGCTTCGAACTCCGCCGCCGACATCTCGGCCAAGGCAGGCAGGGGAAGGAGAGTGCAGATCAGGGCGAGGGCAAGTCTCATACCACGAGCCTGCCAGAAGCCCGCGCCCCGCGCCAGTGGGATCAGCCGCGGCCCCACCGGGCCACGCGGCGGTCCATCACGCGCCGCCAAAGCGGGGGGACAAGGGCGATCACCGCCATCACGGGCAGGGAATAGGGCAGTTTGGGCATCTCTGGCGTCACCTCCAGCGCCGGAAAGGCGCGGGCGGGGCGCATGTGGTGGTCCGAATGGCGCGGGGCATTCAGCATCATCGCGGCAGAGTACCATTTCGGCGCGTTCCAACTGTGCTGCGGGCCCATCGGCTCGAAGCGGCCATCGGGGCGTTGCTCTCGCCGTAGCCCATAGTGCTGCACATAGTCCGACAGCAGCAGTTGCATCTGCGCATAGGCCGCCAGCCCGACATAGGTGAGCAGCCCGGCGACCCCGCCGAGCAGCAGCGCCGTGAGCAGCGTCAGCGCCGCGCCACCGAGGTAGAGCGCATAGGGGTGCAGCCCCCGCGCCCCCGTCTTGCGCGCGCGCTGCGCGCTGTCGGCCTGCCACCCGGCGCGAAACTCCCCCCAGCTTGCGCTCAGCAGAAACCGCCAGAACCCCATGCCCTTGGGTGCGGAGTTGGGATCAGCCGGGGTGGCGGCGGCGGGATGATGCACTCGCAGATGGGCCGAGACGTGATGCCCGTGCAGCAGCGAGATATAGACCGCCGTGCCAATCCGCCGGGGCAGGCGGCGGCTGGCATGGATCAACTCATGGGCGTTGGAATTGCTGATCTGACCCAGAAACAGGCCAAGCGCGGCAAAGATCACCGCGCGGTCCACCCCCGCCAGATGCGGGGCCGTGCCAATCGCCCAGACCCCGAGCGGCAGCAGCAGGAAATGCGCGGCGGCCAAGGTCAGCGTCAGGGCGCGGCCCGAGTTGTCGGACAGGCGCAGCGCGCGGCCCAACCGGTCCATGAGGGCCACATGCACCGTGATCGACAACAGCGCCAGCACGGGCCAGACCCCACCCCAGAGGGCGGCGGCGGCAATCAGCACCGCCGGTGTCAAACTTGCGATCACATACCACAGCATGCGTTTTCCCCTGCGACCCCGCGCCAATCGGCTCAACCCCCGCATTCTGCCCGCCGCAGGGGCTGTGCACAACGCAAACACCCGCGCGATTGTCGCTTTTTGATCGCGCCTCGGCCTTTGGATTTGCTACCAAGGCGGAAAGCAAGGCGGGGGAGAGATATGGCGCTGGACGATCACGGCAATGCATCGGCGGGGGGGCCGCGAAAGGGCGTTTGGAAATCCGGCAAGGGCAAGGGGCGGCATCACCCCAAGGGGCGGCAGTTGCAGGATACGGCTTGGGCGGAGGTCCGCGCGCTGTTGGGCGACCGCCCGCGCGCCCGCGATCTGCTGATCGAGTTTCTGCATCTGATCCAAGACCGCTTTGGCCACCTGTCGGCCGCGCATCTGCGGGCCTTGGCCGAAGAGATGCGCCTGTCGATGGCCGAGGTCTATGAGGTTGCCAGTTTCTACGCGCATTTCGACGTGGTGAAAGAGGGCGAGACCCCGCCGCCCGCGCTGACCATCCGTGTCTGCGATTCGCTGTCTTGTGAACTGGCCGGGGCGCAGGCCTTGAAAGCCGCGTTGGAGGAGGGGCTGGACCCGACCGAAGTGCGCGTCCTGCGCTCGCCCTGCATGGGGCGCTGCGACACGGCACCGGTGCTGGAGCTGGGGCATAACCATATCGACCATGCGACGCCCGACAAGGTGCGCTTGGCGATTGAGGCTGGGGATACCCATGCCCGTCTACCTGACCGTGAGGCTTATGAAACCTACGCCGCCTCAGGGGGTTATGACACGCTGTTGAACCTGCGTCAGGGGGGCGATTGGGAAGCGGTGCAAGAGCGACTGCTGGAGGCTGGGCTGCGCGGTCTTGGCGGGGCGGGTTTCCCCTCGGGCAAGAAATGGGGCTTCGTGCGCGGCAACCCCGGCCCGCGTTATTTGGCGGTGAATGGCGATGAGGGCGAGCCGGGCACCTTCAAGGACCGCTGGTATCTCGAACGCCGCCCGCATCTCTTCCTCGAAGGGATGTTGATCGCCGCTTGGGCGGTGGAGGCCGAGAAGGTCTTTCTTTACATGCGCGACGAATACCCGGCGGTGCTGGAGATTCTGCGCCGCGAGATCGCGGCTCTGGAAGGTGCGGGCCTTATCGCGCCCGGCTATGTCGATCTGCGCCGCGGGGCGGGCGCCTATATCTGCGGCGAGGAAAGCGCCATGATCGAAAGCATCGAAGGCAAGCGCGGCTTGCCGCGTCATCGCCCGCCCTATGTGGCGCAGGTGGGGGTCTTTGGCCGCCCGACCTTGGTGCATAACATAGAGACCCTGCATTGGATTGCCCGCATCTGTCGCGAAGGGCCGCAGGTGTTGAACGGTGTGGAAAAGAATGGCCGCAAGGGGCTGCGCAGCTATTCCGTTTCGGGCCGCGTGGCGCGCCCGGGGATGTATCTGCTGCCTGCGGGGTCAACCATCACCGACATCATCGCGGCGGCGGGGGGCATGATGAAGGGGCATCTGTTCAAAGCCTATCAACCGGGTGGGCCGTCCTCTGGCCTGTTGCCGGCCTCGATGGATGACCTGCCGCTCGACTTCGACACGCTGCAACCGCACGGGTCGTTTATCGGCTCGGCGGCGGTGGTTGTCCTGTCGGAGCATGACAGCGCGCGGGCCGCCGCCCTCAACATGCTGCGGTTTTTCGAGGATGAGAGCTGTGGCCAGTGCACGCCCTGCCGGGTCGGCTGTGAAAAGGCGGTGAAGCTGATGCAGGAGGACCGCTGGGACCAAGCCCTACTGGAGGAGTTGTCGACCGCCATGGTCGATGCCTCGATCTGCGGGCTGGGTCAGGCGGCGCCGAATCCGATCCGGCTGGTGATGAAGCATTTCCCCGATGAAATCTGACCCCGCCCCCTCCCGGCGGGCTTGATCTGCCCGGGCGCCCTTCCATCTGCGCGGGCAAGCCTATAGATCAAGACGAAACTGCATGGGAGACGCCGATGGCCTTCTTCACGAAGCTCAAGGACCGCTTGTTCAAATCCTCGTCCAAACTCGATGAGGGGTTGGAGGCAATCGTCAGCGATGGCGGCGAGGCGGAGGCCGAAGCGGCCCCCGTGGATGCGGTGATGGACCAGCCCGGCGCGGCTTCTGACGTGATGCCCGATGGGCAAGAGGACAGCGGCCCGATGTTGGCGGCAGAGGGGAAGAGGGCGGAAGAGCCGACCCCCGCGCCCGAACCCGCCCCGGAGCCCGAGCCGCTTCCAGAACCCGAGCCGCAGCCTGCGCCCGAACCGCATCCCGAACCGTCTGAGCGTCAGCAGGAGCCCACGCCCGCGCAGGAACCCCCTGCCGCTGACCCTGAGCCTGTCCCGGCACCGGAAGAAGTTCCCGCGGCGACCGACCTGCGCGAAGCGATGACCCCCGTCGCCCCGGTGCTGGACGAAACCGCAGCCGAGGCCACCCCCGCCAAAACGGGCATCCTGGGCCGCCTCATGGGGCGCGGCGCCGCACAACCCGTGCTGCGCCGGACACTGGATGACGAAATGCTCGAACAGCTCGAAGAGCTGTTGATCAGCGCCGACATGGGCGTCGACACGGCGCTGCGGGTCACCGCAAATATGGCCGAGGGGCGCTTTGGCAAGAAGCTCTCGGTGGCAGAGATCAAGCAACTGCTCGCCAGCGAAGTCAGCCGCATCATGGAGCCTGTGGCTCAGCCCCTGCCGCTCTATCCCAAGACCCCGCAGGTGGTGCTGGTGGTCGGCGTGAACGGCTCGGGCAAGACGACTACCATCGGCAAATTGGCCTCGCAATTCCGTGCGGCGGGCAAGAAGGTCGTGATCGCCGCGGGGGATACCTTCCGCGCCGCGGCGGTGGAGCAATTGCAGGTCTGGGGCGAACGCGCGAACGTGCCGGTGCTGACCGCGCCCGAGGGCAGCGACCCGGCGAGCCTTGCGTTTGACGCGATGGGCCGCGCGCAGGAAGAGGGGGCGGACCTGCTTCTGATCGACACGGCGGGCCGTTTGCAGAACCGGGGCGACCTGATGGAGGAATTGGCCAAGATCGTCCGCGTTATCCGCAAGAAGGACGAAACCGCGCCGCATAACACCCTATTGGTGCTGGATGCGACGACGGGGCAGAACGCGGTCAATCAGGTGAAAGTCTTCCAAGAGATTTCCGATGTCAGCGGTCTGGTGATGACCAAGCTCGACGGCACCGCCAAGGGCGGCGTGCTGGTGGCGCTGGCGGATCGCTTTGGCCTGCCCATCCATGCCGTGGGCGTGGGCGAGCAGATCGACGATCTGTCGCCGTTTGACCCCGATGAATTCGCCGCCGCCTTGGTAGGCACGGATGGCTAACGTCACCTCGGTCGCCGCGCGCGGTGGCCCTGCTCAATCATGGGTGCCAAGCTTTCGTTCGATCCAGCGCAGAACGGTCAGAACCAGCACCACAATCCCTGCGGTCAGACAGGCCAGCAGAATTTGCCCCGCGCCGCAGGACAGGCCGATGGCCCCGGCCAGCCACATCGACGCGCCGGTGGTGATGTTGCGCACCTCACCGTTCGAGGTGAAGATGATCCCGGCCGCAAGGAAGGCCACGCCCGCGGTCACCGCTTCGATCAGGCGCAGCGGATCGAAACGCATCTGGTCGCCTTCGCCAAATTGCAGACTGCCAAGCTCTTGCCCGATGATGATGAACAGACAGGCGGCGATGGCCACCATGATATGGGTCCGCAGCCCCGCAGGCTTGTCGCGCCGCTCACGCTCATATCCGACGATGCCCGCCAGAAAGGCCGCCATCAGCAGCCGCGCGGCAGCAACAGTGACCGGCACTTTTGAAAAACTGTTGGTGAGATCCGAGATCAGGCTTTCGAACATGGAAATTCCGTTGGTGCTAAAGACTTTGAAATATAAACCTCTCGCTCAGGGGGGAGTTCCGCGATGACCGATTGGATCCTGTCGATCGAAGGCACCCCCGCGGGCCATACCGCGGCCCTGTGGCTCGCGCTTTCCGCCGCCTTCCTGCATGCGGTTTTCGGCGCATTGCAAAAGGGGCGGCATGATCCGTGGCTCACGCGCGGGGCGATCGACGTCTCTTATGGCGTGATGGCCGCCCCCTTCGCCCTGTTCGTCGTGCCATGGCCCGAGCCGCATATGTGGGTGATCTTCCTCGGCGCTTTCGTGATCCATGTGATCTACAAGCTGTTGCAGGCATGGGCCTATACCAAGGGCGCCTATACGGTGGTCTACCCGGTGGTGCGTGGCACGGGGCCGCTCTTTGCCGTGGTCGGCGCCTATCTGATCTTTGGCGAGCGGTTCAATGCGGTGCAATGGCTGGGCGTGGCGGTGCTCTTGAGCGGTATCTTCGGCCTTGCCCTTTATAACCTGCGCAATCTGGTCGCGGCGCGGGATACGCTGCACGCGGCCTTGGGCCTTGCAGTGCTTACGGGCTTGTTCGTGGCGCTTTACACCACATATGACGCATATGGCATCCGCGCCACGGCGGATCCCTTCACCTTCCTCGCATGGTTTTTCATGATCGACGGGCTGGTGATGCCGGTGATCGCATGGCGGCGCTGGCATAGGATGGAGAACCCGCCCGAAGTGGCGCCGCTGATGCTGCGCGGCTTTATCGGCGGGATTATCGCATTCGCGAGTTTCGGGTCGGTCATGCTGGCCACCCGGCTTGATAAGGTGGGCGAGGCCGCGGTGCTGCGCGAGACTTCGACCGTCTTTGCCGCGCTGATCGGGGTGCTGGTGCTGAAAGAAACCGTCGGCCCGCGCCGCATCGCGCTGATGGCGCTGATCGCAGCCGGGGCGGTGATTGTTGAAATGGGCGGCTGAAGGAACAGGCATGTCAGAACCAAGAGAGATCAACCCAATGCTGCGGGCGGGCTTGGAATACGGGCCGGTCTTGGCCTTCCTCGTAGCCTATCTATGGCTCAAGGATAACACCTATACCTTCGGCGGGACGGCGTATGACGGCTTTATCGTCGTCACCGCGATGTTCGTGCCGCTGCTCGTGCTCTCAACCGGCGCGCTCTGGGCGCTGACGGGCAAGCTCAGCCGGATGCAGGTCGCTACCGTGGTGCTGGTGGTGATCTTTGGCGGGCTGTCGGTCTGGCTGAACGACGACCGCTTCTTCAAGATGAAGCCGACGCTGATCTATGTGCTTTTCGGCGGCCTTCTGGCGGTCGGCCTGCTGCGCGGACAATCCTACCTGAAATACGTCATGGAAGAGATGATGCCCCTGCGCGATGAAGGGTGGATGCTGCTGACCAAACGGCTGATGTATTTCTTCTTTGGTCTGGCGCTGGCGAATGAGGTGATCTGGCGGTTCTTTTCGACCGACACATGGGTCTATTTCAAGACCTTCGGCCTGACGGTGGCGATTTTCGTTTTCTTCATGGCGCAGGGCAAGCTGTTCGAAGCCTACGGCGAGAAGAAAGACCAAGGCTGACCCGAATTTAACGAGCGCCCCGCGCGAAACTGTTGACCTGTAGCGTCGCGCGGCGTAATCCACCCCGCGTGGCGATTTGTTACCGGATTGTGGGCCACGTTAAACATGCCGCTAAAAGGTCAGGATGAAAGACCCCTTTCGCTTGGCCGCGTCTGGGGTTTTTTTATGCCCGCGAGGTCGGGCCGGAAGGATGAGAGAGATGAGCAACGACCGTCACCCGCGCACCCAAGCGATCCACGCAGGCACCCGCCGCAGCCAATATGGCGAGGTGAGCGAAGCGATCTACCTGACCCAAGGTTTCGTCTATGACAGCGCCGAACAGGCCGAAGCGCGTTTCGAAGAGATTGGCCCGGATGAGTTCATCTATGCCCGCTACGGCAACCCCACGGTCGCCATGTTCGAGGACCGTATCGCCACTTTGGAAGGGGCCGAGGATGCCTTTGCCACCGCCAGCGGCATGGCGGCGGTGTCGGGCGCGCTGATCTCGATGCTGAAGGCGGGCGATCATGTCGTCTCGGCCCGGGCGCTGTTCGGGTCTTGTATCTATGTGCTGGAAGAGATCCTTGGCCGCTACGGGGTGGAGGTCACTTTCGTCGACGGCAGCGATCTCTCTGCTTGGGAGGCCGCGATCCGCGAGGACACCCGCGCGGTGTTCTTTGAATCCGTGGCCAACCCCACGCTCGAGGTGATCGACATCGAAGCCGTGTCCAAGCTCGCCCATGCCAAGGGCGCGCTGGTGGTGGTCGACAATGTTTTTGCCACGCCGGTCTTTTCGCGCGCGATCTCGCAAGGGGCGGATGTGGTCGTCTATTCCGCGACCAAACATATCGACGGGCAGGGCCGTGCGCTTGGCGGTGTGGTGCTCGGCAGCCGCGATTTCATTCGTGGCACGCTTGAGCCTTACATGAAACATACCGGCGGCTCGATGAGCCCCTTCACAGCTTGGATCATGCTTAAAGGGTTGGAGACCATCGACCTGCGGGTGCGGGCGCAGGCGGCCAGCGCACAGGAACTGGCCGAAGCGCTGAGCGGTCACACAGCCTTGGCGCGGGTGCTCTACCCGGGCCTTGCGGGCCATGCGCAGAACGCGCTGGCGATGCGCCAGATGGGGGCAGGGGGCACGGTGCTGTCCATCGACCTCAAGGGCGGCAAGGCGGCGGCTTTCGCTTTCCTGAACGCGCTGAAGGTGGGCGTGATCTCAAACAACCTTGGCGATGCCAAGACCATCGTCACCCATCCGGCCACCACCACCCACCAGCGTCTGCCGCAGGAAACCAAAGACCTTTTGGGCATCACGCCGGGGCTGGTGCGGATCAGCGTGGGGCTGGAATATAGCGGCGATCTCAAGGCCGATCTGCTGCAGGCCTTGGACGCGGCGGCGCAAGCCTGACCTGATGTGTCGCGGGCGCGGTGGCATTTTGGCCCCGCGCATCATACATTGAGAGCGACAGACCGGAGGGCCGCGCAATGAACATCGTGACTGAAATGTCCGAGACACCGGACCGGGAGGCGGCGCAATCCGCGCTCGCCACGCTGCGCGCTTGGGCCGAAACGGCCACCCCGGCTGAGATTGCGGCGCTGGACCCGGCCATGGCCCGGATGCTGGCCCCCGCCGAATATCCCGCCCTCAGCCGCGCCTATCCCGAAGATTTCACCGCGGGCGACAACTACCGCGCCAGCCTGCCGGACCTGCAAAACGGCCCCTCCAGCCTGATCCGCGGCGCGCAGCAGTTGATCCAGCATGTCGGCATCTCGAACTTCCGCCTGCCGATCCGCTACCGCAGCCGCGAGGGCGGGGATCTGCGGCTTGAGACTTCGGTCACCGGCACCGTCTCGCTCGATGCGGAAAAGAAGGGCATCAACATGTCCCGCATCATGCGCAGCTTCTACCGCCATGCCGAAGCCACCTTCAGCTTTGAGGTGATCGAAGCGGCGCTGGATGATTACAAAGCCGATTTGGAGAGCCTGGACGCCCGGATTCAGATGCGCTTTTCCTTTCCGATGAAGATTGGCAGCCTGCGCTCGGGCCTCACGGGTTATCAGTATTACGACATCGCGCTTGAGCTGGTCGAACAGAACGGCGAGCGCAAGAAGATCGTGCATCTCGACTATGTCTATTCCAGCACCTGCCCCTGTTCGCTGGAACTGAGCGAACACGCGCGCCAGACCCGCGGGCAGTTGGCGACGCCGCATTCGCAGCGCTCCGTCGCGCGGATATCGGTCGAGACGCGGGACGAGGGCGATTGCCTGTGGTTCGAAGACCTGATCGAGATTTGCCGCCGCGCCGTGCCGACCGAGACGCAGGTCATGGTCAAACGCGAAGACGAACAGGCCTTCGCCGAGCTGAACGCCGCCAATCCGATCTTTGTCGAGGATGCCGCGCGGCTCTTTTGCGAGCAACTCTTGGCCGATGGCCGGGTGGGCGATTTCCGCATCGTCGC
The DNA here is from genome assembly GCF_043557345.1 of Sulfitobacter sp. 1A12157. Classification (NCBI taxonomy): domain Bacteria; kingdom Pseudomonadati; phylum Pseudomonadota; class Alphaproteobacteria; order Rhodobacterales; family Roseobacteraceae; genus Sulfitobacter; species Sulfitobacter sp. 1A12157. Next base: position 62,753 of record NZ_JBIFFV010000005.1, read on the forward strand.
CAGCCATCAGGAAAGCCTGCACAGCCACGATGCGATCAGCGTGCTGACCCAAGGTGAGACCTTTGCAGCGCAGAGCATCGACCCCAAGCTTTTCAACACGCTCTTTCACGTCGGCTGATCCGGCACGGGCCCGACAATCGCGCGTAGGTTGTCCGCGTCTCGCGCTGCGCCCCTTTGGGGGGCATTCCGCCTGTCTTAGCGCAGAAATGGCGAATGTTCCCCTGCCAGCCCTGCAAAGCCCGACCAGCGGCTATGCGAAAACGTCGGTTCTGCTGCGGCGCAGCATTGCCTATCTAGCGGTCATCGAAATACTGGAAATTGCAAAGGCAATCAGATGACCTACCAGAGCACTGCTCACCCCGCCCACTCCGTCTCTCCCCTCGAAGGGCTGCGGCGCGCCGGCGCCGGTCTGCGCCGCTTTTTCGCGGGGATCGGCCATGGCATCATGATGGGCTCCACCGCCCAACGCCGTTTTGAGCAGGTCCAAGCCCTGCAAGCGAAAAGCGACGAAGAACTGGCCGCCATGGGCATCAAGCGTGACGACATCGTTCACCACGTTTTCAAAGACCTCTACTACATCTAAGACGACACGGACCGGGGCCAAATCACGCCCCGGTCCCGTCTCGGCTTGACAGCGACGAGCGGCCAAGCCAACGCTGCGCGCATGTTGGATATACGACCTGTCGGATATGTCGTGGGCCTTTTGGTGGCCGTGCTTGGCCTTGCCATGATCATTCCGATCTTGGTCGATCTGGCCGAGGGCCGGGGCCATTGGTGGGTTTTCGTCGAAAGCGCCTTGATCACGACGCTGGGTGGCGGGATGATCGCCCTCGCTAGCGCCAATGGGGTCCGTGAAGGGCTCACCATTCAACAGACATTCATGCTGACCACCAGCGTCTGGTTGATGCTGCCGCTCTTCGGGGCGCTGCCTTTCGTGCTGGGCGCGACCGAGGCCAGCGTGACCGACGCGATGTTCGAGGCGATGTCGGGGCTGACGACGACCGGGGCCACGGTGCTGACCGGGTTGGAAGACCTGCCCAAAGGGCTGCTGATCTGGCGCGGGATCCTGCAATGGCTGGGCGGCATCGGTATCGTTGTCGTCGCCATGGTCTTCCTGCCTGAGTTGCGGGTCGGTGGTATGCAGATCTTCAAATCCGAATCCTTTGACACCTTTGGGAAAATTTTGCCCCGCGCAGGGCAGATCGCGACGCAGATCTCGGTGATCTACCTGTGGCTCACGCTGGCCTGCATGCTGAGCTATCTGGCCCTTGGGATGACCACCTTTGACGCGACGGTTCATGCGCTGACCACGGTCTCCACGGGTGGTTTTTCCAATTACGACGCCTCATTCAGCACCTTTTCCGGCGCTGCCGAATATGTTGCCGTGATTTTCATGATCCTCGCCGCGCTGCCCTTCGTGCGCTATGTGCAGCTGATCAACGGCAACCCCGTGGCCCTGCACCGCGACCCGCAGGTGCGCGGCTTTTTCATGACGATGACTTTTCTGGTGGTGATCGTCTTTTTCGTTCTGCGCAGCGCCACGACCTATGATTCCGAGCGGGTTGTGCGCGAAGCATTGTTCAACATCACCTCGATCATCTCGGGCACCGGCTATGCTTCGGCGGACTATATGCAATGGGGCAGCTTTGCGGTGGCGCTGTTCTTTTTCATCGGTCTGATCGGCGGCTGCGCGGGCTCGACGACCTGTTCGATCAAGATCTTCCGCTATCAACTGCTTTTTGCGTCGATCCGCGCGCAACTCCGGCGGATCCGCTCGCCCCATGGCGTGTTTACCCCACGCTACGATGGCCGCCCGGTGGGGGCGGACGTGCTAAGCTCGGTGATGGCCTTCTTCATGTTCTTCGTCGTATCGCTCGGCCTGATCTCGGTCGCGTTGAGCCTGACGGGATTGGACTTCGTCACCTCCGTTTCAGGGGCGGCGGCGGCGCTGGCGAACATCGGTCCGGGGTTAGGAGAGATCATCGGCCCCGCCGGGAATTTCAGCAGCCTCAATGACACGGCGAAATGGATTTTGATCATCGCCATGTGGATCGGGCGGCTGGAGCTAATGGCGGTCTACGTCATGTTCACCGCCAAGTTCTGGCGCGCCTGAAACGTGAAAGGGCGGCGCCGATGGCACCGCCCTTTGTCCTTGTCGCTTGGGGCTGAGCCCGCAGCGTTATTCCCAACAGCTGACCAAGACGGTCATGCCCTGCGCGCGCAGGGTGAGGTCGCGCGGCGCGATCGGGCCTGTGGCCCCTTGCGCCTGTGTGCTGCCCAGACCTGCGTCTTGCGCGGCCTTGAGGATCACATCGCCATCAAGGGCAAAGCTTACGTCTTCGGGGAGTTTGCGGTCGGCATCGCTTTGGGGAAGCAGCATGCCCACGACATGGCCATTCTCGTCGAACACCGGCCCTCCGGCATCACCCGGCTGGGCCTTGACCGACAGGCGCTTGAGGGTCTCATCCCCGTCCAGCCCCTTGAGGTCCGACAGGGCGCCAAAGGTCAGGGTCGCGGCGCTCAGCACCCCTTCGTAGGAGTAGCCCGCGACGGAGATTTCCGATTTCAGGCGCGGGGCTTCGGTGCTGAACTCGGCCACGGCCAGCGGGGCGAGGCGGCTCTCGGGTTTGAGCAGGGCAAGGCCGCGCGCCTCATCGGTGGCGACCACCGTGGCATCGGTATCGGCGTCCAGCGTCACCCGCCCGCAGGAGGCCACGACTTCGCTGGTTGTGACGACCGCGCCATTGCCATCAATGAAAAAGCCGCTGCGGGCGATCTTGGGTTGGCGGATTTGCAGACCGGCAACCAGATCGATCGCCTGCGTATCGTTGTTGCCAGCGGCGGCGTCGAGCACGCCGGGCAGGCGCGTGAGGCTTTTCGACATCTCGGCCACCACGCGGCGGCGGCGGTCTTCGTCCCCGGCGGGCCAGATCAGGGTGAAGCCCTTGATCCGACCATTCTCAAGCGAGACCTGAGTCTGGCTGATGATGCTGCCGTTCTCGCCGATCAGTTCAAAGGAATTGCGCTTGCGTTCGCGCGGGCCATCCAAGGGGACGATCTCAAGCGTTTGCATGATGTCGTAGAGGCCGTAGAGCGTATCTTGATTGCCCGGCTGGCTGATCAACAACACCCGCGCGCCGATGTTGCCACTGCTGTCGTAATGGGCAAAGGGCGGCTCGTAGCGGGCGAAGTTGACTTCGGCGGTGGGCATCATGATCTCGATCCCGGCCTTCTCGTCGCGCACCAGTTGCAGGCCCAGCCCGTCGAGCACGGCATTATACTGCGCCATCAGCGCGGCGCGCTGGCGGGTGGTCAGCACGCCGGTCGGCTCATAGCTGTTGGCCCCTTGCCACGCGCGCATGGAGGCACGGGTGCCCCGGCCAAAGGCACCGTCAATCGCGGCATCGTAAAAGCCCGCCCATTGCAGGGCGATTTGTAAATCCTTGCGCTCCTGCGCCGAAAGGGCGCGTTCCGAACGGCGCGCTTCTGCCGGGGTCTCATCCGGTTCGGGCGGGGTGGGGGCCGGGGCGCTCTCGGCCTCTGCGGCTTCGGTTTCACCCTCCGTCCCTGCGGGATCAAGCGGGGTTGTCGTGACATCGGGGGTAGTGCTGGCTGCGGCGGCTTCCTCTGGCGCATTGCCATCTACGCCCACGGGCGCGTCGATCACGCCGGTCTCCAGAACGTTGTCGCCGACGGGCCAGAATTGCTGCTGGAAACGGCTGGATTGCTGGATGAAGCTGTCGCGCGGCACCAGACCGTCGCGCACATAGCTGCGCAGCACCAGTTCCGCGTCTTCGCGCCGGTAGGGGCCCACGGCGATGCCGTACCAGCCGCCGCCCAAGGCAAAGCCATTCACGTCATCCAACAGGGTCTCATAGGCGCGGGCCCGGTCCGTGGCCTCGGCCAAGGAAGGCTGCGCTTCGATCTGAACCCAAACGACATCCTCTGCCGATTGCGCCCGCGCAAGGCCAGCCCAGATCAGGCTCAGGGCCAAGAAGATCGCCACGGGGGCAGGTAGAATTCGCTTCATCGTCACTCAACTCTCGCAAAACCAAATCCGAGCCAGACTACGCCGGAAAGCGGCGCGAATGCCATGCAAAAGGGGGCGAAATTCTGATAAAGCTGTGATTGACCCCCATGGTTTGCAGACGTAGGAAAGGCGCGCATCATTAAGGGGCAATCACCATGTCTGACGCAGCGCAGAAACCACGCTCTTTCCAAGAGATCATCCTTGCTTTGCAAAGCTATTGGGCGCGGCAGGGCTGCGCGGTGCTGCAACCCTACGACATGGAAGTGGGCGCGGGCACCTTCCACCCGGCCACCACGCTGCGCAGCTTGGGCACCCAGCCTTGGGCCGCGGCCTATGTCCAGCCCTCGCGCCGCCCCACGGATGGGCGCTACGGCGAGAACCCGAACCGTTTGCAGCATTATTACCAGTATCAAGTGCTGATCAAACCAAGCCCCCCCAATCTGCAAGACCTCTACCTCGGCTCGCTCGAAGCCATCGGCATCGACATGGCGCTGCATGACATCCGCTTTGTCGAGGACGATTGGGAAAGCCCGACGCTCGGCGCTTGGGGACTTGGTTGGGAGGTCTGGTGTGACGGCATGGAAGTCTCGCAGTTCACCTATTTCCAGCAGGTCGGCGGCCATGACTGTCACCCTGTCTCGGGCGAGTTGACCTACGGGCTGGAGCGGCTGGCGATGTATGTGCTGGGCGTCGATCACGTCATGGACATGCCATTCAACAGCCCCGACGCGCCGATCCCGCTGACCTATGGCGATGTGTTCAAACAGACCGAAGAGGAATTCGCGCGCTGGAACTTCGACACGGCCAATACCGAGGTGCTGCTTGATCAGTTCAACGAGGCCGAGGCCCATTGCAAATTCATCCTCGAACAGCCCGCCGAAGACCCCAAGACCGGCAAGCGCATCGTCATGGCGCATCCGGCCTACGACCAATGCATCAAGGCCAGCCATATCTTTAACCTGCTCGACGCGCGTGGCGTGATCTCGGTCACCGAGCGGCAGGCTTACATCGGGCGGGTGCGCAGCTTGGCCAAACAATGCGCGGATGCCTTCGTGCAGACCCGCGCCGGCGGCTGGACGCCCGAGGCGGACAGCGCGACATGAGCGGAAAGATTGTTGGCATCGTGATCCTCGTCTCCGCAGTGATCGCCGGTGCGGCGCTTTATTACCTTCAGATCTACGGCTTTTACCACGATGTGCCCGAGGCCAAGGTTGAACTCGTCTCTCTGACGACGCAGGAGCCGGAGGAGATCGCGGCGGCGAAGCTACAGGCCATCGACGCCGACAGTTCCCCGATCCGATTCCGCGCCTGTTTCGAGCATGACATCAGCCTTGCCATGGCGACCGAGACCTATGAGATGACCGATCATACCGATCCGCGCAACGCGCCGGGCTGGTTCGATTGTTTCGACGCCCCCGCCATCGGGGCCGAGATCGCGGCGGGCAGCGCGCTGACCTTCCTCGGCGGCAAGAACGTGCACTACGGCGTCGACCGGATCGTGGCGCTGACCGACGACGGGCGCGGCTATATCTGGCATGAGCTGAATGACTGCGGTGAGAAGTCCTATGACGGCACCGTGGTGGGTGAAGCCTGCCCCGAACGCCCCGCCGACTGATCTTATCGCCGCCCGCGGCCCCTTTCGGCGGAACTTTTTGGCGCTGCTGAACGCTTGTCCCCACATAGATCGGGGGCGAAAATGTCAGAGAAAACACATGAGGGGCTGAAATGGGTGATGCGCGCGGGCTATGGCGCGCGCGGGGTGATCTATACGATCGTCGGCGCGCTGGCGCTTTTGGCCGCGCTCAAAAGCACCCAAGCCTCGGGGACGAAAGACGCCCTCGCGGCGCTGCGGGATGAGCCCTATGGCATCCCCGCGCTATTTGCCATCGGCATCGGGCTGCTTGCCTATCTGGTCTGGCGTGTGGCCGCGGGCGTGAAAGATGTCGAAGACCACGGCACCGACGCCAAGGGGCTGATCGCGCGGCTGGGGCAGGTCACGACCGGGCTGATCCACGGCGGTATCGGCGTTTCGGTTCTCGCTCTGGCGATGAGCGGCAAGAACTCCGGCGGCAATTCCGCGCAAGACTGGACGCAAAAGCTGATGGCCATGCCTGCCGGGCGCTATATCGTGGCTGCCGGCGCGCTGATCCTTTTGGGCGCGGGGATTTACTACGCCTACAAAGGGCTGAGTGGGAAGTATAAGGGCCATCTGGCGCGCACCCATTTCACCGAAAGCATCGACCCCATCGTAAAAATTGGCCTTGTCGTCTATGGCGGCATTCTCGCGCTGGTCGCCTTTTCGCTGGGCTATGCGGCGTTGACCGCCAATCCCGAACAGGCGGGCGGTCTAGGCGAGGCGCTGCAAGACCTGCGCGGCATGGCCTTTGGGCGCTTCCTTCTGGGCGGGGCCGGGCTGGGGTTGATCGGCTTCGCGGTCTATAACTTCGTCGAAGCGGGCTATCGCGTGGTGCCGAAATTCTCTGACCCCGATATCCGCACCTTGTTGGATTAAACGCGGGGCGGGGGGCTAGACCCTCCGCCTAGCACTCGTTATCCAAGCCCCCGATGAGACGCCGCCGTCGCGGCAAGAATTGGGGGCCGCCCGTGCCAGATCTGCTGATTGAACTGTTTTCCGAAGAAATTCCTGCGCGGATGCAGAAACGCGCGGGCGAAGACCTGCAAAAGCTGGTGACCAATGGTTTGGTCGAGGCCGGTCTGACCTATGGCTCCGCCGCCGTCTTCACCACCCCGCGCCGGTTGACGCTGGCGCTTGGCGACATGCTCGCCGCCAGCCCCCGGCAGGTCGAGGAGCGAAAAGGCCCGAAGGCCGATGCACCAGAAAAGGCGATCGAAGGTTTCCTGCGCGGCGCAGGCCTGACCCGCGACCAGCTTGAGGAGCGCGACACGCCCAAGGGCAAGATCCTCTTTGCCAAGATCGAAAAGCCGGGCCGTCCCGCGGCCGAGATCGTGGCCGAGGTGCTGGAACAGACCATTCGCAACTTCCCCTGGCCCAAGTCGATGCGGTGGGGCAGCGGCAGCCTGAAATGGGTCCGCCCGCTGCATTCCATCCTCTGCGTCATCAGCGACGAGGCCGGGGCCGAGGTCGTGCCGCTGACCATCGACGGGATCACCGCCGGAAATACCACGCGCGGCCATCGGTTCCTCGCGCCCGATGAGATCGAAGTCTCGGGGTTTGAGGATTATCAAGACAAGCTCGCCCGCGCCTTTGTCGTGCTCGACCCCGCCGCGCGCGCCGATACGATCTGGCATGACGCCACCAACCTCGCCTTTGCCGCCGGTCTCGAAGTGGTCGAGGACGCGGGGCTGCTGGCCGAGGTCGCGGGTCTTGTGGAATATCCCGTGGTCCTGATGGGTCGGATCGGCGAGGATTTTCTCGGCCTGCCGCCCGAGGTGCTGCAGACCTCGATGAAGGAGCACCAGAAATTCTTCTCGGTCCGCAACCCAAAGTCGGGGCAGATCGAGCGCTTCATCACCGTCGCCAACCGCACCACCGCCGATGAGGGTGCGACGATCCTTGCGGGCAACGAAAAAGTGCTCGGCGCGCGGCTGTCGGATGCGAAATTCTTCTGGGACAACGACCTGCGCAGCGTCACCACCGGCGCAGGGATGGAAACATGGGTCAAGGCGTTGGAGAACGTCACTTTCCACAACAAGCTGGGCACGCAAGCCGAGTTGATCGACCGCATGGCAACCCTCTCGCGCGAGTTGGCGCCGCTGGTCGGTGCCGATGCCGATGAAGCCGAGAAGGCCGCCCGCGTCGCCAAGGCCGACCTCAGTTCCGAGATGGTTTATGAATTCCCCGAGTTGCAGGGCCTGATGGGCAGCTATTACGCGCGCCGCGCGGGGATGTCGGACGCGGTGGCGGATGCGGCCAAGGACCACTACGCGCCGCTCGGGCCGTCCGATGATGTGCCGACGGCGCCGGTCTCCATCGCCGTGGCACTGGCCGAGAAGATCGACAAGTTGACCGGGTTCTGGGCGATTGATGAGAAGCCGACCGGGAGCAAGGATCCTTTCGCGCTGCGCCGCGCGGCCTTGGGCGTGATCCGGATTTTGGTGGAGAATGATGTGTCTCTATCGCTAAACGACGTGCTGGCGCAAAGCGCCGAGATCGTCGGCAAGCGCGACGCGGGTCGGGCCGATACCGCGGACATTTTGGGCTTCATCCACGACCGCCTCAAAGTCTACCTCCGCGACCAAGGCATCCGTCACGACGTCATCGACGCCTGTATCGCCATGGACGGCAGCGACGACCTCACCCTGCTGGTCAAACGCGCCCGCGCCCTGTCGGAGACGCTCAAAACCGACGATGGCGAGAACCTGATCCAAGGCTTCAAACGCGCCAACAACATCCTTAGCCAAGCCGAAGAGGCCGATGGCGTGGAATACTCCTTTGGCGCCGATCCGAAGTTTGCGGAAACCGAAGCCGAGAAAGACCTCTTCGCCGCGCTCGACAAGGCCGAGGCCAAGATCACCCCGGCGATGGCCGCGCAGGATTTCTCGACCGCGATGGCGGCGATGGCTGAATTGCGCGGGCCGATTGATGCGTTTTTCGAGGCGGTGCAGGTCAATGCCGAGAACCCCACGGTGCGGCGCAACCGGCTTAATCTGCTGAGCCGCATCCGCACGATCTGTAGCGCCGTGGCGGATTTGACCAAACTGGACGGCTGACCCCGGAGGGGGCAAGATCCCTTGCCCCTTCTGCCTCAGCCCCTATGCTGCACCCGAACGATTAAGGTGCCGCAGTGCAGAACGATCCCCATACCACGCTGGTGACCCCCACCGCGCCGATTGCCAATACCACCCACGGCGGGCGGGCCAAATGTCTGCAACGTCTTGTGCGGCTCGACCTGCCGGTGCCGCGCACCATTGCGTTGTCTTTTGACGCGGTGCAGCAGATCGCGCGGGGGCAGATGCCCGACGTGCAGGCAGTGGTCGATCAGTTTCCCAAAGGCGCGCTGCTTTGCGTGCGGCCCTCCAGCCAAGACCCCGATTGGGGCGGGCCGGGGGCGGTGCTGAACATCGGGATCAATGACGCGCTCTTCGAAAGCTATGCGGGCACCATTGGCGAAGGGCCAGCGGCGGCGCTTTATTCGCGTTTCGTGCAGTCCTACGCGGTCAATGTGGCCCGTCTCGACCCGGATATGTTCGACGATGTGAATGGCGATGGCCGCGCGGCGCTGATGGAATCCCTGCGCGCCTATGAGGCCGAGACCGAAGAGCGTTTCCCCCAAGACCCGGCGACGCAACTGGCGGCGGTACTGCGCTCCATGGCGCGGGCGTGGAACGGCACCTCGGCGCGGCTGCTCAGGCAGGCCAAGGGCGCGCCCGCGGATGCGGGGCTTGGGCTGGTGGTGCAGGAGATGGCCTTTGGCGTGGGGCAGGGGCAATGCGGCTCGGGCGTGTTGCAACTGGTCGACAGCGACACCGGCCTGCCGCAGATCACCGGGCGCTATCTGAGCCAGAGCCAAGGCCGCGACGCGCTCGAAGGCGATGCGGCGGCGATGTATCTCACCCGCGATCCGCGCGGGCCATCGCTTGAAGAATTGGTGCCCGAAGCCTTTGCGGAGTTGAAGGATCACGCGGCGCTGATGCGCAAACGGCTGCGGGCCGAGATGCAGGTCGAATTCGTGATCGATCAGGGCAAGCTGCATATCCTGGACGGTGTGAAGGTCGCGCGTTCCTCTCGGGCTGCTGTGCGCATCGCCGTGGCGCTGGCCGATGAGGGGATCATCAGCCGCGAGGAGGCGCTCATGCGGGTGCAACCGCGCACGCTCTCGGAACTGCTGCACCGCCAAGTTGACCCAAGCGCCAAGCGGGACGTGATCGGGCGCGGCATCGCCGCCAGCCCCGGCGCGGCGACCGGGCGGATCGTCTTTTCCGCCAGTGACGCGCAGGCCAGCGCCGCACGCGGGGAGCCTTGTATCCTCGTCCGGCGTGAGACGTCCCCCGAGGACATTCGCGGCATGCATGCCGCTGCCGCCGTCTTGACCGAACGCGGCGGCATCACCAGCCATGCGGCGGTGATCGGCCGCGGCATGGGGCTGCCTTGCGTGGTCGGTGCCTCGAACATGCGCTTTGTGGTGACCCAACGGCAGATCATTGCCCCCGACGGGCGGGTCTTTGTCGAAGGCGATCAGGTCACCGTCGATGGCTCTACCGGGCAGGTGCTGGCGGGGGCGGCCAAGATGCAGGAGGCCGCGCTCGACGATACCTTCAACCGGCTGATGGGCTGGGCCGAGGACGTGGCCGACATCGGCATTCGCGCCAATGCCGACACGCCGACCGACGCCCAGACCGCGCGCAACTTCAACGCCCATGGCATCGGCCTGTGCCGGACTGAGCATATGTTCTTCGAGCCCGGGCGCCTGACGGTGATGCGCGAGATGATCTTTGCCGAAAGCGGCGAGGACCGCCGCGCCGTGCTGGAACGTCTGCTGCCCATGCAGCGCGAGGATTTCACCCAGCTTTTCCGCATCATGCAGGGCCAGCCGGTCTGCATCCGTCTGTTCGACCCGCCGCTGCATGAATTCCTGCCCTCCGACAAGGCCGGGCAGCGCGAATTGGCCGAGGCGCTTGGCCTTCAGATGTCCGATGTGACCCGCCGCGTGGCGGCGATGACAGAGTATAACCCGATGCTTGGCCTGCGCGGCGTGCGGCTCGGGGTCACCGTGCCCGAAATCTATGAGATGCAGGCCCGCGCCATTTTCGAGGCCACGATCGAGGCCAGCCGCGATGGCGAGCCGGTGGTGCCCGAGATCATGATCCCGCTGGTCAGCGCCCGGCGCGAGGTTGAACTGGTCAAAGCCAGCGTTGATGCCGTGGCCGCCGCCGTACGCAGCGAGCGTGACGCGAGCTTTACCTACCGCCTCGGCGTCATGGTCGAGACCCCGCGCGCTTGTCTGCGTGCCGCCGACATCGCGCCGCATTGCGCCTTCCTCAGCTTCGGGACCAACGACCTGACGCAGATGACCTACGGGCTTTCGCGCGACGATGCGGGGCGCTTCATGTCGAACTACGTGCAACAGGGGGTCTACCCGGAGGATCCGTTCCATGTGCTTGACACCGATGGGGTCGGCGAATTGCTGCAACTTGGGGCGGAAAGAGGGCGCAGGGCGCAGCCCGGAATCACCCTTTCCATCTGTGGTGAACATGGCGGCAACCCCGAATCCATCGCCTTTTGCCGCGAATCGGGATTCGATTATGTTTCCTGCTCGCCATTTCGCGTACCAGTTGCACGTTTGGCCGCTGCCCAGCTCGCCATTGCCCACAAGATCGGGTAGGGACGGCGGGCTCCGGCCCAATTTATACCATAATTCGGCGAGTTTCTGCACATAACGTCTGGTTGGGTTTACCGCCGGGAACCTTTTGGCTATCCGCCCCGCAGCCCTAACAATGATGCGAGGCGCATAATGCGTTTTATCCGGTCGATCTCTTTTGCTCTTTCCGTGGCGCTGTGCAGCAGTCCTCTGGCGGTTCAAGCCAGCTCTGAAAGCGCAAGCGATCTTGCGCAGATTGAAATTCAAGGTCTGAAGTCCGCCGGTGCGGCGCGGCTTCAGGAGATGGTCGCACAGCCCGTGTCGGCCAACGCGACGGACGTGAAATTCTCCACGGCGTGGATCGACAGCCAGCCCAAGGCCGAAGGCAACGCCGAGTTGCAGTGCCTTGCCGAAGCGCTTTACTTCGAGGCGCGGGGCGAGACGGTCAAAGGCCAGTTCGCCGTAGCAGAAGTAATCATGAACCGCGTGAAATCCGCCCGTTTCCCCGGCACCCTTTGTGGCGTGATCAACCAAGGGACGGGGCGCAAGTATCAGTGCCAGTTCACCTACACCTGCGACGGCCACAAAGAAGTCATCAATGAGCCGCGCGCCTTTGCCCGTGTCACGAAAGTCGCGCGTGCGATCATCGACGGCAGTGCGCCGAAGCTGACCAATGGGGCTACCCACTATCACACCACCGCTGTGAACCCCAATTGGGCGCGGGTCTATACCAAGACCGCCCGGATCGGTCAGCATCTCTTCTATCGCCATACATGGAAGACCGCCTCGAACTGAGGGGCGGGATATGCCTTCGGGTGCTGGTCTGCCGCCGGTGGGCCTGCTAAATGTGCATCGAAGCGCCCCCGGTGGGGCCATTACCCTGATCCGATAGGCGCTGCCGATGTCCGACGACGAAATTCGACTTGCCTTTGCCCACCCTTCCGAGCGGGCAGAGACGATGGCCGGCCCCGAGCCGCGCGACCGTATTTCCCTGCGCGATCATATCGTTGAGGTCGAGATCGGCGCCTTTCAGGCCGAGCGGGACGTCACCCAACGGGTCTGTTTCAACGTCGTGGTCGAGGTGGCCCCCCTGACCGGGGTGGTGGATGATGATGTCGACCGCATCCTGTCTTACGACCGCGTGACCGAAGCCATCGCCGCCGAGCTTGGCGCCGAACGGCTCAATCTTTTGGAAACGCTTGCCGAACGGGTAGCTGACCGTATCCTGATCGAGCCGCAAGCGGTGCGGGTCTTCGTGCGGATCGAAAAGCTCGACCGTGGCCCCGGGGCCCTTGGCGTTGAGATCGTGCGCGCGCGGGAAGAGGCCGCTTCGCAGGACGCGGGCCCAGAGGCTCCGCAGCCGCGCGTGGTTTATCTCTCCAACGCAGCGATTGCTTCAGCGCGGTTGCCGGGATGGCTAGACCAATTGAAAGCCGCTGCGGAGCCGGTAATCCTCTGTGTTGGCCCCTCCGACACCCCTTTGCCACAGGCCGAGGATGAGAAAGCGCAGCGCCACATCGACCTCTTAGCCATCGAACAGAACGCTTGGATGCTCTCGGCCCGCGATCCGCGCGGCGCGGTTGTCGGCAGCCGGACGGAATTGGACTGGGCGATGAAAAACGGCCAGATCAGCATCTGGGCGCCTGCGCGGATCGTGCTCGACGCGGTGGACGGCCCCACGGCCCTGCCAAGCGCAGCACCCGCCCTAGCCGCGTGGTTCGCCGAAAGTTCATCGGCCTGCGAATTGGTCCTGATCGGCGCGGAGCGGCCTAGGGGCACGGCGCTGCCCATCCGCGTGCTTGACGTCGAAACTGCGGAGATCGTCTGATGACCGACTACCACCGCCCCTTGGTTCAGATCGGCCCCGCACGGCCCGAAGCTGCGCTGACCCTCGCGGGCGGTTGGGGCTGGTTCACCCATGTCGAAGTCCTGTCGCGAGGGCAGACGCCGCGCGTGATCCCGGCAGAGGCGCTCCCCTTCGCCGCGCGCGATGCCCTGACCGCGCCGCGCCCGGCCATCGCTGGCTTGAGTTTCGACCGCCCCCGCGTGATGGGCATCCTCAATGCCACGCCTGACAGTTTCTCCGACGGGGGGCGTCATGCCGATCCGCAGGTCGCAGTCGCCGCAGGGGTGGCGATGCGGGCGGCGGGGGTCGATATGCTCGACATCGGCGGGGAATCGACCCGCCCGGGCGCGCATACCGTGCCGCAGGACGAAGAAATTGCGCGTGTCCGGCCAGTGATCGAAGGGCTGCGGGCCGCCGGGGGAGGGGCGATCAGCATCGACACCCGCAAGGCCGCCGTGGCCGAAGCCGCCGTGGCGGCGGGGGCGGATCTGGTCAATGACGTGGCGGGGCTGACCTTCGACCCGGCGCTTGCGCCCTTCTGCGCGGCGCGGGGGGTGCCGGTCTGTGTGATGCACGCCCAAGGCGACCCGGCAACGATGCAGCGCGATCCGCGCTATGGTGACGTGCTGCTTGATGTCTGTGACTATCTGGCCGAGCGGATCGCGGCGCTTGAAGCGCAGGGCATCCCGCGCGAAAATATCATCGCCGATCCGGGCATCGGCTTTGGCAAGACGCTGGATCATAACCTCGCGCTGCTTGCACGCCTCAGCCTGTTCCACAGCCTCGGGGTGCCGATTTTGCTCGGCGCGTCGCGTAAACGTTTCATCGGCACGATCGGCGGCGGTGCGGCGGGGGAAGAACGCGCGCCCGGCTCCATCGCGGTGGCCCTCGCGGCGCTGAACCACGGGGTCCAAGTCTTGCGCGTCCACGATGTGGCGCAAACCCTTCAATCCATTTTACTTTATCGTTCGGCACTGGCAGGTAAACAGATATGACAAAGCTCTTTGGTACAGACGGCGTGCGGGGCACCGCCAATATTCACCCGATGACCGCCGATATGGCGCTGCGCATCGGGGCCGCTGTAGGGCGCTATTTCCGGCGTGAGAAAAGCGGCGTGCACCGTGTCGTTATCGGGAAAGACACGCGGCTCTCGGGCTATATGTTCGAAAACGCGCTGACCGCAGGGCTTACCAGCACTGGCATGAACGTGCTGCTTCTAGGGCCGGTGCCAACACCGGCGGTGGGGCTTTTGACGCGCTCCATGCGGGCCGATCTGGGGGTGATGATCTCGGCCAGTCACAACCCGGCCAGCGACAATGGCATTAAGTTCTTCGGCCCGGATGGCTTCAAACTTTCCGATCAGGTCGAACAGGAAATCGAAGCGCTGGTCGCCGAGGGGGTCGAGCCATCGGCACCGGATCAGATTGGCCGGGCCAAGCGGATCGACGACAGCCGCTTTCGCTATATCGAGCGGGTCAAATCCTCTTTCCCGCGTCAGATGCGCCTTGATGGGCTGAAGGTGGTGATCGACTGCGCCCATGGGGCGGCCTACCATGTGGCACCGATGGCGCTGTGGGAATTGGGCGCGAATGTGATCCCCGTGGGTGTTGACCCGGACGGGTTCAACATCAACGACGGCTGCGGTTCCACCCAGCCGCAATCGGCGGCGGAGGCCGTGGTGGCCAATGGCGCCGATGTGGGCATCTGCCTTGATGGCGACGCCGACCGGGTGATCCTGATCGACGAGAACGGGCGCATCGGCGACGGCGACCAGTTCATGGCGCTGATGGCCGCGCGCTGGTCGAGCGAGCAGCGCTTGAAGGGCAACGCGCTGGTCGCCACGGTGATGAGCAACCTCGGGCTGGAGCGATTCCTCAACGACCGCGGCGTGCAGTTGGAACGCACCGCCGTCGGCGACCGCTATGTGGTGGAGCGGATGCGCGAAGGGGGCTTTAACCTCGGGGGGGAGCAGTCGGGCCATATCGTGATGACCGACTATGCGACCACGGGCGACGGGCTGATGGCCGGGATGCAGTTTCTGGCCGAAATGGTCCGCTCGGGCAAGCCTGCCTCGGAACTGCTTTATCAATTCGACCCAGTGCCCCAGCTGCTGAAAAACGTGCGCTTTTCCGCCGGCCAGACCCCGCTGGAAGACGCGCAGGTCAAAGCCGCCATTGCGCAGGCCGAAGCCGATTTGGCGCAGGGCGGGCGGCTGTTGATCCGCAAATCGGGCACGGAACCCTTGGTGCGCGTCATGGCCGAACATGAGGACGCGGCGCTGATGGAGCGTGCCGTCGACAGCGTGGTCGAGGCGGTGAATACGGCGGTGGGCAGCTAAGCTGTTCTACCCGCGCTGGAACAGCCGTTTCAGCGCGCCGTATTGGCTAAGCCCAACCCCTGCAAGGATCAGCGCCATCGCGTAGAGCAGCGACATCGGCAGCGGCTCTGACAGCACCAGCGCGCCCAGTAGGACCGACCAAACCGGCACTTGGTAATTCACCAGTGACATGAAGACCGGCCCCGCGGTGCGCACCACATAGACCCGCAAAAACGCCGCGCCCGCGGTGGGGATCAGGCCGAGAAAGACCAGTACGGCCAGTATCTTGGGCGCGGGCAGGGGCGGCGGGCCCTCGCTGAGGACGGCGGCGGGCAACATGACCGCAGCGCCGATCAGCATCAACACTGTCCCCAGCCCAATCGGATCGACCGCAGGCAGCCGCCGCATGAGGATCGAGCTGACCGCATAGCAAGAGGCCGCGGCGACGCAGGCCATCCGCCCCGCCGTCTCCATCGCGGCGCCGGTGCTTTCAAAGGCTTGCCCGCCGATCAGCACGATGACGCCGACAAAACCGATAACAAAGCCGCCGACCTTGCGCGGGGTCATGCGCTCTCCCGGCAGCAGGAAATGGGCCATGGGGAGGACGATCAGTGCCACGGAGGCCATTGTCACCCCGGCAAAGCCCGAGGTCACATATTGCTGCCCCCATGCGAGCAGCGAAAAGGGCAGGGCTGAGCTGATGATGCCGATGGTCACCAGCACGAGGATGTCGGAGCCAGAGGGGCGCGCGGTGAAAAGCGCGAACCCCCGCGTGGCCCAAAGTGCTAGCATCACCACCGCCGCCAAACCGATCCGCGAAGCCGCGAGCCAGAAGGGCGTGATCCCGGTGAGCGCCACTTCGGTAAAGAGAAAGGTGCCCCCCCAGACAAACCCCAAAAGGGCGATCAAAAGCCAGCTTGTCAGCGTGATTTGAGGCGTGGTGTTCATCGGGGCTCCGGGTGTAAAGGCAAAGACCCCGGCGCGAGGCCGGGGTCGATGTCGTCTTATCTTTGGGGAGACTTGGCTCAGTTCTTGGCCTTGTCCACCATCTTGCCTGCGGAAATCCACGGCATCATCTCGCGCAGCTTTTCGCCAACCTGTTCGATGCGGTGCTCGTCGTTGATGCGACGGGTCGCTTTAAACGAAGGCTGGCCCACGGCGTTCTCTTGCATGAAGTCACGTACGAACTTGCCGTTTTGAATGTCCGTCAGCACGTCTTTCATGCGCTTCTTGGTCTCGTCGTAGGGCAGGATGCGCGGGCCGGAGACGTATTCGCCGTATTCCGCAGTGTTCGAGATCGAGTAGTTCATGTTGGCGATGCCGCCTTCGTAGATCAGGTCCACGATCAGTTTCACTTCGTGCAGGCACTCGAAATAGGCCATCTCGGGGGCGTAGCCCGCTTCGACCAGCGTCTCAAAGCCCATGCGGATCAGTTCGACAAGGCCGCCACAGAGCACGGCCTGCTCGCCGAAGAGGTCGGTTTCGCATTCCTCGCGGAAGTTGGTCTCGATGATGCCGGAGCGGCCGCCGCCGATGGCGGAGCAATAGGAGAGGCCGATTTCCAGCGCTTTGCCGGAGGCGTCTTTGTCGACGGCCACGAGGCAGGGCACGCCGCCGCCCTTGGTGTATTCGCCGCGCACGGTATGGCCGGGGCCCTTGGGGGCCATCATGATGACATCGACGCCTTCCTTGGGCTCAATCAGGCCGAAGTGCACGTTCAGACCGTGGGCGAAGGCAATGGCGGCACCCTCGCGGATGTTGTCATGCACGTATTTCTTGTAAGTTTCAGCCTGAAGTTCATCGGGCATGGTGAACATGATCAAGTCGGCCCAAGCGGCGGCTTCGGCGATGCCCATGACCTTGAGGCCTTCGCCCTCGGCTTTGGCGGCGGATTTGGAGCCTTCGCGCAGGGCGACGACGAGGTTCTTGGCACCGGAATCGCGCAGGTTCAGCGCGTGGGCATGGCCTTGGGAGCCGTAGCCGAGGATCGCCACCTTCTTGTCCTTGATGAGGTTCACGTCGCAGTCGCGGTCGTAGTAAACGCGCATGATCTTGTCCTTTGGTTTGTCTCGTTCTGGGTCTCACCATAGCGGAGTTGCGCCCAGTAGCCATTGTCATCGCAGAGGTATTTGTGAAAGGATGAAGATAGTTATTCGTGATAATGCTCAAGAACGGAAAAATCATGCTTGATGATCTGGATCGCCGTATTCTGCGCTACTGGCAGGCGGAGCCGAGTCTCAGCCCCGGGGAATTGGCGGAGCGGTGCAATGTCACCTCCGGCAAGGCGGCGCGGCGGATTGCGCGTCTGCAAGATCAGGGGATCGTGCAGGGCAGCGGGGTGGTGATCGATTGGGCGGCGCTTGGTTATGCTTTGGAAGTGTCCTTGCGGGTGACTTTGGACAAGACGCAGGCGAATGCTTTTGATGTCTTCATGGCAGAGGCGCGGCAGGTGCCTGAGGTGATCGAGTTGCAGACCTTTTTGGGGCGGGTCGATCTGCGGCTGTCGATCATTGCGCGGGACATGGGGCATTATCAGCAGATTTACCGCAGTCGCATCCTGACCCTGCCGCATATCGCCGAGATCGAGGCGTTGATGCATGTGGCGCGGATCAAGACGCAGGAGGGGCTGCCGCTGTGATCGATCTTGATGACATTGACCGGGCCTTGCTGCGGGCGCTGGCGCGGGACGCCAATCAAAGTGCCAGTGCCTTGGGGCGCCGTTTTGGCCTGTCGCAGCCTGCCACATGGCGGCGGATCAAGCGGCTGGAGGAGGGGGGCGCGATTGCCGGGCGGCGGTTGCGTTTAAATGCCGAGGCCTTGGGCTTTGGCGTGACGGTGTTTCTGGGCATCAAGCTGGCCACGCGCGGGCGGGTGAGTTTGGAGGACTTCGAGCGGGCGGTTTCGGCCATTCCCGAGGTGCAGACGGTTGAGCATGTTTTGGGGCTGTTCGACTATCGTCTGCGGGTCGTGGCGCGAGACTTGCCGGACTTCGAGCGTGTGCTCAGGCGGCGGATCATGACCCTGCCGGGCGCGGGGGAGGTGGAGGCCAATGTGCTGTTGAGCGAAGAACGCCTGCCGGGGCCGCTATAGCCGCATTTGCCTTTTGCCGCGGCGGGCCATATCCCTTTGCTTCGAATGATGGAGGAAGAACGATGGCATTGCTCGACACGGTAGACCCTTCGGGGCTTGATGAATTCAGCGTGGTCTTTACCGACCGGTCGCTCAACCACATGTCGGCGGAGTTTCAGCAGGTCATGCGTGACCTCTCGGGCTGGCTAGGCGAGGTGTATAACGCCGATGCCGTGGCGCTGGTGCCCGGTGGCGGCACCTATGCGATGGAGGCCGTGGCGCGGCAGTTCGCGCGGGGGCAGGATGTGCTCGTGGTGCGCAACGGCTGGTTCTCTTACCGCTGGAGCCAGATCATCGAGAATGGCGATCTGACCAAGAGCGCCGAGGTGATGAAGGCGCGGATGCAGGGCAATGCCAGCCCCGCGCCCTTTGCGCCCGCTCCGATCGACGAGGTCACCGCCGCGATCCGCGCGCAGAAGCCGCAGGTGGTGTTTGCGCCGCATGTCGAGACAAGCTCGGGCATGATCCTGCCGGATGACTATATCAAGGACATGGCCACGGCGGCCCATGAGGTGGGCGCGCTGATGGTGCTCGATTGCATTGCCTCGGGCTGTGTCTGGGTGGATATGAAGGCGCTCGGCGTCGATGTGCTGATCTCGGCCCCGCAGAAGGGGTGGAGTGCCGCGCCCTCGGCCGGTTTGGTGATGATGTCGGCCCGGGCCGAGGCGCGGCTGAACGAGACCACGTCGGACAGTTTCGCCATCGACCTGCGCAAATGGCGCGACATCATGAAAGCCTATGAGGCCGGAGGGCACGCCTATCACGCCACCATGCCGACGGACGCGCTGCGCGCTTTCCGCGATACGGTGAAAGAGACGCGGGACTATGGGTTCGACCGGCTAAAGGAGGCGCAGTGGCGTTTGGGCGAGGCGGTGCGTCAGGCACTGGCCGCCCGCGGCGTGACTTCGGTCGCCGCAGAGGGGTTTGCCGCGCCGGGGGTGGTCGTGTGCTATACCGCCGATCCCGATGTGCAAAACGGCAAGGCTTTCGCCGCCCATGGCATGCAGATCGCCGCCGGGGTGCCGTTGCAGGTGGGGGAGCCGGACGATTTTCGCACCTTCCGTCTGGGGCTGTTCGGATTGGACAAGCTCTATGATGTCGACGCGACCGTGGCGCGGCTGACGGCGGTGTTGGACGAGGTTCTGTAAGGCCCTCTGCGCCGCAATTCAGCGGCGCAGGCCCAGCCCCATTTGCATCAACATCTTGCGCACCGGGGGCAGGGCGTAGAGGGCGTTGAGCCCCGCCGCGCGCGCGTCTCGGGCGAGCGGGCTGCTGGCTTGGCTGGCGCGGTTCAGCAGGTCGATGCCCCGGACCCTGAGCGCGATATCGGCGTGGCGGGCCTTGTGATAGGTCTCCAGCATCTCCGCATCGCCGAGGCGTTCGGGCGCGGCGCGGGCCAGATCCAGCAGCGTCGCCATATCGGTCAGCGACATGTTCAACCCCTGCGCGCCGATGGGGGGCAGCACATGGGCGGCTTCCGCCACTAGGGCCAGCCGTTCGGCGGAAAGACGTTTTGCCTCTTGGCTGATGATGGGCCAGAGGGCGCGGGGGCTGGCGAGGGTGAGCGGGCCGAAGAGATTGGCCGACCGCGCGGTCGCTTCGGCCTCGAAAGCGGCAGGGTCGAGCGTGGCGCGGGCTTGGGTTGCGGGGCCATCGTCCATCCAGACCACGGCGGAACAGGGCATGCCATCGCGGTCCGGCAGGGGCACGAGGGTGAAAGGCCCGCCCGAACGGTGTACTTCGGTCGAGACATTCTCATGCGGGATCGGGTGGGTCACGCAAAAGGCCAGTGCCTTTTGCCCGTAGCGGCGGGTGGTGACCTCGATCCCGGCGGCCTCGCGCATTGGGCTGTTGCGCCCGTCAGCGGCGATCACGAGCCGGGTTCTGATCCGGCTGCCATCGCTCAGCCCGACACGCGCTTCGCTTTGACGGGTAAAAAGCGTGGTGGTGCCGGTGCCGGGGCGGAAATCGACGTTGGGCAGCTCATTCAGCCGGGACAGAATTTCGCGCCGCAGCAGCCAGTTGGGAAAGTTCCAGCCGAAGGGTGCGTCAGAGATATCGGCGGCGTCGAACGCGCGGGTGACGCGGGGGCTCGGGTCTTCGCCGCCCGCATCGACGATGCGCATGATTTGCAGCGCGGCGGCATGGGGGGCAAGACGGTCCCATAGACCGGCGTCTTCCAGCAGCGGCCGCGCCGGTTGCAGCAGCGCGGTGGAGCGCATGTCGGCCCCCTTGGCGGCGCCATCGGTGACGGGCGGGGTGGGGTCGACGCAGATCACATCGAAGCCCGCCGCGCCAAAGGCCGCCGCCGCGGTCAACCCGGCGATGCCGCCGCCGGAAATCAGAATATCGCAATCGAAGGTCATCAGCCGGCCACCCGTGTTAAGAATTCGCAAAGATCTTGCGTATGGTAGTGGATGTGATCGCCTTCGCCACGTTCCGGGGCCACATGTACCGTGCGCATCCCCAAAGCATGGGGCGCGGCGAGGTTGCGCGGATCATCCTCGAACATGGCGGCGGATGCGGTTTGGAACCCGTCGATGCCAAAGACCTTGTCATAGGCGGCGGCTTCGGGTTTGGGTAGGAAATCGGCGTGTTCCACACCATAGATCGCGTCGAAAAGCCCCGAAAGACCGCGGGCCTCGAGCACCCGTTCGGCATAGGGCGCGCAGCCGTTGGTATAGACGATACACCGCCCCGGCAGCACGCGAATGGCCTGAGCGAGCAGCGGGTCGGGGGTGAGCCGGTCCATCGGGATGTCATGCACCTCGGTCAGGTAGGGGCCGGGGTCGACACCGTGTTCGCGCATCAAGCCGGCCAGGGTGGTGCCGTATGTCTGCCAATAATGCTGGCGCAGGTGGTTTGCCTCGGCCCGGTCGACCTTGATCGCGCGCATCACCCAATCGACCATACGCGCTTCGATCAGGTCGAAAAGCCGCGCTTCGGGCGGGTAAAGCGTCTGATCGAGGTCGAAGACCCAAGTGGTGACATGAGAAAAAGCATCGCGCGGCATGGCGCAGAGGTAGGCCGAGACGCGCGCCCGCGCAAGCCCTGCCGGGTTGCGCAAATGGTCGCGGTGAGTAAGGTGGCACAACTTTCAAGGACTGATAGCTGATGCCCGACCCCAAGACCGGCCCGACCGACGCCTATTCGATGATTCTGGAGGCCATCGACATTGGCACCTATCGCCCCGGTGACCGCTTGGTGGAGAGCGAATTGGCCGAGCGTTTCGGCGTGTCGCGCACGCCGATCCGTGAGGCATTACAACGGCTTGAGACGCAATCCTTGCTGATGCGCGATGGGCGCAGCCTGATCGTGGCCTCGCTGGATCACAACCAGATGGCCGAGCTTTACGTCGTCCGGGGCGAGTTGGAGGGGCTGGCCGCGCGACTGGCCGCGCGCCATGCCACCGCCGAGGAGGTGCGCGTGCTGCGCGAGATGGTGGATGCCGACAACGCGCTGGCAGGCAATCCCAATGCGCTGGCGCGGGCGAACAAACGGTTTCACAAGCAAATCCATCTGGCATCGCACAACCGCTATTTGGTGCAGCAGCTCGACCTCGTGCACCGCTCCATGGCCTTGATGGCGACCTCATCCCTCGCGGTGGAGGGGCGTGGGGAGATTGCGCAGGCCGAACATGACCGCATCGTGCAGATGATCGAAGCCCGCGATGAGGATGGCGCGGATGAGGCGCTGCGCACGCATATCTCCGTCGCCTTCATGACCCGCTTGAAGCAGGAAGCGGTCCGGCGCGAGGATGATTTTTGATCTTCCTGCGCGGTCTCACATAGCGCGGCAGAGTGTGGCCATGGGCGGTTTTGTCCCAGAAATGTGGGCTGCGATAGAGCTCAAACAGCGCTTTGGCGGCGGCCAAGGCTCCCAATGCAAAATAGAGCGGGCAGGTGATGACCCAAGGCAGCAAATGCCGCTGACCCCGGCCTGAGACCGCGATGGTGGCGGCGCAGAAGTTCAGTAATTCCGATAGAATGAAGAGGGCGAAGATCACTCTCAGGACTGGCGGGGCAAGCCAGTGCGTAACCGGGTGGTACAGCCCGAAAAAACTCAGCCACAGCGACCAGAGAAGGGGCGCGAGGGCGAATTGCGAGACCGTGGCGAGAAAGATCGCCTGCACGCCGATGAACCGCCGCAGCCCGAGGTCATTCAGCAGGGCACGCGGCCTTTGCATATGGACCGCCCAAGTGATGAGGTAGCCCTTCAGCCATCGGGATCGTTGCCGCACCCAAGGCCACGGGCGACAATTGGCCTCTTCATAGGTGGTGGTGCGCATCAGTTCGGTCACATAGCCGCGCCGCGCCAGCCGGAGACCCAGATCGGCATCCTCGGTCACGTTATGGGCGTCCCAAGCGCCGAGCCGTTCGAGGATGTCGCGCCGGAAAAACAACGTGGTGCCGCCCAGCGGGACAACCAGCCCCAGCCGGGCCACGCCTGGTAGGATCACCCGCCACCACGTCGCATATTCGATCGAAAAGCAGCGGGCCATCCAATTGCCGCGGCTGTTGTAGAAATCCAGAACCCCCTGCAAACAAGAGACATTTTCGGGTGCGTTGTGAAAGCGGGTGACAATCTGTTCGATCTGGTCCGGCTCCGGCGCGTCCTCGGCATCCCAAACGCCGATGATGCTGCCGCGGCAGAAATCAAGCGCGTAGTTCAGCGCGCGG
Source organism: Sulfitobacter sp. 1A12157 (assembly GCF_043557345.1). Classification (NCBI taxonomy): domain Bacteria; kingdom Pseudomonadati; phylum Pseudomonadota; class Alphaproteobacteria; order Rhodobacterales; family Roseobacteraceae; genus Sulfitobacter; species Sulfitobacter sp. 1A12157. Next base: position 86,034 of record NZ_JBIFFV010000005.1, read on the forward strand.
GGTTTGGTCTTGAGCGCCCCGGCGTCGGGCACTTCGATCACGCTGATCCATGGCGGCAGGGGGGTGCGGGCGATGGTCGCACGGGTGAGTTTGTCACTCGCTTCGAGGACCAGAACCACCTCCAACAGCGATTTCGGGTAGGTGAGCCGCGAAAGCCGCGCGATCAGCGCCTGCGCGATCTCTTCCTCATGCAGCAGGGGCACGAGGACCGAGACTTGGGGCAGGCGGAATCGCTTACTCTCTTGCAAATGCGGCGGTGACCGGGGGGGCTTGGGCCGGGCGAGAGCGGCCCACAGGGCCGTGGCCTTGAGCCCGCTGGTCAGCAGCAGGGTAAGCGCGCCCCAGAGGAGCGCAATGGCAAGGACCGCGGAGGGGAAAAGCACCAACAGGCCGAGGAGCGACAGCAAAACACCCCGCAAGGCAAACCGCCGCTTGAGGCTGCGTAGCCCCCAGTTTCGACAGCTTTCCGCATCCGCCACGCGGGTGACGGCACGTTCCGCCAGTTCGGCAGCATAGAGCCTGCCGATCTGGGTTCGTACCTGTCTGGCATCGGCGACGACCAGTACCAGAGTCTTCCCCCGCTGCCCCAAGGCATCGCAAAGCTGAGTGAATTCAGCGGGGCGACCGCTGGCCACGAAAAGCCGGTCCCCCAGTTCCAGCCATGGCACGGCCTCGAATTGCAGGCACAAATGCGCGGGTATCCGAGCGGCAAGCCGATGATCGCAGGGGCTGCGGTCGAGGTCGACCGGCTGGGCGCCATGTTGGCGGGCGAGCGCTTTGACGATGTCATCGGGGGCGATCAAGCCTTCGGTGGCCAAAACTTCGCCCAGAGGGGCGTCTATGCGGCGCTGCAGGTCAAGCCCGTGCAGCAGATCGCGCGGGCCAATGACCCCTGCGGCGATCAAATGCTCGCCCAACCGCATCCGGCGGGCGGGCGCGGTGGCCATCCGCGGCGCTGAGAGTTTCAGGCGAAGGTTGCTCATTCCGTGCCCCGTCGAGGTTCCGGAATGAGACTGGCAGGCGACCGTTAATCGAGTGTTAAAAGTCGCCTGTGCAATCAGTGCATGTAGAAAATTTTACGCGCTGCGCTCGGCCATCGCCTCGCTGAACCGCTCGAACAGGTAATAGCTGTCTTGCGGGCCGGGGCTGGCTTCGGGGTGGTGCTGGACCGACCAGATCGGGCGGCCATCGACGCGGATGCCACAGTTCGACCCGTCAAAGAGCGAGACATGCGTCTCGCGCACGCCCTCGGGCAGGGACTGGCCGTCGACCGCGAAACCGTGGTTCATCGAGGTGATCTCGACCTTGCCGGTGTCGTAATCCTTGACCGGATGGTTGGCGCCGTGGTGGCCGTGGCTCATCTTGACCGTGGTCGCACCAAGCGCCAGTGCAAGCATCTGGTGGCCAAGGCAAATGCCAAAGACGGGCAGATCGGTTTTGTCCAGAACCTCGCGGATCATCGGCACGGCATAGGCGCCCGTCGCCGCCGGATCGCCCGGACCGTTGGAGAGGAAGACGCCATCGGGCTCATGGGCCATGATGTCTTCATAGGTCGCAGTGGCGGGCAGCACGGTGACATCGCAGCCCGCAGAGGCGAGGCAGCGCAGGATGTTGCGTTTCGCGCCATAGTCCACGGCGACCACCTTGTGCTTGGCTTCGGTCTGGGGCGCGTAGCCGTCGGGCCATGCCCACCGCATCTCGTTCCAGCGATAGGTCTGGGCGCAGGTCACGTCCTTGGCCAGATCCATCCCTTCGAGCCCGGCAAAATCGCGCGCGGCGGCGACCAGCGCTTCGATGTCGAAGTTTCCATCCGGGTCATGGGCGAGGGCGGCGTGCGGCGCGCCTTGCTGGCGGATCGCGCGGGTCAGGCGGCGGGTGTCGACACCGCCGATGGCGATGCGCCCGCGCGACGCCAGCCAATCCGACAGCGGCTGAATGTTGCGCCAGCTGCTGGGCGTGGTGGGCATCCATTTGACGACCATGCCCGCGGTGACCGGATCGCCCGTCTCATCATCTTCGGGGTTGGTGCCGACATTGCCGATATGCGGGAAGGTGAAGGTCACGATCTGGCCCGCATAGGACGGGTCGGTCATGATCTCTTGGTAGCCGGTCATCGCGGTGTTGAAGCACAACTCCGCCACGGTCTGGCCGGTCGCGCCAAACCCCATGCCGTAGAAAATCGATCCATCCGCAAGGGCAAGGCAGGCGGTTGGGCGTGGGCGAGCGGGCGCGGACATGGGGCAGTCTCCGGGCAGAAAGGGGCGGGTAAACGGGTGGCAACCTAATCCCGCGCGGGCGCGGGGTCAATAGGGGGAGGGAAATGAGATATCGTTTCAGAACAGGGGGTTACCTATGGTCGCCCCCCATTGCTCCGCGCGGAGAGAGCAGGTAAGCTGCGACCCTTGGATTTAGCGAAACACAGGAAACCACCATGTCATTGCGGATGCGCATCTCGGATGCTTTGAAACAGGCCATGAAAGACAAGGCGGCGGACCGGCTTTCGACGCTGCGGCTGATCAATGCCGCGATCAAGGACAAGGACATCGCCGCCCGGGCCAATGGCAAGGATGAGGGCGTGTCGGATGCCGAGGTGTTGGGCATCCTCAGCAAAATGGCCAAACAGCGTCAGGAATCGGCGCGCGCCTATGAAGAGGGCGGGCGGCTGGACTTGGCGGAGCGCGAGCGCGAGGAGGTCGAGGTGATCGAAGAGTTCCTGCCAAGGCAGCTCAGCGTCACCGAAACCGCCGCCGCCGTGGACAAGGCCGTGGCCGATGTCGGCGCGACCTCGATCCGCGACATGGGCAAGGTCATGGGGCTGTTGAAAGAGCGGTATACCGGCCAGATGGATTTCGGCGCGGTGGGCCCGGTCATCAAAGACCGCTTGAGCTGAGCCGCGATTGAGTTGAAAAAAAAACAGAGGGCTGGGCCGCAAGGTCTGGCCCTTTTCAGTTCCGCAGGTGACGCGCCAGATCGTCGTAGAGCGCGATGCGCTCTTCTTCGCTGAGAAAGGCACCGATCTCAACCTCGCGGCCCTCGCCGCGTAGGGTGACGTAATGCGGCACGGGGCCGTCATCGTCGTACTTCTTCACCTGGGTCCAGTAGCGGTTACAGTCCCAATCCTTGACCTCGCCCTTGGCGGTGGTGTGCACCAGCCGCGCCGTGGTGTCGTCGAGGGTCAGCACCTCTTCGATCTGGCGGGTGCGGTGATTGTGCTGCAAAGCCCAATAGACCGCCCCCAAAGCCAAAAGCACGAAGGGCAGCAGCCCCCAAAGCAGGGCGGTGCCGAGCATGGCGAAAAGCGGAATCATCGCCAGCGTAAAGCTGGCCAGCATGAAGGCCGCAAAGCCGCGCGCGGGCAGGGATTGATGCGGCCAAAGGCGCATCTGCTGCGGGTTGGCACGGGGCGGGGTTGTCCATTCGTAGGGCATGGGATCGCTCAGGCTCAGTCAAGAGCCAAGATAGCGGCCGGCCGGGTAATGGCAATGCGGCGCGGAGCCGCGGGAGGGGTCAACCGCCCAGCAAATCCCAGCGGTTTCCGAAAGGGTCGCGAAAAACGGCCACTTTGCCATAGGGCTCATGACGCGGTTCTTCTTCGAAGGTCACGCCCGCAGCGGTCAGCCGATCAAATTCCGCCGCGAAATCCTTAACCTTCAAGAACAACCAAACACGGCCCGCACCCTGATTGCCGATGGCGGCGCGCTGCGCCTCTCCGTCCGCCCGGGCCAGGACGAACCCCGTCTCGGCGCCGGGCGGGGTGACGCGGACCCAGCGTTTGCGGCCTTGGTCGACGTCCTCGGTCAGTTCGAACCCCATGACGCCGCAGTAAAAGGCGATGCCGGCGTCATAGTCGGGGACGATCAGGGTTATCGCAGAAAGGTGCATCGGCTCGCTCCTTGTGGGGGCGCGGCAGGGGGCCGCGCCAGGGGGTGATTTACTCTAACTCGACGAGCAGGTCTTTCGCATCGATCTGGCCACCGGCCTGCACATGCACGGCCTTTACCACCGCATCGCGTTCCGCGTGGAGGCCCGTCTCCATCTTCATCGCTTCGATGGTCAAGATCAGGTCGCCCGCCTTGACCTGCTGCCCCGCTTTCACCCCGACGGAAGCCACGACCCCCGGCATCGGCGCGCCGATGTGATCGGGATTGCCTGCCTCGGCCTTGGGGCGCTGCACGGTGGCATCCTTGACCAGCCGGTTCGCCACGCGGATCATTCGCGGCTGGCCGTTGAGTTCAAAGAAGACCTTCACCTCGCCATCCTCTCCGGCCTCAGATTCGGCCTGAAGACGGATTTCCAAGGTTTTGCCGGGGTCGATCTCGGCCGAAATTTCTGCCCCCGGTTCCATGCCATAAAAGAAGGTATGCGTGGGCAGGGTGCGCACCGGGCCATAGACGCGGTGGCGGCCCATGTAGTCGAGGAAAACCTTGGGATACATCAGGTAGCCGCAGAGGTCTTCGTCGTCGATCTGCATGCCGTCCAACTGCTCGGACAGTTCCTTGCGCACGGCCTCAAGATCGACAGGGGCCAGATGTTTGCCGGGGCGTTCGGTGTTCGGCGTCTCGCCTTTCAGCACCTTCTTGACAATGCCCGCCGGGAAGCCATTCGGCGGCTGGCCGAGGTTGCCGCGCATCATGTCGATCACGCTGTCGGGGAAGGAGACATCGACATTCGGGTCTTCGACCTGCGCCCGGGTCAGCCCTTGGGAGACCATCATCAACGCCATGTCGCCCACCACTTTGGACGAAGGCGTGACCTTTACGATATCGCCGAACATCTGGTTCACATCCGCATAGGTGCGCGCCACCTCGGGCCAGCGGTCTTCCAGCCCCATGGAGGCGGCCTGCGCCTTGAGGTTCGTGAACTGGCCGCCGGGCATTTCGTGCAGGTAAACCTCGGAGGAGGGCGCCTGCATCCCGGTCTCAAAGGCCGCATAATGGCCGCGCACTTCCTCCCAGTAATCCGAGATTTCGCGCACGGCCTTCATGTCGATCCCGGTGTCGCGGTCGGTATGTTGCAGGGCCGAAACCACGGTGCCGAGCGTCGCCTGAGAGGTGTTGCCCGAAAGCGCATCCATCGCGCAGTCGACCGCATCGACGCCCGCCTCAGAGGCCGCGAGGATGGTGGCCGTGGCACTGCCCGCCGTGTCATGGGTGTGGAAATGGATCGGCAGACCGACCTCGGATTTCAACGCCTTGACCAGTGCGCGGGCCTGGGCCGGTTTCAACAGGCCTGCCATGTCTTTCAGCCCCAGCACATGCGCGCCGGCGGCTTTCAGATCCTTGCCCATATTGACGTAATACTGAAGGTCGTACTTCGCACGGTCCGGGTCAAAGATGTCGCCCGTGTAGCAGATCGTGCCCTCGCAAATCTTGCCGGATTCTACGACCGCATCCATCGCCACGCGCATGTTCTCAACCCAGTTGAGACTGTCGAACACGCGGAACACGTCGACGCCGGTATTGGCCGCCGTGGCCACGAATTTTTGCACCACATTGTCGGGGTAGTTGGTATAGCCCACCCCGTTAGAGGCGCGCAGCAGCATCTGGGTCATCACATTGGGCAGGGCCGCGCGCAGGTCGCGCAGGCGCTGCCACGGGCATTCCTGCAAGAAGCGATAGGCCACGTCAAAAGTCGCCCCGCCCCAGCATTCGACCGAGAAAAGCTGCGGCAGATTGGCGGCATAGGCGGGGGCCACCTTGATCATATCGAGGCTGCGCATCCGCGTGGCCAAGAGCGATTGATGCGCATCGCGCATGGTGGTGTCGGTGATAAGCAGTTGGCGCTGCTGGCCCATCCACTCGGCCACCGCCTCGGGGCCCTTTTGTTCCAAGAGGTTACGAGTGCCCATCTGCGGCTCGCCGCGCAGCACGGGCGGCTTCGGGTCACGCACATGGGCGGCGGGCAGGGCGTGGCCCTTGGTCTCTGGATGGCCGTTTACGGTGATGTCGGCGATATAGGTCAGCACCTTGGTCGCGCGGTCGCGGCGCTGCTCGAACTGGAACAGTTCGGGCGTCTCGTCGATGAATTTGGTGGTGTATTCGTTGTTCAGAAACGTCGGGTGTTTCAGCAGGTTCTCGACGAAGGCGATGTTGGTGCTGACCCCGCGCACCCGGAACTCGCGCAGGGCGCGGTCCATGCGGGCGATGGCCATCTCGGGCGTCGGCGCCTTGGCCGTCACCTTGGTCAGCAGGCTGTCGTAATAGCGCGTGATGACCCCGCCCGCATAGGCCGTGCCGCCATCGAGCCGGATGCCCATGCCGGTGGCCGAGCGGTAGGCGGTGATGCGGCCATAGTCGGGGATGAAATTGTTCTGCGGGTCTTCGGTGGTGACGCGGGTTTGCAGCGCGTGGCCGGTGAGGGTGATGTCCTCTTGTCGTGCCTTGCCCGTCGCCTCGGCCAGTGGCTTGCCCTCGGCGATGAGGATCTGGGCGCGGACGATGTCGATGCCCGTGACCTCTTCGGTGACGGTATGTTCGACCTGCACGCGGGGGTTCACCTCGATGAAGTAGAAATTGCCGGTTTCCATATCCATCAGGAACTCGACGGTGCCCGCGCATTCGTAATTCACATGGGCGCAGATGCGGCGGCCAAGCTCACAGATTTCGGCGCGTTGCTCCTCGCTCAGATAGGGGGCGGGGGCGCGCTCAACCACCTTTTGATTGCGGCGCTGGACCGAGCAGTCGCGTTCATACAGGTGGTAAATGTCGCCCTGTTTGTCACCGAGGATCTGCACTTCGACATGGCGGGCGCGCAGGATCATCTTCTCCAGATAGCCTTCGCCATTGCCGAAAGCGGCTTCGGCCTCGCGGCGCCCTTCGCGGACTTTCTCTTCCAGTTCCTTTTCGGACATGATCGGCCGCATTCCGCGCCCGCCGCCACCCCAAGAGGCTTTGAGCATCAGGGGGTAGCCGACCTCGGCTGCTTCGGCGCGGATCGCGTCCATGTCTTCGCCCAGCACTTCGGTGGCGGGGATGACCGGCACACCCGCCGCCATGGCGACGCGGCGGGCTGAGGCTTTGTCCCCCAAGGCGCGCATCGTCTCGGCCCGCGGGCCGATGAAGGTGATGCCGTTTTTCTCACAGGCATCGACGAATTCCGGGTTTTCCGACAGCAGGCCATAGCCCGGGTGGATGGCATCGGCGCCCGCCGCCTTGGCCACGCGGATCATCTCGTCGATGCTGAGATAGGCCGCGACGGGGCCGAGCCCCTCACCGATGCGATAGGCCTCATCCGCTTTGAAACGGTGCAGCCCCAGCTTGTCCTCTTCGGCGTAGACCGCAACCGTTTTCTTGCCCATCTCATTGGCGGCGCGCATGATGCGGATCGCGATCTCACCACGGTTCGCGATCAGGATTTTTTTGAAATCGGTCACTGGCTGGTCTCCCCTGCTGGTTTTAAAGGCAGCTTAGGGATGCTGCGGTGCAGCGCAAGAGGGCTGTGACCGTCTTTGACACATTTCTGAAAGCTTTCCGATCAGAGCGGCGAGAGATCAAAGGGGGCGGGGAGGTCGCGCAGGTTCCGCGCGCCCAACTGTCCCATATTGGCGGTCAAGTCACGGGCAAGCACATCGATCAGGTGATCGACCCCGCGCGGCCCAAGGGCGGCGAGGGCAAAGTGGAAGGCCCGGCCCAGCATGACGAAATCCGCGCCGAGCGCGAAGGCGCGCAGAATGTCGAGACCCGATTCAACGCCGCTGTCAAAGATGACGGGCAATCTCGTGGCGGCGCGAATGGCGGGCAGCGCCTCGGCGCTGGCGGGGGCCGCGTCGAACTGGCGGCCTGCGTGGTTCGAGACCCAGATCGCATCGGCCCCGGCCTTTTCCATCTTCGTGGCGTCTTCGGGGCGCAGCACGCCCTTGATCACCAGCGGCCCTTCCCAATGTTCGCGCAGCCAATGCAGATAATCCCAATCGGGCGCGGTGCGCAGCAGATAGCCCACATGCGCGGTGGGCGGCAGGTTCGCGGTGGCCGTGCCTTCGGTGTATTTGTCGAGCATTTTCATATGCGGCAGACCCCGGCGCGCCATGCCCATCGCCCAAGCTGGGCGCATCGCGACCTGCGCCATCAGCCGTGGGGTCAGTTTGGGCGGGCTGGTCAGGCCAGAACGGGTCTGCCGCTCACGGCGCGAGGCGACCGGAACGTCGACGGTCAGGACCAAAGTGGAGAAACCCGCAGCCTTGGCCCGCGCCAGCATATCGGTTCGAATTTCCGGGTCACGCGGCGGGTAGAGTTGGAACCAACCATGCGCGCCCAAATGGGGTGCGACATCTTCCGGGCAGGTCGCGGCCACGGTGGACAGGCCAAAGGGGATGCCGGCGCGATCCGCCGCGCGGGCAAGATGGGCTTCGGCATCGGGCCAGATCAGGCCGGACATGCCCAAGGGGGACATGCCGAAGGGCAGGGGAAGCCTTTGTCCCATCAGATCGACGCTGAGGTCAGGGGTGAATTCGCCGTGCAACACCGAAGGCATCAGCCCGACGCGGTCTAGGGCCGCGCGGTTGCGGTGTTTTGTGGCCTCCGTCCCGGTGGCGGAATCAAGGTATTCCCAAACGAATTTAGGCAGGCGCGACTGCGCGCGGCTGCGAAGGTCCGAAAGGGCGGGGTAGGTTGCATGTAGGTCCATGGCGGCATTTGCGCCAAAGGGTTGCGGTTTGTCCAGATGGTGCGGCTGCGTCGGAAATAGGTTGAGAGTGCTGCCGTCTTGGTCGGGCGCCGGAGCCCTACTGACGGAACGCCGAGCGGGCGAGGGGTGCGGCCTCGCTTACCTTGCGGCCCGGCGGTGTGGGTAGGTTGTCCGCCATATCCACAAGCGCCGCGATGGCTGCTTCGATTTCGTCGCCTTCGCTGGCGGCGGTGCCTTCCATGTCGATCAGGTGAACGGTCGGATTGGCCTCGGCGTCCAGCCGTTCCTGCGCGATCGAGCGTAGCTCTTGCATGGTGCTGTCGATGGCGCGGCAGAGCCCGGCCAGCATCCCCGCCGACCCGGTGAGCTTCGCCGGATCGATCAGCCCCTTTTCGGCGGCATCCAGCACCGTCGAGATTTGTTCGAGTTTGAACGAAGATGTCGCCGCGAAATAGCGCACATCCTCAAAAGCGAGGGTATCGCGGTTGTCCCGCTGCACCCGCTCTACAACGATGGCGCTGCCCACCACCCGGTCGAGGCCGCGGTAAGATTGCACATGATGCAGCGTGGTATCCCAAATCAGCGGCCCGCGCGGCATATGCAGCATCTCGCGATAGCGGATTTGCCCCACATTCGAGACGCAGCGCGCATAGCGTTCATTGACCGCCTCGGCCTCCTCATGGGGCATGAAACTGTGCAGGGGGCGGTTTATCACCTCGCTCATCACCATGCCGCTATGCGCCTCATGGGCGGTGTTGAGGGCCAAAAGTTCGAAATGCCCGCTGTCCGCGTTCAATTCGGCAATGAACATCGGCAGCTTGAACCGGTCAATCTCTCGGCGCAGTACCGAAGTATCATCGTTTCTGAACATGAGCGGTTCCTCTCGTTTATCGTTATGGCAGCACATTGCCGCCAAAGCCTTATCAACGGGTAAAGATTTCCCACGCATTTTAAATTCAGCCGGTTTTGCCCGCAGCCGTGCCAAATCGGGACTTGAATATCTTTCGAAGGAACATTTGAGGAACGTCTCTTTATCTCGTATCCCGGACGCGCTAGATTGCGGGCATGAGTGATTTTGACGAAATGGACGCCTTTGAGGGCGCCTCTCTCTCCGCCCGCGCCATGGCCGCGCGTCCGCAGCCCTATCTAGAGGGGTTGAACCCCGCCCAACGGGCCGCGGTAGAGACGTTGGATGGCCCCGTGCTGATGCTTGCCGGGGCGGGCACCGGCAAAACGCGGGCGTTGACGGCGCGAATCGTGCATCTGCTCAACACCGGGCGCGCGCGCCCGCATGAGGTTTTGGCGGTCACCTTCACCAATAAGGCCGCGCGCGAGATGAAGACACGCGTGGGCCAGATGCTCGGCCAGCAGGTCGAGGGGATGCCATGGCTCGGCACCTTCCACGCGATCTGCGTCAAGCTGCTGCGGCGGCATGCGGAATTGGTGGGGCTGAAAAGCAATTTCACGATTCTCGATACGGATGACCAGCTGCGCCTGCTCAAACAATTGGTCGCCGCCGAAGGGATCGACGACAAGCGCTGGCCCGCGCGGATGCTGGCGGGGATCATCGACGGCTGGAAGAACCGCGCACTGACCCCGGACAAGATTCCGAGCGCGGATGCCGGGGCGTACAATCATCGCGGGCCGGAAATCTACGCGCAATATCAACGCCGTCTGATCGAACTGAACGCGACCGATTTCGGCGATCTGCTGCTGCATATGGTGACGATTTTTCAAGCGCACCCGGATGTGCTCGCGCAGTATCAGCGCTGGTTCAAATATATCCTCGTCGACGAATATCAGGATACCAACGTGGCCCAATACCTGTGGCTGCGGCTCTTGGCGCAGGGGCATAAGAACATCTGCTGCGTGGGGGACGATGACCAGTCGATCTATGGCTGGCGCGGGGCTGAAGTGGGCAACATCCTGCGGTTTGAAACGGATTTCCCCGGCGCCCATGTGGTCAAGCTAGAGCAGAATTACCGCTCGACCCCGCATATCCTCGCCGCTGCCTCGGGCGTGATCGCGGGCAACGAGGGGCGCTTGGGCAAGACCCTCTGGACCGAAGAGACCGAGGGCGAAAAGGTCCGTCTGATCGGCCATTGGGATGGCGAGGAAGAGGCGCGCTGGATCGGGGATGAGATCGAATCCGCGCAGCGCGGCACAAGGGGGCTCGACCCTTTTTCGCTTGACGATATGGCGATTCTGGTCCGCGCAAGCCACCAGATGCGCGCCTTTGAAGACCGGTTTTTGACCATTGGCCTGCCTTATAAGGTGATCGGCGGCCCGCGGTTCTACGAGCGTTTGGAAATCCGCGACGCGATGGCCTATTTCCGCGTGGTTACCAGCCCTGACGATGATCTGGCGTTCGAGCGGATCGTGAACACGCCCAAGCGCGGTCTGGGCGAAAAGGCACAGCAGAAAATTCAGCGCACGGCGCGGGATCACGGGGTGAACCTCGTCGAAGGCGCGCGAATCCTTTTGGCGCATGGCGGGATCAGCGGCAAAGGGGCGGCGCAACTGCGGCTTTTGATCGACGGGATCGACCGTTGGTCGTCCATGCTGCAAGGTCCGCGGATCGAAATCAGCGAAGACGACGCGGTGCTTGACGATGGCGTCGCGCCGCTTCGGGTGGATTACGGCCCGCCCGAGGTGTCCCATGTCGAACTGGCCGAGATGATTCTCGACGAAAGCGGCTACACCGGCATGTGGCAGAATGACAAAACGCCCGAGGCGCCGGGGCGGCTGGAAAACCTCAAGGAGCTGGTCAAAGCCTTAGAAGGCTTCGAAAATCTGCAGGGCTTCCTCGAACATGTTAGCCTGATCATGGATAATGAGCAGGAGGGCGATGGCGAGAAGGTCTCGATCATGACGCTGCACGCGGCCAAGGGATTGGAATTCCCCATGGTTTTCCTGCCGGGCTGGGAAGATGGGCTGTTCCCTTCGCAGCGTTCGATGGATGAAAGCGGGCTGAAAGGGCTCGAAGAGGAGCGGCGGCTGGCCTATGTCGGCATCACCCGGGCAGAGCGGATTTGCACGATCTCTTTCGCCGCCAATCGCCGGGTCTTTGGCCAATGGCAAAATGCGATGCCGTCGCGTTTCATTGATGAACTGCCCGAAGAACATGTGGATGTGCTGACCCCGCCGGGGCTTTACGGCGGTGGCTTTGGCGCGGCCATGCCGCAATCGGACCTGCATGACCGTGCGGCAAGCGCAAATGTCTATAATTCACCGGGTTGGAAACGCCTGCAATCGCGCAGTGGGGCGCGGGGCACCAGCCAGCCGCGCGAAAGCCGCAATGTCACGATCGACATGCAAGCGGTCGCCGCCTTTGAGATGGGTGAGCGCGTTTTTCACGATAAATTCGGCTATGGCGAAGTGATCGGCATCGAAGGCGACAAGATGGAAGTCGCTTTCGAAAAAGCCGGGACCAAGAAGGTCGTCTCGCGGTTCTTGACCGGCGGGAAAGACGTACCGTTCTAAATTAAATCCTGCGGTGGGTTGTCAAAAGCCTGCCTAACAAGGCCTTACAAACAAAAACGACGACACCTTGGGAGGAAGGTGCCGCCGTTTCTATGTCGGCCCGAAGTGTCGAGGGAGGGTCGGCTTCGGGTCTCCTTGCGGGGTCCGCCTCATTCAGGGAGGAGGAAGGTGACGCGCACCCCGGCTTTCAGACGACAGAACAGGGAGGGGTTCTGGCGTCCGATCTCTATCTCTGCTTAGCCGCGGGAAGATTCCCATGCCACACGGCGCAGTTCGGAACGGCTCAGACCAAGGTCGGCCAGCTCACGGTTGCTCAACGCGCTCAGACCGTCGAAAGTTTCACGGTACAGACGGTGCTGTTTGTAGCGGGTTGCCAGTGCTTCGAATGCGCCGCCGATACGGGCGAAGACGGAAGTTGTGTTTGCGGTCGTTGTGTTCATGTAAGCCATTTCGGCGCCTCTTTTTTCATCTGTTGATCATCTCGTTGCCCGCTATTTACGCCCTTTCTGCATTTGCACAACGGGCATAAAGTCAATGCCGCTATGCAGAAAGCGCATAGGTTATGAGTGGCGCAACTTGTTGTTAAAAAACGGTTTTGCCCGCGCGGCAAGATGGCGAAGGGTCATAAAACTGTCATATAAGGGGAGGGGAAAGGGGCGACGACATCTGGGAGGAGGTAGATGTCGCCGCCAATAACAGACACATCCGGGAGGAGGATGGAGGCGTCTGGTCTTTCCAAACTCGGCTGCATCCGGGAGGAGGAGTGGATGCATCCAAGTCTTGGTAAAATCAGACACATTCGGGAGGAGGAGGAATGTGTCTGGTCTTTCCGAAAGCGGGGCGCTTGGCCCTGCCTATGACCCTAAGTTAGCGCTAATTGCTGCGGGTGCACAATATTTCTTTTTGCAATGCTGCTATGCGGCAAAAACATGGTACCCCTGCGTAATCCTTGGGCATTGCGCCTGTTCCCTATGCAAAAAGGGCCGTCCCCTTGCGCTTGGCGCAGAACCTGCCATTTCAGAAGCCCTAATAGAGGAGAATTTGCGCATGTCTGTGACCAAAGCAGAAGTCGAAGCGGCGCTGGCGCGGGTGCAACTGCCCGATGGCAAAAGCCTGCTTTCCCATGATCTGGTCCGCGCGCTGGTGGTCGAAGGCGATAAGGTGCGATTCGTCATCGAAGCGCCCAATGCCGATGTCGCACGCCAAATGGCGCCCTTGCGCGACGCGGCAGAGCAGGTGGTCCGCGATCTGCCGGGGGTGGGTGGTGTGTCGGTCGCGCTGACCGCGCATGGCCCCGCACCGAAAGCGCCCAGTCTCAAGATCGGCGGGCATCCCAAGCCGCAAGAGGGGCCGATGAAACCCTCGGGCGTGAAGCGCATCCTGGCCATCGGCTCGGGCAAGGGCGGTGTGGGTAAATCCACCGTTAGTTCCAACCTCGCCGTGGCGCTGGCGCGCGCGGGCCGCAAGGTGGGGCTGCTCGACGCCGATATCTACGGCCCCAGCCAGCCGCGCATGATGGGGGTCAACAAGCGCCCCGCCAGTCCTGACGGCAAGACGATCATCCCCCTGCAAGCCCATGGCGTGACCCTGATGTCGATCGGCTTCATGCTGGAAGAGGGCAAGGCCGTGGTCTGGCGCGGGCCGATGCTGATGGGCGCGCTGCAGCAGATGCTGGGGCAGGTGGAATGGGGCGAGCTTGACGTGCTCCTCGTCGACTTGCCGCCCGGGACCGGGGACGTGCAACTGACGCTCTGCACCAAGTCCGAGCTTTCGGGCGCCATCGTGGTCAGCACGCCGCAGGACGTGGCGCTGATCGACGCGCGCAAGGCGCTCGACATGTTCGCCACCTTGAAGACCCCGGTGCTGGGCCTGATCGAAAACATGTCGATGTTCGTCTGCCCGGACTGCGGTTCGCAGCATGAGATCTTCGGCCATGGTGGTGTGGCGGCGGAGGCCGAGAAGATGGGTGTGCCGCTTTTGGGCAGTCTGCCGATTGATCTCGATACCCGTTTGGCCGGGGACAGCGGCACGCCGGTCGCCGCGGGCGAGGGGCCGATGGCCGATGCCTATGCCCGGCTCGCGAAGGGCTTGGTCGACGGTGGCATGGCCTGACGGGGGCGGCGCGGGCGGTTAGCCCAGCTCGCGCCCTTCGATCAGGTGGCCATAAAGCGTTGTCAGCATCGAGACAAAAACCAGCCCCTCTATAAGATAGAGCAGGGAATCCAGCATCAGCCGCAGGCCGGGGTCGGCAGGCAGCAACATGCTGGCGATCACGCCGAGCAGTGTGTTCACCACCGCCAGCAAGACGGCCAGCGCCCAAAGCGTGCCGGCCAAAGGCTCGGTCGCGCGCCAGCTGTCGCGCACCGACATGACGTGGCCCAAAGCGGCGGCGGGCAGCACGAGGCTAAGCCGCAGCGCCAGCCAAAGGAAAGCCACCCCCGCCACCAATCCAATCAACATCAGCGCCGCCGGGCTCGACCCGGTCAGCCCGCCCAAGAGCAGCATGGCAAGGCCGATGGGAAGGGCCGCGAGAAACTGCACGAAGCCCAAAACGATGGCCCGCCAGACATAGGCCCAGAACAGCCCCAGGCCCGGACGTAGGTCATCCTCGTCATGATCCAGCAGGACATAGCGGTGCCAAAGGATGGCCATCAGCGCATAGCCAAGGATGCCGGTCAGCCCGCAGGCGATCAGGATCAGAAGTTGACCCGCAGGCGGCGGGGCGGCGTTCTCGATCACCTGATCCATCGCCCCTAGCGCATCCCCCGCCAGCAGGCCCGCCGCTGCAGCGGCGCCCATTACCCAAAGCACCGCGGGCAGGATCACCCGCAGCGTGGTTGAAGGCGCGTGAAACAGCATGTTCAGCGCGTGGGTAAATAGAGCCGTGGCTTGGATCATGATGCACTCCCTCCGTTTCGCGCCAATACATGGCCTGCGTGGCCCGAAAGGACAAGATATCGCTGACAGAAGGGTTCCAGCCTCTGGGAAAGCATGGGCCGCTGGGAGGGCATGGGAAAAGTCGCGGGAATGCATGGGAAGTCTGGGAAATCATGGGCGCCCCTTGCTCTCTTGGGGGTCTTGGCCGATTCGCAGCTATGGGAAATGGGGCGCAAATGGGGAGCACTTCGCGCAATCGGCGGAACAGGCAACGAACACGTCCTGTGGATAACTATGTGAGCAAATTTTAGTGGGAAACTGTGGGATATTGTGCAGGTCGCAATTCGTTAACAAGATATAGTGTTGGGAGGCGGATAGAACTCAAATTGAGCCATTTTCCGCCGAGAAAGTTATACCAGATGTTGTTCTCACAGCCTGTGCAAAACAAAATATTGGGCGGAAATCCAAAAAAAATGTAGACGCCCATCAATTCCCATGGCATCCCTAATGCATCGGATGAGAACGGGACACGGGGCAGCAAACGACCCCAAAATAAATCAAAACCTAGCAGGTTTCATACAGGCACCTCGCTTTCATCAGACCAAAGAGATCCGGCGCGCGAGCGAGCAGACATCCCCCCAGGTGGCGCGCGCAGTCGGACTTCCCCCGCCAAGCTGCGGGACGTGGGCGGCGGGTTGATCAGTGGCAGCAGATCAACCCGCCGTTTCCATTTCCAAGGCAGGGGAGCGAGGCGAATAACGAGTTTAAGCGCAAAGGCGCAAGAGGCAGGGACAACAAGTGAGCCGCAGGTTCAGAGGCGAAAGCCACCACAAGGTCGATACGAAGGGGCGGGTGTCTATCCCAGCCTCTTTTCGGCGTGTGTTGGAGGCGGGCGACCCGAACTGGAAGAACGGCGACAATCCCGAGCTGGTCATCGTCTATGGCGATCAGCGCCGCAACTACCTTGAATGCTACACCATGGAAGCCATCGAAGAGGTCGACGCCAAGATCGACCGCATGCCGCGCGGCTCCATGCAGCGCAAGGCGCTTCAGCGTCTGTTCCACGGCCAGTCTTTCCCGACCACGGTAGATGAGACTGGTCGTTTGGTGTTGCCCGCCAAGCTGCGCAACAAGATCGAACTCAATGGCGAGGCGTTCTTTATCGCCGCCGGTGACACCTTCCAGATCTGGAAGCCCGAAACCTACGAGACCGAGGAAGAGGCCTGGCAGCAGGAACTGCCCGACGATGTCGATCCGCTCTCGTTCCTCGATGGTGATATGGAGATCTGAGGGAATGGTTGCTGCCTCTGATCCATCTGCCCCTCACACCCCCGTTCTGCTGCGCCCGATCCTATCTGCCGTGGCGCCCGTGGAAGGGGTCTGGCTCGATGGCACCTTTGGCGCGGGCGGCTACACCCGTGGCTTGCTAGAGGCCGGTGCCGCGCGTGTGGTGGCCGTCGACCGCGATCCGCTGGCCTTTGAAATGGCGGCGGCATGGGCCGGGGGCTACGGCGATCGGATCACCATGCAGCAGGGCGTCTTCTCGCGCATGGATGAATATGCCCAAGACCTCGATGGTGTGGTGCTGGACCTCGGTGTCTCCTCCATGCAACTCGATCAGGCGGAGCGTGGCTTTTCCTTCATGAAAGATGGCCCGCTCGACATGCGGATGAGCCAAGATGGCCCCTCGGCTGCCGATCTGGTCAATGAGGCCGAGGAAGAGGTGATCGCCAATATCCTCTTTCAATACGGTGAAGAGCGCGCCTCGCGCCGGATCGCCAAGGCGATTGTCCGCGCCCGCGAAGAGGCGCCGATCACCACCACGCTGGAATTGGCGAAATTGGTCGAAGGCTGCCTGCCGCGCGCCAAGCCCGGCCAGAGCCACCCGGCAACCCGCAGTTTCCAAGCGCTGCGAATTGCGGTGAACAATGAATATGGCGAACTTTTTCAGGGGCTTATGGCCGCTGAACGGGCGTTGAAGCCGGGCGGGAAACTGGCGGTGGTGACCTTCCATTCGGTCGAGGACCGGATGGTCAAACGCTTCCTCACCGCGCGGGCCGGGGCCGGGGGCAATGCCAACCGTTTCGCTCCCGCGCTTGAGCAGGCGCCGCCGCAGTTCACGCTGAAATCCCGCAAGGCGATCGGCCCCGATGCGCAGGAATTGGAAGAGAACCCGCGCAGCCGGTCGGCCAAGCTGCGGGTGGCCACGCGCACCGATGCGCCCAGTGGTGAGATTGACGCGAAAACCATCGGCATGCCGATGGTCAGGGGGATCTGAGTGATGCGCACGGTGATGTATATCCTCACCACCATTGCCGTGGTTGGATTGGCCTTCTGGGCCTACCGCGAGAATTACGCGACCCAGCAGGCACTGAGCGATGCCGACAGGCTGCATGCCAATATCCGCGCCACCCATGCCCGTCTGGCTGTGCTGCGCGCCGAATGGGCCTTCCAGAACCGCCCGGACCGGCTGCGCGATCTGGCCGATCTGAACTTTGACCGTCTGGGCCTGCTGCCCCTGCATCCCGGCCAGTTCGGTCAGGTCGATCAGGTCGCCTATCCGCAGCCGCCCTCCGAGCTGCTGCCGATCACCGATCCTGTGGAAGTCTCGACGATGAATTACGACGCGCTCACCGGCGCGGATGAGTCCGAGGAGGACTTCGAATGATCCGCACCCCGCTGCGCCCGCTGGCCCGTATCCTCGACGCCCGCGAGAAAGGGGAGAACCCCGACGCGATCGAACGTGAGAACAAGCGCATCCGCCACGAGCAGATGCGCGACAAGGCGCGGATGCGCGCCGAGGGGCGGCTTCTGGTGCTGGGGGTTTGCTTTCTCTGTGCCTTCACCGTGATTGGCGGGCGGATGGGGCTGCTGGCGATGTCCGAGCCTTCCGAGCCGCGCGGCCATGCGCCGGGGGCCGTGATCTCGGCCTCGCGTGCGGATATCACGGACCGGAACGGCAACCTGCTGGCCACCAATTTCGAGACCCACGCGCTCTATGCGCAGCCGCGGCACATGATCGACCCTGAGATGGCCGCGAAAAAGCTGGTCAAAATCTTTCCTGACCTGAAAGAAGAGCGTCTGATCAAGGATTTCACAGGCAAGCGCAAGTTCCTGTGGATCAAGAAGAAAATAAGCCCCGAACAGATGCAGGCGGTGCATGACATTGGCGATCCGGGGCTTTTGTTCGCGCCGCGCGACATGCGTCTTTACCCCAATGGCGCGCTTGCGGCCCATGTGCTGGGCGGGGCGAGCTATGGCAAGGAAGGTGTCCATGCCGCCGAGGTGATCGGCGTGGCAGGGGCCGAGAAATATTTCGACGACTACCTGCGCGACCCGGCCAATGGCAACAAACCCTTGGAACTGTCGCTCGACCTTACCGTGCAGGCCGCGGCGGAGCGGGTGCTTTATGGCGGCATGAAGCTGATGAACGCCAAGGGCGCCACAAGCATTCTGATGGACGTGCACACGGGCGAGGTGATCTCGGTCGCCTCCCTGCCGGACTTCGACCCCAACAACCGGCCCCGGCCCTTGACCCAAGGCGATGCCTCCGACAGCCCGCTGTTCAACCGTGCGGTGCAGGGGGTCTATGAACTGGGCTCGACTTTCAAGATTTTCGCCGCTGCACAGGCGGTGGAACTGGGGTTGTTCAACGCCGACACGATCATCGACACCTCCGGCCCGATGAAGGTTGGCGGCTTCCGCATCGGTGAATTCCGCAACAAGAACTACGGCAAGCTGAGCGTTGCCGACATCATCGTGCATTCCTCGAACCGGGGCACGGGCCGCATGGCGCTGGAAATCGGTATCGAACGGCAGCAGGAGTTCCTGAAAAGCCTCGGTTTCTTTGAGCCCACCCCCTTTGAGATCGTCGAAGCCTCGGGCGGCAAGCCGCTCTTGCCAAGCCGTTGGACCGAATTGTCGAGCGTGACGATCTCCTACGGCCACGGGCTATCCAGCACGCCGATGCACCTTGCCGCGGGCTATGCCGCCATCGCCAATGGCGGGCGCGCGGTAAAGCCCACGCTGCTGAAGCAATCCGCCCCGCAACTCGGCGCCCGGGTCATGTCCGAAGAGACCGCCGCGCAGGCGCGGATGATGCTGCGCAAGGTGGTGACCGATGGCACGGCCAGCTTTGCCGAGGTGCCGGGCTATCAGATCGCGGGCAAGACCGGCACCGCCGACAAGCCCAAGCCCACGGGCGGCTATTACGACGATAAGGTGATCAACACTTTTGCCAGTATCTTCCCAATCAACGATCCGAAATATGTGCTGATCGTCACGCTGGACGAACCGGTCGAGACCTCGGGCCCGAAACCGCGCCGCACGGCCGGGTGGACCGCCGTGCCCGTGGCCGCCGAGATGGTGCGCCGCATCGCGCCTCTGCTGGGGCTGCGCCCCGCTGTTGAACCGATGAACGACGCTGTGCTAACGCTGACCAGCAGCAACTGAAAAGACATTCCTATGACCGACCGGGCCGTACCCCTTTCCTCTCTCGGGCTGACCGCGCGGGCGGGGGCCAACCCCATGATCACCGGCATCGCGGTCGACAGCCGCGAGGTGCGCGAGGGCACGCTCTTTGCGGCTCTGCCCGGCAGCCGCGTGCATGGGGCGGCATTCATTCAATACGCCCTGCGCATGGGCGCGGCGGCGGTGCTGACCGATGCGGCGGGCGCCAAACTCGCCGCCGAGGAACTGGCGGGCTCGGATGCCGCGCTGGTGGTCTCTGACCTCCCACGCGAGGCGCTGGCGCGCACGGCGGCGCTATGGTTCGGCGGCCAGCCCGCCACGATGATCGCGGTCACGGGCACCAATGGCAAAACTTCCGTCTCGACCTTCGTGCGTCAGATTTGGGTAGAGATGGGATTGCCTGCCGTGAACCTCGGCACCACCGGGGTGGAGGGCGCATGGGCCGCCCCCTTGGCCCATACCACGCCCGAGCCGATCACGCTGCACCGCACGCTGGCCGAAGCGGCGGCGAATGGCATCACCCATGCCGCGATGGAAGCGTCGAGCCACGGGCTCGACCAGCGGCGACTGGATGGGGTGACGCTCAAGGCGGCGGGCTTTACCAACTTCACCCAAGACCATCTGGACTATCACGAGACATTCGAGGCCTATTTCGCCGCCAAAGCCGCGCTTTTCGCCCGTGTCCTGCCCGAAGACGGCACGGCGGTGGTCAATATCGACGATGAAAAAGGCGTCGACATCGCGGCCATCGCCCGCGCGCGGGGCTGTGAAGTGATCACAGTGGGCCGCGACGGGGGCGATCTGCATCTGCAAGGCCAGCGGTTCGATGCCACGGGCCAAGACCTGCGCTTTAGCTGGCGCGGTAAGACCTATCAAAAGCGGCTCAACCTGATCGGCGGTTTTCAGGGCGATAACGTCTTGCTGGCCGCAGGGCTGGTCATCGCCTGCGGCGCCGACCCGCAGGAGGTTTTTGACACGCTGCCGCATCTCACCACTGTGCGGGGCCGGATGCAGCTTGCCGCCACCCGCGACAATGGCGCGGCGGTTTTCGTCGATTACGCCCATACGCCCGATGCGGTGGCCACGGCCCTCGCCGCCATGCGCCCGCATGTCATGGGGCGGCTCGTCACCATCGTTGGCGCGGGCGGTGATCGGGACCGCGCCAAACGGCCCTTGATGGGGCAGGCGGCGGCAGAGAATGCGGATATGGTCATCGTGACCGACGACAACCCGCGCAGCGAAGACCCCGCGAGCATCCGGGCCGCCGTGCTGGGCGGCGCGCCCGAGGCTTGGGAAGTCGGCGACCGGGCCGAAGCCATCCTGCGTGGGGTGGATGCGCTGGAGCCGGGCGACGCGCTGCTGATCGCGGGCAAGGGGCATGAGACCGGGCAGACCGTAGGCGAGGACGTGCTGCCTTTCGACGATGTGGAACAGGCCAGCGTGGCCGTGGCGGCACTGGACGGGAGACTGGCATGAGCCTTTGGACAGCGAGCGAAGCGGCAGAGGCCACGGGGGGCCGCGCGCAGGGCGATTGGGCTTGCGATGGTATCTCGATCGACACGCGGACCCTGCAGCCCGGTGATCTCTTCGTCGCACTCAAGGCCGCGCGGGACGGGCATGAATTCGTGGCGCAAGCGCTCGACAAAAGGGCCGCTGCTGCGCTCGTGACCCATATCCCCGAGGGCGTGGCCAAGGATGCGCCGCTGCTGATCGTAAAGGACGTGCAGCAGGCGCTCGAAGCGCTTGGCCGGGCAGGGCGCGCGCGGCTTGGCCCGCAGGCCAAGGTGGCAGCGGTGACCGGCAGCGTCGGCAAGACCTCGACCAAGGAAATGCTGCTGGCGATCTTTGGCGATCAGGGAAAGGCCCATGCCAGCGTCGACAGCTACAACAACCATTGGGGCGTGCCGCTGACACTAGCACGGATGCCGCGCGATACCGATTACGCGGTGATCGAGATCGGCATGAACCACCCCGGAGAGATTGCCCCCCTTGCCCGACAGGCGCGCCCCGACGCCGCGATGGTCACGAATGTCGCCGCCGTCCACCTCGAAGCGTTCAAGGATGTCGCCGCCATCGCAGTGGAAAAGGCCAGCATCTTCGACGGGATGGAGCCGGGCGGCGTGGCGGTGATCAACGCCGACCACGAGCACAGTGATATTGTCTTGGATAAAGCGCTGGAGCGCGGCCTGCGCGAGACGACCTTTGGTCGAGCGGGCCATCACTACAAGCTGGGCGAGGTCAAGGTTCAGGGCGATGCCACCGTCGCTCAGGCCGAGGTCGAAGGCGCGCCGCTGATCTTCAAGATCGCCACGCCGGGGCGGCATTTCGCGATGAACGCGCTTGGCGCGCTGGCTGTGGCCGAGGCGCTTGGCGCGGATCGGGCGCTGGCCGTGCAATCGCTGGGCCGCTGGTCGCCCTATGCCGGGCGCGGGGTGCGCGAGCGTATCCAGCTCGATCCCGTGGACACCTACCTGGCGTTGGAATTGATCGACGACAGCTATAACGCGAACCCAACCTCCATGGCCGCGGCGCTTGAGGTATTGGCCGCCTCGGAAGTGACCCATGACATCGGGCGCGTCAGCAAAGGGCGGCGGATCGCCTTTGTCGGCGATATGAAAGAACTCGGCCCCGAGGCCGTGGCGCTGCACGCGGGTCTCGCCGAACTCGATGCCACCCGCGCGCTCGACGTGGTGCATTGCGTCGGCCCGCTGATGAAAGCCTTTTACGACAATCTGCCCGAACATCAGCGCGGCGATTGGACGGAAACCGCCGAAGAGATGTTGCAAGGACTCCGCGCAAGGCTCGATTCCGGCGATGTCGTGCTGATCAAAGGGTCGCTTTCGATGAAGCTGGGCGGTATTGTTGACGCCATCCGCAAAATGGGCCATCCGGTCCCGACCGCCTGATCGGCGATTCACCCCACATGATGAGTTAGGACGCGATATATGCTCTATTGGTTGACGCTGCTGTCGGATGGCGGCGATTTCTTTAACCTGTTTCGCTATATCACCTTCCGCGCGGGCGGGGCATTTCTGACGGCATTGGTGTTCGGCTTTATCTTCGGCAAACCGCTGATCGAAGTGCTACGCAAGCGGCAGGGCAAGGGCCAGCCGATCCGCGATGACGGCCCAGAGGGGCATTTCGCCAAGGCGGGCACACCCACCATGGGCGGGCTGCTGATCGTGGGGGCTTTGCTGACCTCGACCCTGCTTTGGGCGCGGCTCGATAATCCTTTCGTCTGGCTGGTGCTATTCGTCACCATGAGTTTCGCCGCCATCGGCTATGCCGACGACCACGCCAAGGTCAGCAAGCAAAACACCGATGGCGTGCCGGGTAAGCTGCGGCTTTTGCTGGGCTTTCTGATTGCGGGCATCGCGGGCTTTTGGGCAGCGCAATACCATCCGGCAGAGTTGCAGTACCAACTGGCGCTGCCGGTGTTCAAAGACACGCTGATCAACCTCGGGGTGCTCTTCGTGCCCTTCGCCATCATCGTGATCGTCGGCTCGGCCAATGCGGTGAACCTGACTGACGGGCTCGATGGCCTCGCCATCATGCCGGTGATGATCGCCGCCGGTGCGCTTGGCGTCATCGCTTACGCCGTGGGCCGCGTCGACTTCACCGAATATCTCGACGTGCATTACGTTCCGGGCACGGGCGAGATCCTGATCTTCACCGCCGGTCTCTTCGGTGGCGGCCTCGGGTTCCTGTGGTACAACGCGCCGCCCGCTGCCGTCTTCATGGGCGATACCGGCTCGCTGGCGCTTGGCGGGGCGTTGGGCGCCATCGCAGTGGCCACCAAGCACGAATTGGTGCTGGCGGTGGTCGGCGGGCTCTTCGTGGTGGAGGCGCTCTCGGTCATCGTACAGGTGCTCTACTTCAAACGCACCGGCAAGCGGGTCTTCCTGATGGCGCCGATCCACCACCACTACGAGAAAAAGGGCTGGGCCGAGCCCCAGATCGTGATCCGCTTCTGGATCATCTCGCTGATCCTTGCCTTGCTGGGGCTGGCGACGCTGAAGGTGCGCTAAATTGAAAGACCCCGACAAAACTACTTTGACTGAAGTAGTCGATTTTTTTGCTGACTCCATTCTTAAGTCGAACGCGCTTGCTGCAACTACAGTTTTGGCCGCACACGCACACACAGCAACGAATGGCTGGGATATTGACCCTACCTCATATGTATTGGGCTGGTTCGGTATTTCCGCGCTTGGTTTCTTTAGTCTTTGGCATTTTTTGGGAACGGTTACTTCAGCAGTTAGTCACATTCATCAGGATACCGAGAGAAACGCGATAGTTAAATACAGCATGGAGGGCGCGGTTGTTGTTGCATCTCTTGCAAGCACTTTTACAGTAATCAGCGTACTGAACGGCTTAGTCGCAAAGTAATCTAGAAGATCGACCAATCCATATGACGCGCCAAAAGGGCCAGTGCTTCGGTGCCCTTTTGGCTGTTGCCATAGCGGTTGAGCCCCGGGGACCATACCGCGATGCTGGCCCGCCCCGGCACGATGGCGAGAATGCCGCCGCCCACACCGGATTTGCCCGGCAGGCCCACGCGATAGGCGAAATCGCCTGAGCCATCGTAATGCCCGCAGGTCAGCATCAGCGCGTTGAGCCGTCGGATGCGGCTGGGGGCCACCAGTCGCGGCACATCGGGGGCTTCGATCAAGAAACGGCCCGCCATGGCAAGCTGCTCCACCGTCATCTCCATCGCGCAGTGGTGAAAATAGGTGCCAAGCGTCCGTTCCGGCGCGTTGATGAGGTTCCCGTAGCTCGCCAGAAAATGCGCCAGCGCAAAGTTGCGGTGGCCGAAATCGGTCTCTGACGCGGCGACAGTGTCATTGATGTGGATGTCGTCCGTCCCCGCCGCTTCGCGCACGAAGCGCAGGATCTCGGCCAGCGCCTCGCGCGGCTCGCGGTTGCCCAAGACTTCATCCGTGGTGACAATCGCACCCGCGTTGATGAAGGGATTGCGCGGGCGGCCCTGTTCCTGCTCCAACTGCACGATGGAGTTGAAGGCCCGGCCCGAAGGCTCCCGCCCCACGCGGTGCCACAGTTGGTCACCCGAGCGGCCAAGGGCGATGGCCAATGTGAAGACCTTGGTGATGGACTGGACCGAAAAGGGCACCTGCGTATCGCCCGCCACATGACATTTGCCATCCGCCGTCACCACGGCGATGCCGAATTGCGCCGGGTCCACCTTGGCCAGTTGCGGGATATAGGCCGCCACGTCACCCCAGTGGTCATCCTCGCGCATCATGGCATTGAGGCGCGGCAACACATCGTCAAGGTCAGGTTTGGCGGGGCTGGACATCTTCGGCGGCCTCTGGCTTGTGATGGGCGCATCATGCCCCCATTCTGGGGTCAACGGGTAGCAGGGGATTGCAGATGATTCCAGTACAGGGCTTGGAAGGCGCACGCGTGGCGGTGCTGGGATTGGGCCGCTCGGGCCTGAGTGCGGCGCGCGCGTTGCAAGCGGGCGGGGCCAAGGTCAGCTGCTGGGACGACAACCCCGCCGCACGGGCGCGGGCCGAGCGGGAAGGCTTCGCCTGTGTCGATCTCAACGCCCCCGGTGCCTTGGACAAGATCGCCCGGCTGATCGTCAGCCCCGGCATCCCGCATCTCTACCCCGCGCCGAACCCGGTGGTGGCGGCGGCGCTTTCCGCAGGGGTGCCGGTGGACAATGACATCGGCCTCTTTTTCCAAAGCTTCGCCACGCTGGCATGGGATCACTACGACGTGGCCCCGCGGGTGGTGGCGGTGACCGGGTCGAATGGGAAATCGACCACGTCGGCGCTGATTCACCACATCCTTGAGCATGTCGGGCGGCCTTGCCAATTGGCGGGCAACATCGGGCGCGGGGTGCTTGACCTTGATCCCGCCGTGGACGGGGAGGTCGTGGTGCTGGAGCTTAGCAGCTACCAGACCGAACTGGCGCGCGCGCTGACGCCGGATGTGGCGGTCTTCACCAATCTCAGCCCCGACCATCTGGACCGCCATGCGGGGATGGGAGGCTACTATGCCGCGAAGCGCCGCCTCTTTGCCGAGGGCGGGCCGGACCGCGCGGTGATCGGCGTGGATGAGGCCGAGGGCCGCTTCCTTGCCGGGCAACTCAGCGAGGGGCCGAGCGACGACCGTGTGATCCGCATCAGCGCCGAGAGCAAGCTCACCGGCCCCGGCTGGCATGTCTTTGCCCGCAAAGGGTTCTTGAGCGAATATCGGCGCGGCAAACAGGTCGGCGCGATCGACCTGCGCGGCATTCAAGGGCTGCCGGGCGCGCATAACCACCAGAACGCCTGCGCCGCCTATGCCGCCTGCCGGGCACTCGGCCTCGCCCCACGGGTGATCGAGGCGGCGTTCCACAGTTTCGGCGGTCTGCCCCATCGCAGCCAGACTGTGGCCGAGGCGCATGGCGTGCGCTATGTCAATGACAGCAAGGCCACCAATGTCGACAGCGCGGCCAAGGCGCTGGCGGCGTTCAAGAATATCCGCTGGATCTGCGGCGGGCTTGAGAAAGAGGGCGGCCTGAAGGGGCTGGCAGAGGCGCAAGGATCGGTCCGCAAAGCCTATGTGATCGGGCGCGAAGCGGCGCATTTCGCCATGCAACTCACGGCAGAGACCGAAGTCTGCGGCACGATGGAGCAGGCCGTGGCGCGGGCGGCGGCAGAGGCAGAAGAGGGCGATGTCGTCCTGCTGGCCCCGGCGGCGGCGAGTTTCGATCAATACGACAGTTTCGAGCGCCGCGGCGAGGATTTCGTGGCGCAGGTGCAGAAGGTGCTGGCGGAGTAGGGCGGTGCCTAGCCCGCAATCGCCCGTGCCGCCGCCATGCCCGAAGACCACGCCCACTGAAAGTTATAGCCGCCGAGCCAACCGGTCACATCCACGGCCTCGCCGATGAAATAAAGCCCCGGCACCTTTTTCGCGGCCATGGTCTTGGAGGATAGGCCCTCGGTATCGACCCCGCCCAAAGTGACCTCTGCCGTGCGATAGCCTTCGGTGCCGCCGGGGTGAAGCTGCCAGTTCTCGATCCCTTGAATGAATGCGGAAAGCCGCGCGTCGGACCAATCTGCCAGATTGCCCGACAGGTCGAACGCCTGCCCCAAATGCTCCACCAGCCGCGCGGGCAGGTGCTGCGCGAGAACGGTGGTGAAGTTCCGCCGCCCCGCGCGTTGCCGCTGGTCGCGAAGCGCGTCCAGAAGGGTGCCTTCGGGGGCGAGGTTCACGGTGATCGGCTCCCCCTCGCGCCAGTAGGAGGACGCCTGCAAGACGGCAGGGCCAGAGAGGCCGCGATGGGTAAAGAGCAGTGCTTCGTTAAACGCGATCTCTCCGGCCGTGACCCGCGCCGGGGTGGCCACCCCAGCCAGAGGGGCAAAGCGGCTTTCGGCAAAAGTAAAGGGCACCAGCCCGGCCCGCGTATCGGTGACGCTCAGCCCGAATTGGCGCGCGATCTCATAGGCGATCCCGGTCGCGCCCATCTTGGGTATCGACTTGCCCCCGGTGGCGATCACGAGGTTGCGGGCCGTGACTTTCACCGACCTATCAGGGGTTTGCAGGTCGAAGCTGAACTGCCCATCGACCTTCGCGAAATTGCTGGCGCTGCTTTTCAGTTGTAGATCGACCCCGGCGTCCTGCATCAACCGGCGCAGCATTGCGATGATCTCTTTCGCGCTGGTGTCGCAGAAAAGCTGGCCGAGGGTTTTCTCATGCCAAGCGATGCCGTGACGGTCGACCAACTCGATGAAATCCCACTGCGTGTAGCGGGCCAAAGCGGATTTGGCGAAATGTGGGTTTTGGCTGAGGAAAGCTTGCGGCTCACAATACATATTGGTGAAGTTGCAGCGCCCGCCGCCCGAGATGCGGATTTTCTCGCCCGGGGCTTTGGCATGGTCCACCACCAGCACCCGCCCGCCCGCATGGGCGGCGCACATCATGCCCGCGGCACCGGCTCCGATAATGGCTGTATCGACTTGCATGGGCGCGCTCTGCCTCAATGCGCGGCCCCGGTCAAGAAGACGTGAGACCGGTTGCCGCTTTGCCAAGGCGCCATAGCTGGGGTGCAACGCAACTGACGAAAGGAGCAGAGAATGACCAAACTGACCGCAGAACAGGATTTTCCGAAGATGGACGTGGCCAAGCTCGGCGGCGGCACGCTGACCTTGGGCCAGCCGCAAGAGGGGCGGGATTGGCAATTGGTGGTGGTCTACCGCGGCCTGCACTGCCCGATCTGCAAAAAATACCTCGCGCAATTGGAAAAGCTGCAATGCCAGTTCCATGAGATCGGCGTCGACGTGATCGCCGTCTCCGGCGACCCCGAGGAGAAGGCCAAGGCCATGGCCGAGGAAGACAGCCTGACCCTGCCCATCGGCTATGACCTGAGCCTCGACCAGATGGCGGAACTGGGGCTCTACATCTCTGACCCGCGCAGCCCGCAGGAGACCGACCGGCCCTTTGCCGAACCAGCGACCTTCGTCATCAACGGTGACGGCAAGGTGCAGATCATCGACATTTCGAACGCGCCTTTCGCGCGGCCCGAGTTGGAAGGTCTGCTGAACGGCCTCAAATTCATCCGCGACAAGGGCTACCCGGTGCGCGGCACCCATAAGGCCGCCTGATTGCGTGCGACCTGAAAGGGCGCGGTGATCGCCCGGCAGCGGGGCTTGGCAAAGCCCCGCAGACCCCGCCCGCCTTAGCGGGGTGAAATGCACTAGCTTCATATGACAATTCGGGCTATTCTTCCCGGATGAGACCCCGCAAAGGGGCCGTTGAGGCAGTTAAGGCAGATACCCATGACAGAGATGGTCTATGGCGCGGTCCCGGTGCGGGATGGTGAACCGATCCTTCCAAAATGGTGGCGCACGGTCGACCGTTGGGGCTTGTCCTGCGTGTTGATCCTCTTTGCCGTCGGCATGCTTTTGGGGCTGGCCGCTTCCCCGCCCTTGGCCGCGAAAAACGGCTTTGACGCTTTCCACTATGTGCAGCGGCAGGCATTCTTCGGCGGATTGGCGCTGATCGCGATGCTGCTGACCTCGATGATGTCCCCGGTGCTGGTGCGGCGTCTGGCTGTGCTGGGCTTTGTGATGGCCTTCGTGGCGCTGGCGCTATTGCCATTCTTCGGCACCGATTTTGGCAAGGGGGCGACGCGCTGGTATTCGCTGGGCTTCGCTTCGTTCCAGCCTTCTGAATTCCTGAAGCCCGGTTTCATGGTCGCCGCCGCATGGATGATGGCCGCCGCGACCGAGATCAACGGCCCTCCGGGCAAAACCTGGTCCTTCGCGCTTTGTATCTCCATCGTGTTGATGCTGGCGATGCAGCCCGACTTCGGGCAGGCCTGTCTGGTGCTTTTCGGCTGGGGCGTGATGTATTTCGTGGCCGGCGCGCCGATGGTGCTGCTGGTCGGCATGGCGGGGCTCGTCGTTCTGGCGGGCACCTTCGCCTACTCCAATTCCGAACATTTCGCCCGGCGGATCGACGGCTTTCTCAGCGTCGATGTCGATCCGACCACCCAGCTTGGCTATGCCACAAACGCCATCCGCGAGGGCGGGCTTTTCGGCGTTGGCGTCGGCGAGGGCGAGGTGAAATGGTCGCTGCCTGACGCGCATACCGACTTCATCATCGCCGTCGCGGCCGAAGAATATGGCCTGATCATGGTCGTCTGCATTATTGCCCTATATACTGTCGTGGTCGTCCGGTCGCTGCTGCGTCTGGTGCGCGAGCGTGACCCCTTCATCCGGCTGGCCGGAACCGGGCTGGCCTGCACATTCGGAGTACAGGCAATGATCAACATGGGTGTGGCAGTGCGGCTTTTGCCCGCCAAGGGCATGACCCTGCCTTTCGTGAGCTACGGCGGCTCTTCGGTGATCGCCAGTGGCATCGCCGTGGGCATGCTGTTGGCCTTTACCCGGACCCGCCCGCAGGGTGAGATCAGCGATATTTTGGGCCGGGGCCGCCGCTGATGGCCGCCCCACTGCTGATCATCGCCGCCGGGGGGACCGGTGGGCATATGTTTCCCGCGCAGGCTCTGGCGGAGGTGATGCTGAAACGCGGCTGGCGGGTGAAGCTCAGCACCGATGCGCGCGGCGCGCGCTATACCGGCGGCTTTCCCGAAGCGGTCGAGATCAGCCAGATCAGCAGCGCCACCTTTGCCCGAGGCGGGGTGGTGGCCAAGGCTTTGGTGCCCTTCCGCATCGCCGCCGGTGTGGTCCGCTCGGGCCTCAACATGCTGCGCGACCGGCCTTCGGCTGTGGTGGGTTTTGGGGGCTACCCGTCGATCCCCGCACTCGGCGCCGCTTGGGCGCTGCGCCTGCCGCGGATGATCCATGAACAGAACGGCATTCTGGGCCGCGTGAATGAGATTTTTGCCAAACGGGTCCACGCCGTGGCCTGCGGCATCTGGCCCACGAAACTGCCCGAGGGCGTGCAGGGCTGGCATGTGGGCAATCCGGTGCGCGCCGCCGTGCTCGACCGTGCCGGATCGGCCTATATCCCGCCGGGCGACTACCCGATGGAGATACTGGTGATGGGCGGCAGCCAAGGCGCGCGCATCCTCTCGGACGTGGTGCCGCCCGCACTTGCAGCCCTGCCGATGAACATGATCCGCAACATCCGTGTCAGCCATCAAGCCCGCGACGAAGACGGCCAGAGGGTGGCGGACTACTATGCTGAATCCGGCATCACCGCCGATGTGCGCCCCTTCTTTGACGATGTGCCCCGCCGCATGTCCGAGGCGCAGCTGGTGATCAGCCGCTCCGGTGCCTCCAGCGTGGCCGACCTGTCGGTGATCGGGCGTCCGTCGATCCTGATCCCCTTTGCCGCCGCGGCGGGGGATCATCAAAGCGCCAATGCCCGCGGCTTGGTCGAAGCCGGGGCCGCGATCATGGTGCCCGAACGCAAAGCCAACCCAGATATCATGACCGATCAGATCCTCGCCGTGCTTGAGATGCCGGAAGGGGCGATGCAGATGGCGCGCGCCGCGCTTTCGGTCGGCAAACCCGACGCGGCCGAGACATTGGCCGATATGGTCGAGCAGCTTGCCGCCCAAGGCACGCTCACCCCCGCAGAAGAGGAACACCCGCAATGAACGCCGCCGCCACCAAACTGCCGACCGATGTCGGCCCGATCCATTTCGTCGGCATCGGCGGCATCGGCATGTCCGGCATCGCCGAAGTGCTCTTGAACCACGGCTACAAGGTGCAGGGGTCGGACCTCAAAACCACCAAGATCACCGTGCGGCTGGCCGAGTTGGGCGGGCGCATTTTCGAAGGGCAGGCGGCCGAGAATATCGAGGGCGCGGCGGTGATCGTGATCTCTTCGGCGATCAAGCCGGGCAATGCCGAATTGGACGAAGCGCGCCGCCGTGGCCTGCCGGTCGTCCGCCGGGCCGAGATGCTGGCCGAGCTGATGCGGCTCAAGTCCAACATCGCCGTGGCGGGGACCCATGGCAAGACGACGACCACCACCTTGGTGGCCGAATTGCTCGTCGCCGGAGGCATCGACCCCACGGTGGTCAACGGCGGTATCATCCACGCCTATGGCTCCAACGCGCGCATGGGGCAGGGCGACTGGATGGTGGTCGAGGCGGATGAGAGCGACGGCAGTTTCAACCGCTTGCCCGCCACCATCGCCATCGTCACCAATATCGACCCCGAGCATATGGAGCATTGGGGCAACTTCGATACGCTGCGGCAGGGGTTTTTGAACTTCGTCTCGAACATCCCCTTCTACGGGCTGGCGGTCTGCTGCACCGATCACCCGGAGGTGCAGTCGCTGGTGGGCAAACTCACGGACCGCCGTGTGATGACCTATGGGTTCAATGCGCAGGCCGATGTGCGCGCGGTGGGGCTGCACTACAAAGACGGGGTGGCGCATTTCGACGTGCATCTACAATCCGAAGACATGGTCATCGAAGACTGCGCCCTGCCGATGCCCGGCGATCACAACGTCTCGAACGCGCTGGCGGCGGTGACCGTGGCGCGGCACCTTGGGATGAAGCTTGAGCAAATCCGCGACGCTTTGGGCAGCTTCGGCGGGGTGAATCGCCGCTTTACCCGCGTGGGCGAGGTGGACGGCGTGACCATCATCGACGACTACGGTCACCACCCGGTCGAGATCGCCGCCGTGTTGAAAGCTGCCCGGCAGGCCAGCAAGGGGCGCGTGATCGCCGTGCACCAGCCGCACCGCTACTCGCGCCTGAGCCATCACTTTGACGAATTCTGCGCCTGTTTCAACGATGCAGATGTGGTGGGCATCGCCGATGTCTATGCCGCGGGGGAAGAGCCCATCCCCGGTGCCGACCGTGACGGTCTGGTCACCGGGTTGATCCAGCACGGCCATCGCCACGCCTATGCGGTCGAGGATGCAGAGGCGCTGACGCAGCTGGTCCGGCGCGAGGCGCGTCCGGGCGATATGGTGGTCTGCCTTGGGGCAGGCACGATCAGCGGCTGGGCCAATGATCTGCCCGATGCGCTCCGCGCGGCCAAGGGGGCGGCCGCGTGACCCTCGTCTGGCTGTCGATCCTCTGGGTCTTCGCCGCCGTGACCGTGGCCATGTTGCCAATGCGCTCTCAATACCTGCCGGGGGCGGTCCTGCTGATTGCCGCGCCCGTGCTGATCGTCGCCATCGGTGTGACGCAGTCTTGGGCCTATGCGCTTCTGGCGCTGCTGGCGGTCCTGTCGATGTCCCGCAATCCGCTGCGCTATCTTTGGGCGCGGCTGCGGGGCCATAAGCCGGAGCTGCCGAAATGAGCCTGTCTCTCATCCTTGCCTGTTTCTGGTTCGTGATTGCCAATATCCTTGCCATGACGCCGAGCAAAGATTCCCATTGGCGCAGCGCCTATCTGCTGATCGCCCTGGGCATCCCGATCGTCGGTTTCGTTACCGCGCAGCACGGCCCGTGGCTGGGCCTGCTGGTGCTGGCGGGGGGCTGTTCGGTGCTGCGCTGGCCCGTCGTTTATCTCGCGCGTTGGCTGCGCCGCAGCGCGGGCCGGGTCAAAGGCCCGGCGGAATGACCCTGACCCCGACCCTCGCGGCGCTGCTGTCGGTCTTTGCGGTCTGGATGATCGCCTGTATCTGGACCGGTTTTCGCGCCCGTGTGCTGTGGTTCTTTCTCGTGCTGGCGACCGGCTTTGCGCTCAATGCGACATGGATGGTTTTCGGGCTGGATGCGCGGGTGTTCGAGCCGCATGCGCTTTTGGCGCAGCTTTCGGTCTTGCTCTATGCCGTGGGCGGGTTTGGTCTGGGCTGGCTTGCGGGACGGGTGGCCAAACGCTGGCGCGAGAGCCGTGTCGATCCGCCGTCTTCTTGATGGTTTGCCCTGCCGTGCAAATGCGCTAAGTCCGGCGCCATGATTAAGCTGAATATCCCCGACCTGCGCGGCAGGCTGACCCCAAATCGCGCCCTGAGCGACCTGACATGGCTCCGCGTCGGCGGCCCTGCGGATTACCTGTTCCAACCCGCCGATGTGGAGGACCTGTGCCTCTTCATGCGCCGCCTGCCGCAGGGGGTCACGGTTTTCCCCATGGGCGTGGGCAGCAACCTCATCGTGCGTGACGGCGGGCTGCGGGCGGTGGTGATCCGGCTGGGCCGCGGTTTCAACGGGATCGAGATCGACGGGGATCAGGTGACCGCGGGGGCGGCGGCGCTCGATGCTCATGTGGCGCGCAAGGCGGCGGATGCGGGGCTGGATCTGACCTTTCTGCGGACCATTCCCGGCAGCATCGGCGGCGCGTTGCGCATGAATGCGGGCTGTTATGGCAGCTACACGGCGGATCATTTCGTCTCGGCCCGGGCCGTGACCCGCGCGGGGGAGGTGGTGACCCTCACGGCAGATGATCTTAATTTCCGCTACCGGCAAAGCGACCTGTCCCCCGGCGCGGTGCTGATCGGGGCGACCTTTGCGCCGCCCAGAGGCGTGCCAGAGGAGTTGCACGCCCGGATGGAGGAGCAACTTGCCAAACGGGATGAGAGCCAGCCCACGAAAGACCGCAGCGCCGGGTCCACTTTCCGCAATCCGGCGGGCTTCTCCTCGACCGGGAAGGCGGATGATGTGCATGATCTGAAGGCGTGGAAAGTGATCGACGATGCCGGGATGCGCGGAGCGACCGTAGGCGGCGCGCAGATGAGCCCGAAACACTCGAACTTTCTGATCAACACCGGCGACGCCACGGCCCATGATCTTGAGACATTGGGCGAAGAGGTGCGAAAAAAGGTTTACGCTTCAAGCGGTATAAGGCTAGAGTGGGAAATTAAGCGCGTCGGTGAAAAATTGGGTGATCCGGCGCCGCAAAGCTAAGCCGCGGCGCAGCAGCTAAGCCACGGCAGAAGCAAAGAAAACAATGATAGGGGCCGCAAACGGTCCGAGGCGAAGAGGCACTTTGGTGGGTAAGTCGAGCGGACAGACCCCGACAGTGGCGGTATTGATGGGTGGCCCCTCGGCCGAGCGTGAGGTGTCCCTGTCCAGTGGGCGTGCATGCGCCGCTGCCTTGCGGGAACATGGCGGATATAATGTGATCGAGGTCGAAGCCGACCGCGATCTTCCAGCCGTTCTGGCCGATCTCAACCCCTATGCCGTTCTGAATTGCCTGCATGGCCGTTGGGGCGAGGATGGCTGCGTGCAGGGGCTGCTGGAATGGCTCAAGCTGCCCTACACCCATTCCGGCGTGCTCGCCTCCGCTCTCGCGATGGACAAACAGCGCTCCAAGGATGTGTTCCGCCACGCGGGGCTGCCGGTGTTGGAAAGCGTCATCGCGCCCAAGGCCGATGTGATGGCCGCCCATGTCATGGCGCCGCCCTATGTGGTGAAGCCCAATAACGAAGGCTCTTCGGTTGGGGTCTACCTCGTGGCCGAGGAAAACAACGGCCCGCCGCAACTGTCCGAAGACATGCCCGCCGAGGTGATGGTCGAGACTTTCGCGCCGGGGCGTGAGCTGACCACCACCGTGATGGGCGACCGGGCGTTGGCGGTGACGGATATCATCACCACCGGCTGGTATGACTATGACGCGAAATACAAGCCCGGCGGTTCGCGCCATGTGGTGCCCGCCGATCTGCCGCAAGAGATCACCGATCTGTGCTTCGACTATGCCCGCCGCGCCCATGCGGCGCTTGGCTGCAAGGGCATCAGCCGCACCGATTTCCGCTGGGACGAGGCGCGGGGGGCCGAGGGGCTGATCCTGTTGGAGACCAACACCCAGCCCGGCATGACCGCCACTTCGCTCTCGCCCGAGCAGGCCGCCGCCTGCGGCATTTCTTTTCCTGAGCTTTGCGCCTGGATGGTGGAGGATGCCTCATGCGATCGCTGATCCGCCGCCGCCCGGAAACTGGCAAAGCCGATCCCGCCCCCTCGCGGTGGTCATGGCGGATGCAGCGGTTGATGCTGACACCGGGGTTCCGCTTTGCCCTGCGCGTGGGGCTGCCCTTCACGCTGAGCCTGCTGGCCGGCACGATCTATATGGCGGACGAAGAGCGGCGCGGCACCGTGGTGCAGGCCATCGCCGATGTCCGCGCCAGCATCGAAGAGCGGCCCGAGTTCATGGTCAAGCTTATGGCCATCGACGGGGCGAGCGACATGCTCTCGACCGAAATCCGCACCGCGCTGCCGCTGGAATTTCCGCTGTCCTCCTTCGATCTCGACCTGCCGCAGATCCGCGAGAAGATCACCGATATCGACGGGGTGAAACAGGCCAATGTGCGCATCCGCCCCGGCGGCGTGCTGCAAATCGACGTGACCCCGCGCGTGCCCGTGGCCGTCTGGCGCAGTGAAACGGGGCTGGCGCTGGTGGACAATACCGGTGCCCATGTGGCACGGATCGAAGCGCGGCGCGATCACGCCAATCTGCCGCTGATCGCCGGGGCAGGGGCCGACAAAGCGGTGCCGGAGGCGCTCAAGCTGATCGGGGCCGCGAATGTCTTGGGCGACCGTCTGCGCGGTTTGGTGCGCGTCGGTCAGCGCCGCTGGGACGTGGTGCTGGACCGCGATCAAACGATCATGTTGCCCGAAGAAAACGCGCTGCAAGCGCTGGAACGGGTGATCGCGCTGGAAGGCGCGCAAGAGGTTCTTACGCGGGACGTGGCGCGTGTGGACATGCGGTTGGCGG
This sequence comes from Sulfitobacter sp. 1A12157, assembly GCF_043557345.1. Taxonomy (NCBI): domain Bacteria; kingdom Pseudomonadati; phylum Pseudomonadota; class Alphaproteobacteria; order Rhodobacterales; family Roseobacteraceae; genus Sulfitobacter; species Sulfitobacter sp. 1A12157. The sequence continues at coordinate 121,576 of NZ_JBIFFV010000005.1, forward strand.
CAAGACCGACCCTTAGAATGAACGAAGATGCCACCCGCGAATGGTGGCACATCAGGCAGCTTTCCGGCCAGTAAGATGGCCATTGGACTCGGGACAGTAACGAAATGATGGACCTATACGACAGTCAGCGTTCGATGCGGCACATGCGCAAATTGGCGATCCAACGCGGGGTGGTTGCCATTTTGGATGTGGGCAGCTCCAAGATCGCCTGTCTGGTGCTGCGCTTTGACGGTGCGGGGCTTGATAGCGACAGCGGCGACATCGGGTCTTTGGCCGGGCAGTCTGGGTTCCGGGTCATCGGGGCGGCGACCACCCGCTCGCGCGGGGTCCGCTTTGGTGAGATTTGCGCCATGGGCGAGACCGAGCGCGCGATCCGCACCGCGCTTCAGGCTGCGCAGAAAATGGCCGGCATCCGCGTCGATCACGTGATTGCATGTTTCTCGGGCGGGGAGCCGCGCAGCTATGGGCTCGACGCCTCGGTCGAGCTTGAGGGGCAATCGGTCTCGGAGCAAGACGTGGCGCGGGTGCTGGCGGGCTGCGATGTGCCGGAATATGGCGAGGGCCGCGAGGTGCTGCACGCTCAGCCGGTGAACTTCGCGCTGGATCACCGCTCCGGTCTGGCCGACCCGCGCGGCCAGTTGGGCAACAGCCTGTCGGTGGACATGCATATGCTGACCGTTGACGCCGATACGGTGCAGCATCTGGCCCATTGCATCAAGCGCTGTGATCTGGAACTTGCGGGGATCGCCTCCTCCTCCTATGCCTCGGGCATCTCGGCGTTGGTCGAGGATGAGCAGGAGCTCGGTGCCGCCTGTATCGACTTTGGCGGTGGCACCACCGGCCTGTCGATCTTTATCAAGAAACATATGATCTATGCCGATACGGTGCGGATGGGCGGGGATCACGTCACCTCCGACATCTCCATGGGCCTGCAAGTGCCGATGGCCAATGCCGAGCGGATCAAGACCTTCTACGGCGGTGTGCATGCCACCGGCATGGACGACCGCGACATGATCGAGATCGGCGGCGAGACGGGGGATTACGAACACGACCGCCGCACCGCCAGCCGGGCCGAGTTGATCGGCATCATGCGCCCGCGCGTCGAAGAGATTCTCGAAGAGGTCCGCGTTCGGCTGGATGCCGCCGGTTTCGACCACTTGCCAAGCCAACAGATTGTGCTTACCGGGGCGGGCAGTCAGATACCGGGGTTGGATGGGCTGGCCAGCAAAATCCTTGGCCAGCAGGTCCGTCTGGGGCGTCCGCTGCGCGTGCATGGGCTGCCGCAGGCCGCGACCGGGCCGGGTTTCGCCTCTGCCGTGGGGCTGGCGCTTTTCGCGGCGCATCCGCAGGACGAATGGTGGGATTTCGACATTCCCGCCGATCGCTACCCCTCCCGCTCGCTCAAACGCGCGGTGAAATGGTTCAGAGACAACTGGTGACCCCAATATCGGGTGAGAAGCCCGAGATAAGGCGGAAACTGGCAAGTTTCTGCCCATATTTAGCGTCAAAACGATGTTTTTTAGGTGACCTTTTCCGCCTAGGCCGATAGGGTTGTGGAAATTTGGTCGAAAAAACCCCCGCGGGACGCGGGCAACTGGACAGGCGGACAGCACATGACACTCAACCTTTCAATGCCAGGACATGATGATCTGAAACCCCGTATCACCGTCTTCGGTGTTGGCGGGGCAGGCGGCAACGCGGTCAATAACATGATCGAAAAGCAACTTGACGGTGTTGATTTCGTCGTGGCCAACACCGACGCGCAGGCGCTGCAACAGGCGCAGGCCGAGAACCGCGTGCAACTGGGCATCAAAGTGACCGAAGGTCTGGGTGCGGGCGCGCGCGCCTCTGTCGGCGCCGCCGCTGCCGAAGAGAGCATCGAGCAGATCGTCGACCACCTTGCGGGCGCGCATATGTGTTTTATCACCGCTGGCATGGGCGGCGGCACCGGCACCGGGGCGGCCCCGATCATCGCGCAGGCCGCGCGTGAACTGGGCGTGCTGACTGTCGGCGTCGTGACCAAGCCCTTCCAATTCGAAGGCGCCAAGCGCATGCGTCAGGCCGAAGACGGCGTTGAGACGCTGCAAAAGGTCGTCGACACGCTGATCATCATTCCCAACCAGAACCTCTTCCGTCTGGCGAACGAAAAGACCACCTTCACCGAAGCCTTCTCGCTTGCCGATGACGTGCTGTACCAAGGTGTGAAGGGCGTGACCGATCTGATGGTCCGTCCGGGACTCATCAACCTCGACTTCGCCGATGTCCGCGCCGTGATGGACGAGATGGGCAAGGCGATGATGGGAACGGGCGAGGCCGAGGGCGAAGATCGCGCCATCCAAGCCGCCGAGAAAGCCATTGCCAACCCGCTGCTGGACGAAATCAGCCTGCGCGGCGCCAAGGGCGTGCTCATCAACATCACCGGCGGTCAGGACCTTACCCTGTTCGAACTCGACGAAGCGGCCAACCGCATCCGCGAGGAAGTGGACCCCGAGGCGAACATCATCGTTGGCTCCACGCTGGACGAAAGCCTTGGCGGCCTGATGCGCGTCAGCGTTGTCGCCACCGGCATCGACGCCACCGATGTGAACACCGAAATCCCGGTCCCGCGCCGCTCCATGAGCCAGCCTTTGCGTCAGAACGTATCGGTTGACGATGTGGCGCAGGTGTCTGCCGCGCAGGCGCCCGTCGCCGCTTCCATCGCTGCCGAAGCGCCGCAGGAAGTCGAGCAGGCCGCCCTGTTCCAAGACCTCCAGTCGACACAGCGCGAGCAGGATCAGTATGAGGACGAGAACGTTGTCGAAGACGACGACGGTCTGCCCGCACCGGCCTACCAGCCCGAGGTCGCCGCATTCGAGCCGCGTCAGGAAGAGAACATCGAAGCTGAGCCCGAAGCCTTCGTCGCACCGCGTGCACCGACCCCCGGCACACCGTCCCCCGAAGCGCTGGCCCGTCTGCGCGCCGCCGCGCAGAAGGCCGCGCCCGAGCAGCACCGTCAGGCGCAGCAGCAGCAGGGTGAACAGGGCGACAAGAGCCGTTTCGGCATCAACTCCCTGATCAACCGGATGACCGGCCACGCCGAAGGTGAAGCGCAAGCCCGCCCGGCGCGTCAGCAGCCGCCGGTGCAAACCCGCGCCTCTGCCGCCGCGCCGCAGCCGCAGGAAAACAACGATCCCGATCAAGAGCGCATCGAAATTCCCGCGTTCCTGCGCCGTCAGGCCAACTGAACTGATCACAATAGATGACGAAAGGGCTGCCTTGGGGCGGCCCTTTTTCTTTTTGGAACAAGCGCTTGCAACAAGGTCGGCACGCGGGCGCCCAAATGTTACGGGCATGTTTCAGACCGTTGCAAAGATTGAGTTGAGCAAAATGAACCCGCCCCTTAATCCAGAGTTCAACACACAAGAAGATGTTCGAAGCTTGAGGATGACCCGGTGCAGACAACGATCAAATCAGCGGTAAGTTTTACTGGCACAGGCCTGCACTCCGGTCTGCCTGCGACGGTGACACTGCGCCCGGCGTCGGCCCATCACGGCATTTGGTTCTCGCGCAGCGATGTGGCGGTTGGTGACCGTCTGATCCCCGCTCGTTGGGACGCGGTGAACCGTTCGCCGCTCTGCACCAAGCTGGAAAACCCTACCGGCCTGTCGGTCTCGACCGTCGAGCATTTGATGGCCGCCGTGGCGGGCTGTGGCATCCACAACCTTTTGATCGAGATCGACGGCCCCGAAGTGCCGATCCTCGATGGCTCCTCGCTGCCTTTCGTGCGCGGCATCATGCAGCGCGGCCTGCGGCAGCTTGCCGCCCCCGTGATGGCCTTCGAAGTGCTGAAAACCGTCACCGTGCAGGATGGCGACGCGGTCGCGACGATCTCGCCCGCCAATACGCTGCGCATCGACTTCGAGATCGACTTTGCCGATGCCGCCATCGGGCAGCAGCGCAAGTCGTTGGTGATGAACAACGGCTCTTTCGCACGCGAACTTTGCGACAGCCGCACCTTCTGCCGTCAGGCGGATGTGGAGGCGATGCAGGCCAATGGTCTGGCCCTCGGCGGCGAAGCGGGTGAGAATGCGGTGGTTTTCGACGGCGATGCCGTCGTCAGCCCCGGCGGTCTGCGCCACGCGGATGAGCCGGTGCGTCACAAGATGCTCGACGCGCTTGGCGATCTGGCACTGGCAGGGGCGCCGCTCTTGGGCCATTACGAAGGCAAGCGTGCGGGTCATTCGCTGACCAACACGCTGCTGCGCGCGCTCTTTGCGACACCTGATGCCGTGCGTCTGGTGGCCTGCGATGCGGCGCAAACGGCGCGGCTGCCCGGCTCTGGTCTGATCTGGGACGAAATCCCGCAGGTTGCCTGATCCCGCGGCAGGCCAGCGGCACCGCGACGCGCAGGGCGCTTAGGCGGCGAAGTGCCATTGAACGCCCTGCCAATGCCTTGTATTCACTAAGCCGAAGTGACAAGCCTCACCCAGCGATGCGCCGCCGCGCAGCCGGTTGCGGACGGGGGCGGAATGGGCGTTTTGCAACGCAGTTTATTGTGCTAGTCACATGCGCAAGAGGGTCAAAGACCATGGGTTGGACGATGCAAGGGGTGCGGGCATGACGGTAGCGGGATCGCGCAAGCGGACGATCAGTGCGGTGCTTCTGGTCGCGACATTGGCAGCCTGCGGCGGTGGTGACGGGCGCTCTGACGGGAACTTCTTCAACCCGCAGGAAATCCCGCTTGAAACCTATTCGGCCGAGCAGATTTTCGAGCGCGGCGAATATGAGCTAACCAACAGCAACCCCGGTGAGGCCGCGTTCTATTTTGCTGAAATCGAGCGTCTCTATCCCTATTCCGAATGGGCCAAACGCGCCCTGATCATGCAGGCGTTCGCCTATCACAAAGATCAGGACTATCCCAACAGCCGCTCCGCCGCGCAGCGCTTCATTGATTTCTACCCCGCCGATGACGACGCCGCCTATGCGCAGTATCTCTTGGCGCTGAGCTATTACGATCAGATCGACGAGGTGGGCCGCGATCAGGGGCTGACCTTCCAAGCGTTGCAATCCCTGCGCGCCGTGATCGAAGGCTACCCGGACAGTGAATATGCCCGCTCCGCGATCCTGAAATTCGACCTCGCCTTTGATCATCTGGCGGGCAAGGAGATGGAGATCGGCCGCTACTACCTGCGCCGCGATCACTATACCGCCGCGATCAATCGCTTCCGTGTCGTGGTCGAGGATTTTCAGACCACCACCCACACCGCCGAAGCGCTGCACCGTCTGGTCGAAGCCTACCTGTCGCTCGGCCTGAACCATGAGGCGCAGACGGCGGGGGCCATCCTTGGCCACAACTACCGGGGCTCCGACTGGTATAAGGACAGCTACAAACTGCTGACCGGGCGCGGCCTTGCGCCTGCCTTCTACAAAGACAATTGGCTGGGTGCGGCCTATCGCCAGACCATCAAGGGCGAGTGGCTTTAAGGGGGGTGGGGTCGCCCATCCGACGGTTTTAGATGCTGCGCGGACTTGATATTTCAGACATGCTGATCATCGACCGGCTGGAGCTTGGCTTCCAGCCGGGGCTGAACGTGCTGACCGGTGAAACGGGCGCGGGCAAGTCGATCCTATTGGATTCGCTCGGTTTCGTTCTGGGCTGGCGCGGGCGTGCCGATCTGGTGCGCCAAGGGGCCGAACAGGGCGAGGTTACCGCTTGGTTCGATCTGCCGCCCGGCCACCCGGCCCATGTGGTGCTGGAAGAGGCGGGACTGCCTGCCGGGGATGAGTTGGTCCTGCGCCGCATCAACACCTCCGACGGGCGCAAAACCGCTTGGGTCAATGACCGCCGCTGTTCGGGTGAGGTGCTGCGCCGCCTGTCCGAGACATTGGTGGAATTGCACGGCCAGCATGATGACCGCGGCCTGCTGAACCCACGCGGCCACCGTGCCATCCTTGACGACTATGCCGGAAATGCCCCTGCGATTGCCAATCTGCGCGCGGCGTGGCACGCGCTCGGGGCCGCGCGCAAAGCCGCCGCCGCCGCTGCCGCCGAACGCGAGGCCATCGCCGCCGAGGAAGAGTTCCTGCGCCACGCGGTGGCCGAGTTGGACAAGCTCGACCCCGAAGCGGGCGAGGAAGCCGCCCTCGACACCCGCCGCCGCCAGATGCAAGGCGCCGAGAAAATCCGCCGTGATGTGGTCAACGCCTATGAGCTGTTGGGCCAAGGCGGGGCAGAGACAGCCATGGGCGATGCGCTGCGCTGGCTGGACGGGGTGGCCGACAAGGCCGAAGGCGCGCTGGAGGGCCCGCTTGCCGCGCTCAACCGCGCCATGGTGGAGTTGGACGAGGCGATGTCCGGTGTGGCCGATGCGATCGACGGCATGTCGTTCGACCCCTATGAGTTGGAAGCCTGCGAAGAGCGGCTTTTTGCAATCCGCGGCCTCGCGCGCAAACATGACGTGCAGCCCGATGACCTGGCCGGTTTCGCCGACACGCTGCGCGCCAAGCTCGACGCGCTCGATGCGGGCGAAGCAGCGCAGGAGGGGCTGGAGAAGGCCGTTCGCGACGCGCAGGCGCTTTACGACGAACGGGCCAGAGCGCTGACCGAGGCGCGCCGTAAGGCCGCGGCCAAGCTCGACAAATCCGTGGCGGCCGAGCTTGCCCCGCTCAAGATGGAACGCGCAGTGTTCCAGACGCAATTGACCGAAGAACCCGCCGGCCCCGAGGGGCGCGATGCGGTCTCTTTCACCGTCGCCACGAACCCCGGCGCGCCTGCCGGACCCTTGGGCAAGATCGCCTCGGGCGGGGAGCTCAGCCGGTTCCTTTTGGCGCTGAAGGTTTGTCTGACCCAGACGCAATCCGGCCTCACCCTGATCTTTGACGAGATCGACCGTGGGGTAGGGGGCGCCACCGCCGATGCCGTGGGCCGCCGCCTGAAGGTGCTGGCCGCCGAGGGGCAGGTCTTGGTCGTCACCCATTCGCCGCAGGTCGCCGCCCTCGGTACGCATCACTGGCGCGTGGCGAAATCGGTGACAAAGGGCATGACCACCTCCACCGTCACGCCCCTTGCCGCCGAAGAGCGGGTCGATGAGGTCGCCCGAATGCTTGCAGGCGATACCATAACAGATGCGGCCCGGGCGGCGGCGGAGGCATTGCTCAACGGGCAACAGGGCGCGACGACTTCTTAAATGGCGGTTTTACCCAAGGTCAGCTTGCCCTAGACAGAAAGGGTTCAACTGGTCTTAGTCCCATGCCTTCGCAAGATAACGCTTTCTTTTCGCAACAACTTCAGCAGGCGCTTGGCGGCTGCAAACAGGGCTGGACGGTGCTGCGCACCCGCGGTCCGGGCAAAGTGACATTTTGGTTTATCGCGCTGCTGGTGGGCATCGCCGCGGGCTTTGCCGCCCTGTTTTTCCGTAAGGGTATCAACTGGTTGCAGGCCACGCTTTACGGCACGGACGATGTGCAATTCCTGCACAGTTTCCTTGCCGGGCTGCCGTGGTATTGGGTGGTGCTGATCCCGACCCTGGGCGGGCTGCTTGTGGGGTTGATCCTGCACCGCTTCACCCGCGACGGGCGCGCACGCAGCGTGGGCGACGTGATCCTCGGCGCCGCCATGCACGACGGCAGGGTCGAGACCCGTGCCGGGGTCGCCTCGGCGCTGGCTTCGCTCATCACCCTGTCCACGGGCGGCTCATCGGGCCGCGAAGGGCCGGTGGTGCATCTGGCCGCCGTGATCTCGACCAAGGTCAGCCGCTTCATCAAGGCCGATGGGATCACCGGGCGGGATCTGCTGGGCTGCGCCGTGGCGGCGGCGGTCTCGGCCAGCTTCAATGCGCCCATCGCTGGCGCGCTTTTTGCCCTCGAAGTGGTGCTGCGCCATTTCGCGGTCCATGCTTTTGCCCCCATCGTCATCGCCTCCGCCGCGGGCACGGTCATCAACCGGCTTGAGTTCGGCGGGCTGACGGAATTCGTCCTGCCCGGCCTTGGCGATGTGCAATTCTACGTCGAACTGCCCGCCTTCCTGCTTTTGGGGCTGACCTGCGGTCTGGTGTCGGTCGTGCTGATGCGCGCGATCTTCTGGGCCGAGGATTTCGGCAACTACTTGCAAGCGCGCACCGGCCTTGCCCGCTGGCTGCGCCCGGCGGTGGCGGGGGCGATCCTTGGCGTCATCGCCCTCTGGTTCCCGCATATCATCGGCGTGGGCTATGAGACGACCTCCCGCGCGCTGGTCGGCGAACTGGTGCTGCATGAGGCCATCATCTTTGCCGTGCTCAAGGTCGCCGCCGTCGCGATCACCCTTGGCGGGCGGATGGGCGGCGGGGTGTTCTCGCCCTCGCTGATGCTGGGCGCCTTGACCGGCCTTGGCTTCGGGATCATTGCCACCGGTGTCTTCCCCGAGATTTCGGGCTCTTCCTCGCTCTACGCTCTGGCGGGGATGGGTGCGGTGGCCGCCGCCGTGCTGGGCGCGCCGATCTCGACCACGCTCATCGTGTTTGAGATGACAGGCGACTGGCAGACCGGTCTGGCCGTGATGGTCGCCGTCAGCATGTCGACCGCGCTGGCCTCCCGGCTGGTCGACCGGTCTTTCTTCCTCACTCAGATGGAGCGGCGCGGCATCCATCTGGCCGCAGGGCCGCAGGCCTATCTGCTCTCGATGTTCATGGTGGGCCGCATCATGCGCCGCCCCGATGATGAAGACGCGGCCTCGGAAGACGCCTGTTGGGATTTGATCGACAAGGGCACCTATATCGACGGCAGCGCCACGCTAGAGGCCGCGCTGCCGCTGTTCGATCAGACCCATTCCAATTTCATCCCGGTGGTCACCCTCAGCGCGGATGCGCCGCCCGAATTGCTGGGCGCGCTGTTCCACGTCGATGCACTGAAGGCCTATAACCGCGCCCTCGCCGCCACGGCGGCAGAGGAGCATTCCTAAGCCGCGCTCAGATCCGCTCGATGGCGATTTCTTCCATCGGGGTGAAAGCCAGATAGCCCTTGATCTCGGCCATATCGGCTTTCGGTTCTTCATAAGACCAGACGGCGTCTTGCAAGGTCCGGCTCTTGGTCACCACCGAGAAATAGCGCGCATCGCCCTTATGCGGGCAGTGGGTGGTCTTGTCGGTGCCATCGAGGAAGGCCATGGCGATGTCGCCACGCGGAAAGTAGATCACCGGCGGATAGTCCCCCTCGCGCAGTTCCAACGCGCCCGTGGATTCGCCCAATACGGCCCCGCCAGCGCGAACAACCCATGTGCCCTCCGCCGGAGTAATCTTGATATGGTCGGCCATGCCGTACCCCCCTTTAGTTAAATCGGACGCTCACAGGGGCGCCGTTGCCGCATCCAACCACAGTTTTGTAACAGGTGATACCCGCGGCCCGATCTTTTCCGCCACGTCGCGGTGATAGGCGTTGAGCCAGTCCCGCGCCTCGGGGCTGAGCGCCGCCACATCAATCAGACGCCGATCAATCGGCACCAGCGTCAGGGTGCGCCAATCGAGCATCTTGCGATGCGCGTCTCCGCCGGGCAGGGCGGGGGCTTCTTGCACCACCAACAGGTTCTCGATCCGAATGCCAAAAGCCCCCTCGCGGTAATAACCCGGCTCATTGCTCAGGATCATGCCCGGCGCCAGCGGCACATGGCTCATCCGGCTCAGCCGCTGCGGCCCCTCATGGACCGACAGATAGGCGCCAACCCCATGGCCCAGACCGTGATCGAAATCCTGCCCCGCCATCCAAAGCGGCAAACGGCCCAGCATTTCGATATCCCGCCCCGCAAGCCCGCGCGGCCAGCGCAGACGGCTCATGGCGATCATCCCCGAAAGCACCCGCGTGAAAGCCGCGCGCGCCTCCTGATCGGGGCTGCCGATGGCGATGGTGCGGGTGATATCGGTGGTGCCGTCCAGATACTGCCCCCCGCTGTCGAGCACCAGAAGATGCCCCTCCTGCAAGACAGTATCGGTCTCTTCATTCACCCGGTAATGGATGATCGCCCCATTCGCCCCGGTGCCCGAGATCGTCTCGAAACTGATGTCGCGCAGGGCAGGGTCCCGGCGGCGCAGCGCTTCGAGCTGCCGCACCACCTGGGTCTCGGTGACCGTGCCGGGCGCCTGCGCATCCAGCCAGGCGAGCAGCTCGACCATCGCGGCACCATCGCGCAAATGCGCCTCTGCTGCCCCGGCAACCTCGGCGTCATTCTTACAGGCCTTGGGCAAGGCACAAGGGTCTTCACCAGCCTGCGCCCGATCCCCCAGCAAATCCGCGAACAACAGCGGGGCCGACTGCCGATCAAGCCGCACCGGCCCCGCGAGCACGCGCAGGTAATCGGGCAGCCCCTCAGGTTCCCGCTGCACCACCTCTGGCCCCAGATGGTGCTCCACATCCACAAGCTTCTCAGCCGCCATGAACAGATCGACCCGCGCATCGTCGCGCAACACGGCAAAACCATGCGCCACCGGGTTGCGCGGAATGTCCTGCCCGCGAATGTTCAGCAGCCAATTGTGGCTGTCGGGCAGGGTGATCAATGCCGCCTTCTGCCCCGCCGCGCGCAAATCCGCGGCCAAACGCCGGCGCTTGGCCTCATGGCTTTCCCCGGCAAAATGCTCAGGATGCGCCGCCACCTTGCCCATCGGGGCCCCGGGCTGGTTTTCCCAAATACGGTCGACAATATTCGAGACGCGCCGCATCTCGATCCCGGACCCCGCCAAGGCCTCGAACAAAAGATCCATCTGCGCGGGCGTATGCAACATCGGATCGAATCCAACCACGCCGCCCTCGGGCAATTGGTCCTTCAGCCAATCGGCCAAAGACACCTCGGGCCAGGGCACGGGCGTAAACACTTCCGCCACCTGCGCTTTGACCTGCGTGCGATAGCGCCCGTCGATGAAAACCCCCGCCACATCGCGCAGCGCCGCACAGAACCCGGCAGAGCCGGTGAACCCCGTCAGCCAAGCCAGCCGATCATCCCGCGGGGCGACATATTCACCCTGATGCGCATCGGCGCGCGGCACGAGGAATCCGTCCAACCCCGCCGCCTGCAACTCCGCCCGCAGCGCCGCCAAACGCGGGGGACCCTGTTCCGGACGCGCGGTGACCTCGAAACTCTGGAACACGCGGCCCCTCCTTCATCCTTTTTCAAATACCGACCCGACGGTTCAGCCCACGCGGCGCATGCCCATGACACGCGCCCGTTTCCGCGGATCGCTGTCAAACAGCGCTGCAAGCTGTTCCGTCATCGCCCCGGCAAGCTGATCCACATCCGTGATCGTGACGGCGCGGTCGTAATAACGCGTCACGTCATGGCCGATGCCAATCGCCAACAACTCCACCGCGCGGCGTTTCTCGACCATGGCGATCACATCGCGCAGGTGTTTTTCCAGATAGTTGGCCGGGTTTACCGACAGGGTGCTGTCGTCCACGGGCGCGCCGTCGGAAATCACCATGAGGATCTTGCGCGCCTCATGGCGGGCCAGCATCCGCCGGTGCGCCCATTCCAGCGCCTCACCGTCGATGTTCTCTTTCAGCAGACCCTCTTTCATCATCAGACCCAAATGGTCCCGCGTCCGGCGCCAGGGGGCGTCGGCGCTTTTGTAGATGATGTGGCGCAGGTCGTTCAGCCGGCCGGGCTGCGCGGGGCGGCCGTCGTTGAGCCACGCCTCGCGCGCCTGTCCGCCCTTCCAGGCGCGGGTGGTAAAGCCGAGGATCTCGACCTTGACGTTGCAACGCTCCAGCGTGCGGGCCAGCACATCGGCGCAGATCGCGGCGATGGAGATCGGGCGGCCCCGCATCGAGCCGGAGTTGTCCAACAGCAGCGTCACCACGGTGTCGCGGAACTCGGTGTCCTTTTCGATCTTGAAGCTGAGCGGCGTTGTCGGGTTGGCCACCACCCGCGCCAGACGGCCCGCGTCGAGCGTGCCCTCTTCGAGGTCGAATTCCCAGGAGCGGTTTTGCTGCGCCTGCAAGCGGCGCTGCAACTTATTCGCCAGACGGCCGACAGCGCCTTTCAGCGGCTCCAGCTGCTGGTCCAGATAAGCGCGCAGGCGCTCCAATTCGATCGGCTCGGCCAATTCCTCGGCCCCGATCACCTCGTCATGCGCGCTCTGATAGACACGGTATTCCGGGTCGGCGTCTGAGACGGGCGGCGGCGGCGGCGGGTCCATCGGCGCGTCGCCCTCGGGCATCTCCGCCTCATCGCCCAACTCCTGATCGGCCTCGTCATCCATCGAGACCTGCGCCTGACTTTCGTCCTGCTGCTGCTCTTGGCTGTTTTCGGGGGTACCCTCGGCCTCTTCCTCGTCCTGGTCGTCTTGGCCGGTGCTGTCGGGATCCTGCTCCTCTTCGCTGCCCTCTTCGGCCTGATCCTCTTGATCCTCGTCTTGGCTGTCGGGATCATCGCCCAACTGATCGCCATAGCCGAGGTCCGAGATCATCTTGCGCGCCAGCCGCGCGAAATCTGCCTGATTGGCAAGGCTGCCGTCGATCCCCTCAAGCGTGCCACCCGCCTGATCCTCGATAAAGCCGCGCCAGAGTTCCATGGCGTTCTCGGCCCCTGCGGGCAGGGGGCGCCCGGTGGCCATATGACGGACCATATAGCCCGCCGCGACCGAGAGCGGCACGTCGCTGGCCTGTTTGGCCTGATCATAGCCGCGGCGCAGCGCCTCGTGCTTGATCTTGACGTCGATGTTGCCGGCGGTGCCGGGCATATCGCGCGCGCCCATGGCCTCGCAACGGGCGGTCTCCATCGCCTCGTAAAGTTCGCGCGCCATGTCGCCCTGCGGCGCATAGCGGGCGTGGGTCGCGGCATCGTGGTAGCGGCGGTTCAGCGCCAGCGCGTCGGCGGTGCCGCGGGCCAGCAAAACCTCTTCGCGGGTCATCCTCCGGCTCACCTGCGGCAGGCGCATCGCGTCACCGGAAAGCCCCGAGGGATCAACGGAGTAGCTGACATTCAGCTCGGCGTCATCGGCCATCACCTTGGTCGCCTCAGCGAGGGCCTTTTTGAACGCGTCAGCGGGGTTGTCGGATTTCTTCATGAGCCCATGCCTCTGTCAGCTTTGACATGAGGTTTGGCAGGTTTTCGCAGGAGGGTCAAAGGGGCAGGACCCCTGCACGGTATGCGCCAGTTTCCGCCCATGTCAAGCGGGAACCCCCAGCCTCGGATCGGCATTTCCCCAGCAGTCGACGCACCGGTGCCTCTCTGAACCCTGGCAGCAACGCGTCCCAGCAAGTAGGAGTAAGAAAATGACCAAGTTCATGCAACATGCGAGCCGTCTGGCCATGATCGCCGTTTTGGGTGCCGCGCCCTTGGCCGCCACCGCACAGGATGCCACCAAGCCCGCAACGGACGAAGCCACTGCCGAGGCACCGCAGACCGATGAGGCAACGCAGAACGGTGAGGCGGGTGCAAGCGACGATGCGGTAGAGGCCGAGACCGAGACAGACACTGCCGAAGCCTCCGAAGGCGATGCGGAAATGGAAGCCGATACCGCCGAAGCCCCTGATGCCGACGCAGAGATGGGGAACGACACCGCAGAGACAGACGATCCGGAGGCTGCCACCGAGAGTGCCGAAGCACGGGCCACGACAGAGCCGATGACCGAAGACACGGCAGAGGCCCCGGCGACAGAACCCTTGGGCGATACCGTTGCCCCCGCTGAAACAACCGCCGAAGCCCCCGCGGAAGAGCCTGCAAAGCCGGTTGAAGGACAGATCACCATGCAGAGCGAGAATACGATCCTCGCGGATGATCTGATTGGCAGCAACGTCTATTCCGACGCAGGCGAGAAGATCGGTGATGTGGATGACCTGATCGTCAACCTAGATGGCACCGTCGAAGGCGTTGTGATCGGTGTTGGTGGTTTCCTCGGCATGGGTGAAAAATGGGTTGCCGTGAAAATGGACAGCCTGTCGACCATGACCGACGAAAGCGGCACGCTGCGTTTGGTATCCTCGGCCACGAAGGCTGACCTTGAGGCTGCAGAAGCCTTCAAAACCGCGCAGGATATGGAAGCCGAGCAGCAAGCGCTTGAGAACGCAGCCCCGCAAGACCCCAACGCGGTCACGACCGAGCCCGCGCCGGTCAACTAAGCAGAGGGCCATAGCCTGAACGACAAAGGGGCGCTGATATCAGCGCCCCTTTTCTTTGGTCGGTGGTCTGAGTGTCTTAGCCCAGGCTCAGGCTGGCCGCGCTTTCGGGGAGTTCCTCATCGAACAGACGCTGATAGAACTCGGCCACGGTCTGGCGCTCAAGCTCGTCGCATTTGTTTAGGAAGGACAGCCGGAAGGCATAGCCCACGTTGCGGAAAATCTCGGCGTTCTGGGCCCATGCGATCACGGTGCGCGGGCTCATCACGGTTGAGAGTTCACCATTCATAAAGGCGGTGCGGGTGAGGTCGGCCACGGTGACCATCTGCTTGAGGGTCTTGCGGCCCTTCTCGGTGTTGTAATGCGGGTTCTTGGCCAGCACGATCGCGGTCTCGGCGTCGATGCTTAGGTAGTTCAGCGTGGCGACAAGGCTCCAACGGTCCATCTGCGCTTGGTTGATCTGCTGGGTGCCGTGGTAAAGCCCGGTGGTGTCGCCCAAGCCCACGGTGTTCGCGGTGGCGAAGAGGCGGAAATAGGGGTGCGGGGTGATGATCTCGTTCTGATCCATCAGCGTCAGCTTGCCGTCATGCTCCAATACGCGCTGGATCACGAACATCACATCGGCGCGGCCCGCGTCGTATTCGTCAAAGACAATCGCGGTCGGGTTGCGCAGCGCCCAAGGCAGGATGCCTTCGTGGAATTCGGTGACCTGTTTGCCGTCGCGCAGCTTGATCGCGTCTTTACCGATGAGGTCGATCCGGCTGATGTGGCTGTCGAGGTTGACGCGCACGGTGGGCCAGTTCAGCAGGGCGGCGACCTGTTCGATATGGGTCGATTTGCCCGTGCCGTGGTAGCCTTGAATCATGACGCGGCGGTTGTGGCTAAAGCCTGCAAGGATCGCCAGCGTGGTGTCAGGGTCGAACTTATAGGTGCTGTCGATGTCCGGCACGCGGCCGGTGCGCTGCGGGAAGCCCTTGACGACCATATCGGTGTCGATGCCAAAGACATCGCGCACCGAGACCTCTTCGGTGGGTTTCATGTCATGTTCCAGTGCACCGTCGGCCATCGCTCGTCATCCTTTTCCTTAGGCGCGCGGTCGGGGCCGCGCGCGTATCTGGTGCAACATATCGTGCATATCCGCAAGGGGAAGGGGGCAACTGGCATTATCCGCAACCGGCCGCTGGTCCGGTCGCGGGATCAGTCCTTGAAATTGCGGCTGCCTTTGATCTGGTCCCATGCCCAGACGACCAGTTGCAACTGCTCTTCCTGACTGCGGTCACCGCCGTTCATATCGGGGTGCAGCACCTTGATCAGCGCCTTGTAGGCTTTGCGGACTTCGGGCTTTGTCCAAGTGTCTTTGGCTTCGAGAATCTCGATCGCGCGGCGTTCGGTGGGCGGCAGGCGGCGGCCCGCCTGCTGGCCCTTGCCGGGGTTCTGGGTCGCGTTCTTGCCCAAGACCTGATGCGGGTCTTCGATGCCAAGACGCGCCCATGCCCGCTGCTCGGGGTCGCCCAGCGGTTTGGTCGTGCGCTCCCAGACCTTGTCCTTGGACATCTGCGCGTTCATCTCGGCCTCGGTGGTGCCGTCGAAGAAGCTCCACTTCGCGTTATATTCGCGCACATGTTTTTGGCAGAACCAGAAGTAGTCATCCAGCACATCGGGCGCCTTGGGGGCGCGGAACTTGCCCGGCTCGTCGCAGCCTTCGTGGTCGCAGATCCGGGTCGAGGTTTCCGACGCACCGGACATGCCGCGGCGGCCGCGGGGGTTTTTCTTTTTGGAGGACGACACGGACATGTCGAATCCGAAGGGATCAGGTTTTGGCATGTGGATAGACCTTTCCGACTCAGGCCGGTCACCATATACCCTGCGTCGCAGGATTGAAGGGGGCCGGGGGTAAAAACATGTCCACAACACAAGAGATTTCGGATCGGCTGGAAGCCGCTTTTGCGCCGCGTGAACTGGAGGTGGTGGATGACAGCGAAAGCCATCGCGGTCATGCCGGATTTCAGGAGGGGGGCGAAAGCCACTTTAACGTGCGCATCCGGTCAGAGCGTTTCAAGGGTCAGAACAGGCTGGCGCGGCACCGGGCGGTGCACAGCGCGTTGGGGCCGGATCTGATGGGGCGCATTCACGCGCTGGCGCTTGACCTAGACGAATAAGGCTCGCGTTTAGGGCTTTGTTTTATCGTCGTTTTCGTCGCCCTCTTGCGGCGAAGCTTCATCCGCTGAGGGGCCGGACAGAAACGCGGGCGGCGTCGCCGCTTTGGCGGGCTCCTCTTTCGCGGGCGCGTCATCCTCGGGCGTGATGGAGGCGGGCGCATCGGCCTGTAGCGCGGTGTCTTCGCCTTCGATCGTGGCGGCCAAGGCGGGCGTTGCGGCAGCCGTGGCGGGTGGCAGCAGATCGCCATCCTCTTGCTGGCCCGCAGCAGTCGCCAAGCGGCGGAACACCAGAACATTGCGCCATTCCGTGGTGGTCGAAGTCAGGCCCGACCGCTCTTGCGAGGGCAACGTCTCGGCCCGCTGGTATTCCCAGCCCTCGGCGGCCTGTTCGTTAAGGCATTCTTCCAAGGTCTTGGCGAAACGCGCTTCGGGGGCCTTCAGACCTTTGGCTTTCTGCCCTTTGCTGGGGGCGGGAAGGATCTTGTATTCGTAGCGCATAGGGGCCTCGGCTGGGTTGGCGACATAAGCCGCATCAGGTGAGTTTCAGGCGGATTTGCGGCGGATGCCAATGCTGCGACCGGCCCGCGCCGGTTTGGGCAGTTTGGCATGGTTTTGCCGCATCGCGTCAAGACGGGTCAGGATATGGTCCGGCATGGGGGCCACACGCGGGCCGGACTGGTCCACATGCAGCGTCAGCCCTTCGGCTGTGGCGGCGAGCCAACCGTCAACGTGCCATAGTTCCTGAAAACTGTGAAACCGCTTCTCGTCATGGTCGAGCAGTTGGAAGGTGGTATAGACGCGGTCACCCTCATGCAGTTCGCGCAGGTAGCAGACGTGGAATTCAGCCACATAGGTGGTGCAACCCGTGCGCTGATACGCCGGCCCCAGACCGATTTCGCCATAGGCTTGGTCAACGCCCTGATCAAACAGGACGTTGTAATAGGCCATGTTCAAATGACCGTTGAAATCGATCCATTCGGGGAGAACCGTCATCTCGTCCGAACGGAAGGGGACCGGTGCGCCGCTCATTGCTGGGCGAGCTTGCGCGACACGATTTCGTTGACCGCCTTGGGGTTGGCCTTGCCGCCCGTGGCCTTCATCACCTGACCGACGAACCAGCCCGCCAGCTTGGGGTTCTGCTGGGCCTTTTCGACCTGCGCGGGGTTGGCGGCGATGATTTCGTCCACCGCCGTCTCGATCGCGCCGGTGTCGGTGACCTGCTTGAGGCCCTCAGTCTCAACGATCTCATCCGGTTCGCGCCCGGTTGTATACGTGATTTCAAAGACTTCCTTGGCGATCTTGCCCGAGATTGCATCGGAGGCGATCAGATCGACAATGCTACCCAATTGCGCCGGGGTGACCGGGCTTTCGGTGATGCCCTTATCGTCTTTCTTCAGGCGGCCAAACAGCTCGTTGATGACCCAGTTCGCGGCCATCTTGCCATCGCGGCCCTGCGCCACGGCCTCGAAATAACCGGCGCTGTCGAGATCGGCGGTCAGCACGGAGGCATCGTAGTCCGACAGGCCGAAGTCATTGATGAAACGGGACTTCTTTTCGTCCGGCAGTTCGGGCAGGTTGGCCTTGATCTCGTCCACCCATGCCTGTTCGATTTCCAGCGGCAGCAGGTCGGGGTCGGGGAAATAGCGGTAGTCATGCGCCTCTTCCTTTGAGCGCATGGAGCGTGTTTCCTGTTTGTCGGGGTCGAAAAGGCGCGTTTCCTGCACAACCTCGCCACCGGCTTCGACAATCGCGATCTGGCGTTTCGCTTCGACTTCGATGGCCTGCTGTATGAAGCGCATGGAGTTCATGTTCTTGATCTCGCAGCGGGTGCCGAGATGCGAGAAATCCTGCGTTTCCTGATACTTCTCGTATTGCCCAACACGGCAGACCGAGACGTTGACGTCCGCGCGCATTGCGCCCGATTGCATGTCGCCGTTGCAGGTGCCCAGATAGCGCATGATCTGGCGCAGTTTGGCGAGATAGGCGGCGGCTTCCTCGGGCCCGCGAATGTCGGGGCGCGAGACGATCTCCATCAGGCAGACGCCGGTGCGGTTGAGATCCACGAAGGACATGTTCGGGTCCATGTCGTGGATCGACTTGCCCGCGTCCTGTTCCATGTGGATGCGCTCGATCCGGACCAGCCGCGCAGTGCCGTCGCCCAGTTCCACCAATACTTCGCCTTCGCCCACGATGGGCTCGTAAAGCTGGCTGATCTGGTAGCCCTGCGGCAGGTCGGGGTAGAAGTAGTTCTTGCGGTCGAAAGCGGATTTGAGGTTGATCTGCGCCTTCAGGCCAAGACCCGTGCGCACCGCCTGTTCGACGCAATATTCGTTGATCACCGGCAGCATGCCCGGCATCGCGGCATCGACAAAGGCCACGTTGCTGTTGGGCTCGGCGCCGAACTTGGTCGAGGCACCCGAAAAGAGCTTGGCGTTCGACGCGACCTGCGCGTGCACCTCCATCCCGATGACCAGTTCCCAGTCATGTTTGGCACCGGCAATCACGCGCGGTTTCGGGGTGTCGTAACTCAGATCAAGCATCGCGGCCGCCTTCGGTCAATTGGAACTTGGCCGGTCATACTGGAGCGCACCACGCGCTTCAAGAGGCAGGCTTAGCCCGGCATGGCAATCTGGCGGCGGCCTTCGGTGAAAATGACCCGTTTGCCCGCTTCGATCTCACGTTGGAACAGGCCGGTGATGATGCGCATGGCCTCATCCCGGCCCGAGGCGGCAAAACGCCGGGCGGAGCGGACGCGCAGGTTGTTGTCAAAGCCGCGGGCGGCATGGGCCCAGAGCATCGGGTGCAGTTCGGTCATGTGATCCCGCACGATCCAGCGCGCGCAATCGGCGATCTCGGCCCGCACGGCCCCGGCGGCATCCCCTGTCTCTGCCGCCTGACCGATGGCGCTGGCGCAATAGGCGGCCAGCAGGTTGGCGGTATGCGGATCGGGGCGGCGGGCAAGGATGTCGTGCAGCCCTTCGATGAAAAAGGGCACATCAAGGTTGGCACAGGCTTGCGCATCGCAACTAATCGCGTCAAATTGCACCCAAGTGTAGCCGCCCGCGCCCCAAGTCTTTTCGGTCCGCGCGGCGGTGCGGCGGGCCTCGAGTTCCAACTGGTCATATGAGCCATGCCACCTTGGCAGAAGGTGGTTGCCCATGGCCCGCATGGGGCGCGGGTTTGCGGGGTTCAGGTCGATGAGCCGCGCGTAGCGGTCCGCCACGGCGCGGGCGTCACCGCCGGTTCCCCCAAGCAGGCCACAGTGCGTCGCCGCGAGCAGAGGCGAGGCGGCTGTGTCCTTGTCGAATGGCGCGAGGATTTGCTCGGCGCGTTCAAAATGCGCGGCGAAGGCCGCATGGTTGCGGGCGGGCACGTCGCTGTCCCAGCCCGTGCCGCGCCAGGCCCAGCCGATGTCCATATGGGCCTGCGCCACGATGGCGGCAATCATGGCGTTGCCAGCGTGATCTTCCAGCACATGTTCCAGCGCTTCGATCCCGGCCATCAGCGGCGCGTCACTGGCCGGTTTGCCGTCGTAAAGCGCGTGTTCCGCGGCGAGAATCACATCCGCTCGCGCGCCAAAGGCCATCAGCTCGGCCACCGGCATGGCGCCCGGTGTCATCTCGCGGTTCTTGTCGGCGTCGTGCAAAAGCTCCGCCATCTCCTCCCAACGTTCTTGGCGCACCAGCCATTGCGCGCGGTATTGGTGACGGTCGCGCTGCATCTCTTCGGCGGTGGGGTCGGGGCAGGAAATGCGCAGCAGCGCGTCACGTGGCGCGCGGCGGCGCAGGAGCGGCATTTCAAGCGGCTCGAACTCGCAGGCTTGGGGCGCCGGCTTGGCAAAGAACCCTTGCAAGGCGGACGGGATCATATGCGAGAGTTTCTTCATCTGGGGCCGGTCCTGCCTGCTGTTTGTCGGTGATTTAGGTTTGACCGGGCAATGGGGCGGAACCGTGTCCGGCGTGCGGAGCTTTCGGGAAAATTCTGCAGCGCAGTCGGGCAGGCGGGGGCGATCCTTCGCGACAATCCGGCGGCGCGGCGGGCGCTGTTTCCCGATCAGAGGAAATCTGCCGATCCCGCGCCCCCGCCGCGCTTGCCAAGCGCGTTTCGGGGCGGTCTTATGCGCGCCATGAAACCTGCCATGATTGCCCTAATGCTCTGCGCCAGCCCCACCATGATTTGGGCCGAATTGCCCAAACAGCCCGCCCCGGTGGTAGAGGTGGATAACGTGGTGCAGGCCGCTGCCACATCTTTGTCCTTCCCCGATACGGTCGAGCCCGAGGACGCACCGCCCGCGCTTGAGACTGCGCCCTTCACCACAACGCTGCGCCCGCCCGCGCGCCCGGGCAATCTGCCGCGCACCCGTTGGCAGCATATGCGGGGGCATTCGCTGTGGACCCGTGCGGCAATCTCGGCGCTGAAATCCCATGGCAAGCCCCTGGTGGATATGGTGCCCGCCGATGTGGCGGAGTGGTGCCCGGCCTATCCCACGGCATCCGACAGCCAGCGCCGCGCCTTTTGGGTCGGCTTCATGTCGGCGCTGGCCAAACATGAAAGCACCTATCGGTCTTGGGCCGTGGGCGGCGGTGGCCGCTGGTATGGGTTGTTGCAAATCCTGCCGGGCACCGCGCGGGGCTATAAATGCAATGTCGGCAGCGGTGACGCGCTCAAGAACGGGGCCGCGAACCTCAGTTGTGCCGTGCGGATCATGGCGACGACCGTGCCGCGCGATGGGGTGATCGCCGGAAACGGCAGGCGCGGCGTCGGGGCCGATTGGGGGCCGATGCGCAGCGCCTCCAAACGGGCGGATATGTCCCGCTGGCTGCGGCAGCAGTCCTATTGCAAACCGTTGAAGGCGACCCGGCCCCGGAGCCGTCCGTAGATCACTGGATCAGCGTGAAGTGATGCCGCTCCGTCGCAACGCCGCGGGCCTGAAGCGCGGCTTCCAATGCGCGGTGCGGTGGGGTGGCCTCAAAGGGCAGTTTGATCTTGCGGCCCGTGTGAAGAATAACCGTCGCGCGCACGGACATATCAAGGCGCGTATCGAGCCGAACCCGGTCGACCTGCGCCAGCGCGATTTTCGCATCCCGTTTGCCGGTGAACCACGACAGGCTGTGCTGGTCGAGCGTCAGTCCGCTCGCTGGATTGCTGAAGACCTCCCATAGCGCGGGCAGGGTAAAAAGCCCCAGCAGCCCCACAAGCCACCCCGAAGCGTCGAGCCAGTGCCACGCCGCGCCGAGGGCCAGCCAGATTAGCGGCAACAGCATCAGGGCCGTCCGGCTGCGGGCATGGCGGCGATAGGTATAGGCCGCCATGCCCACTGTCTGAATAGGCGTGTCAGGCACCGCGAATGCGGCTGAGCATCTCGGAGGTGTCCCGGCTGAGATCGGGGCTGGCGAGGATGCGGTCGAGTTGGGTCTCGATCATCTCTTGCCGCGCCATGTCGTAGCGCCGCCATGTCTGGAAGGCCGAACACATCCGCGCCGTGGTCTGCGGGTTTACCGGGTCGAGTTTGATCAGCCAGTCGGCCAGCAGCGCGTAGCCCTTGCCGCTCTCATGGTGGAACCCGGCGTGATGCATGGCAAGGCTGCCAAAGACCGCGCGGAAGCGGTTGGGGTTCTTCCAGTTGAAATCGGCGTGTTCGGTAAGCCTGCGCGCCACTTCGGCAGCCTCTTCCGGTGCAGCTTGGCTGACTTGCAGCCCGAACCATTTGTCCATCACCAGACGGTCCTCCCGCCACTGCGCCTCGAAGGCCGCCAATGCCTTGTCGCCCTGACCCGCACGCAGCAGGGCGGCGAGCGCGCTGAGCTGTTGGGTCATGTTGTCGGCCTCGTCGAACTGCGCCTGTGCACGGGCCGGTCCTTCGACGCGGGTCAGCAGGGCAAGGGCCGCGTGGGTCAAGGCGCGTTTGCCCGATTGCGCCGCATTGGGCTGGTAGGGGGCATCGACCCTATGACGGTCAAAAAGATCGCTCAACAGCGCGGCGAACCGTTCGGCCATGGCGTCGCGGGTGGCCTCCACCGCCTGATGGATCGCCGCCGGATCCGGCGTTTTGCCAGCGTCATGAAGGGTGCTGGCCAGATCGGCATGGCTGGGCAGCCCCAGCATCAGCGCGCGGTAGGCAGGCTCAAGGGTCTCATCCTCCAACACGGCCCGCAGGGCGGCGAGCCAAGCGTCATCGGGCGCGCGGTCTTCGGTGATCGCGGCCTGCAAGGATTGCCGCGCCAAGGTGCGCCCGGCCTCCCACCGGTTGAAGGGATCGCTGTCATGCGCAAGCAGCAGCAGCCGCTCTTCTTTCGAGAGGTCTTGATCCAGCACCACCGGGGCGGAGAAGCCACGCAGCACCGAGGCCACGGGGCGCGCATCCAACCCGTCGAAGGTGAAGCTCTGTTCGGCCTCGGTCATCTCCAACACGCGGGAGGGGGCGACTTCGGCCCCATCCGCGCCGATCAGACCCACGGTGATGGGCAGAACCTGCGGTTTGGGCTCGGGCGTGGCGATGCTGGGCGGGGTGTGCTGGGTAAAGGTCAACGTAAAGATGCCCTTGCCCGCATCCCAAGCCTCTGCCACCGAAAGACGCGGCGTGCCCGCCTGCGAATACCAGCGCTTGAACTGGCTGAGATCGCGGCCCGTAGTGTCTTCGAACACCTTCAGCCAATCTTCGATCGTCGCCGCGTCGCCATCGTGACGCTGGAAATAGAGGTCCAGCGCCTTGGCATAGGCGTCATCGCCCACCAAGGTCTTGAGCATGCCGATCACCTCGGCGCCTTTCTCATAGACGGTGGCGGTGTAGAAGTTGTTGATCTCCTGAAAGCTTTCGGGCCGCACCGGATGGGCCAACGGGCCTTGATCCTCGGCGAACTGACGTGCGCGCAGGTCGATCACATCGCCGATGCGTTTCACGGCCGGAGAGCGCATATCGGAGGTGAACTGCGCGTCGCGGTAGACGGTCAGCCCTTCCTTGAGGCAAAGCTGGAACCAATCCCGGCAGGTGATGCGGTTGCCGGTCCAATTGTGGAAATACTCATGAGCGATGATCGCTTCGATCCGCTCGAAATTATCATCCGTCGAGGTTTCGGGCGAGGCGAGAACGGCGGCGGAGTTGAAGATGTTCAGCCCCTTGTTCTCCATTGCCCCCATGTTGAAATCATCCACCGCGACGATGTTGAAGATGTCGAGGTCGTATTCGCGGCCATAAACCTCTTCGTCCCATTTCATCGACGCCTTCAGCGCCTCCATCCCAAAGGCGCATTTGCCCTCATCTCCGGGGCGTACATAGAGGTTCAAATCGACCTCACGGCCCGACATGGTGGTGAAACGGTCGGAATGTGCGACCAGATCGCCCGCCACCAGCGCGAAAAGATAGGCAGGCTTGGGCCATGGGTCGTGCCACTGGGCATGGTTCTGCCCCTGTGCCACCGGGTTGCCGTTGGACAACAGAACGGGATGCGGGCCGTTGATGGTCACGGTGAAGACGCTCATCACATCGGGACGGTCGGGGTAATAGGTGATCTTGCGAAAGCCTTCGGCCTCGCATTGGGTGCAATACATGCCGCCCGACATATACAGCCCTTCGAGGGCGGTGTTGCCCTTGGGGTCGATCTGGACCTCGGCCTCCCAGACGAAGGGGCCGTCGGGCACATCGCAGGTCAGACCGCGCTCTGTGACCTGCGGGGTGACCGGCTTGCCGTCGATCTGCGCGGAGATAAGCTTGAGTTGTTCACCATGCAGGAAAAAGTCAGCATTCTGCGCCGCCGGGTTGGGACGAAAGGCGATGCGGCTTTTAACCCGCGTCTTATGGGGATCAAGGTCAAAGGTCAGGGCCACCTCATCCACCAGAAAGCCGAAGGGCTGGTAATCACTGAGATAGATCGTTTGGGGGGTGGCGTCGCGCATTGGGCCTCCAGTCGCGGGAACGTAATTGGTCCGGGAAATGTTATGTCTCCAGAAGGCCGCCTGCAAGCCGAGCTGCCCCAACTTCGACCAATGAGGTGTATCAATGTCCGCCCCCGACACCGATACCGAAACGCAGAAGAAACGTCATCGTCCTGCTTTGATCGGTATCAAAACCGCGATCATCGCAGGGGCGCTCTTGATGATCGCCGGCGTCGTTTATGCAGTTTTGCAAGCCACCGACCCCTCGCCGGACGGGGATGTGCAGCCCGTGGACGGCCCGGTGGAGGCCGAACCCGTGATCGCCACCCCGGAGCCGGTGGCGAACTAGCGCCGCGACCGCCTGCCAGCCGCTGCTTGCGCCCCTTTGCCTTTCTGCTAGACCTTTCACAAAGGTATCCAGCGCGGGAGAGGGCGGAGAATGACGGCTAGAATTAACAAGAACGGTTTGCAGGTAGAGCCCGCACTAGTTGATTTCATTGAAGGATCGGCGCTGCCGGGCACCGGTGTAGAGGCGGAAGGCTTCTGGGCGGGGCTGTCGGACCTCGTGCATGACCTTGGGCCAAAGAACCGTGCGCTGCTTGAGAAACGGGCCGAAATTCAGGCCAAGATCGACGATTGGCACCGCACCCGCGCAGGCAAACCCCATGACGCGGATAGCTACACCGCATTCCTGCGCGAGATCGGCTATCTTTTGCCGGGAGGACCGGCGTTCCAGATTGAAACGCAAAACGTGGACCCCGAAATTGCGCAGGTGCCTGGGCCGCAGCTTGTGGTCCCGATCACCAACGCCCGCTTCGCGCTCAACGCCGCCAATGCGCGCTGGGGGAGCCTTTATGACGCATTCTACGGCACCGATGCGCTGGGCGATTTGCCGATGGGCAAGGGATATGACGCCGAACGGGGTGCGCGGGTGGTGACACAGGCAAAAGCCTTTTTGGACGAGGCCGTGCCGCTTTCGGCGGGCAGCCATGCGGATTTGGCCGGGTATCGCGTGGTGGATGGGCACCTCGAAGGTGTGATGGCACAGGATGCGGCCCCTTGCGGCTTGGCTGATTCAGCACAGTTTGCGGGCTACCGGGGCGCGGCGGAAGCGCCGGATGCGATCCTCTTGCGCAACAACGGGCTGCATATCGAGATCAAGATCGACCCCGACCACGCGATTGGCAAGGACGACCCCGCCAGCGTTGCGGATGTGATCATCGAATCTGCCCTCTCGACCATCATGGATTGCGAAGACAGCGTCGCGGCGGTGGATGCCGAAGACAAGGTGCTGGCCTATGGCAACTGGCTGGGGCTGATGAAAGGGGATCTTGCCGAAACCTTTGAAAAAGGCGGCCAGACCGTCACCCGCCGCATGGCCGAGGACCGTCGCTATACCGCGCCCGATGGGGAGGGGGAGGTCACGCTGAAGGGCCGCTCTCTGATGCTGGTGCGCAATGTCGGCCATCTGATGACCAACCCCGCCGTGCTCGACCGCGAGGGGCGTGAGATTGGCGAAGGGCTGATGGATGCGATGGTCACCACGCTGATCGCCATTCATGACCTCAAACGCGCGGGCGGCAACTCGGTCACCGGCAGCGTCTATGTGGTGAAGCCCAAGATGCACGGGCCCGAGGAAGTTGCCTTTGCGGACGAGATTTTCACCCATGTGGAAAAGACACTCGGCCTGCCGCAATATACCGTGAAGCTCGGCATCATGGACGAAGAGCGCCGCACGAGCGCCAACCTCATGGAATGTATCCGCGCCGCGAAACACCGTGTGGCCTTTATCAATACCGGCTTCCTCGACCGTACGGGGGACGAGATCCACACCAGTATGGAAGCCGGTCCGATGGTGCCCAAGGGCGAGATGAAGAACAGCGCTTGGATCGCCGCCTATGAGGATCGCAACGTCGATATCGGCCTCGCGTGCGGTTTGCAGGGCCGCGCGCAGATCGGCAAGGGCATGTGGGCCATGCCCGACCGTATGGCCGAGATGCTCGAGGCCAAGATCGGCCACCCGCAGTCCGGCGCCAATTGCGCATGGGTGCCATCGCCCACAGCGGCCACCCTGCACGCTACACATTACCATAAGGTTAACGTCTTGGCGCGGCAGGAAGAGATCAAAGAGGGCGGCGCGCGCGCCTCGCTCGACGCGCTGCTGACCATCCCGGTGATGGAGGGCCGCAACCTCAGCACCGAGGAAATCACCCGCGAGATCGAGAACAACGCGCAGGGCATTCTGGGCTATGTCGTCCGCTGGATTGATCAGGGGGTCGGCTGCTCCAAAGTGCCGGACATCAACGATGTGGGCCTGATGGAAGACCGCGCCACCTGCCGCATCTCGGCCCAAGCGCTGGCGAATTGGCTGCATCATGGCGTCATCAGCCGCGCGGAAGTCGAGGCCGCGCTGAAAAAGATGGCAGCCGTGGTGGACCGTCAGAACGCCGACGATCCCAGCTATCGCCCCATGGCGCCGGGCTTTGACGGGGTGGCCTTTCAGGCCGCCTGCGATCTGGTGCTGAAGGGGCGCGAACAGCCTTCGGGCTATACCGAACCGGTGCTGCACGCGCGGCGGTTGGAGCTGAAGGCACAGAGCCGAGGTTGAGGCCGCGGCGCGAAGCGCCTATGTTCGGGCCATGGTGAAAAAGAGGTAACTCATGGCCCGACCCGTCGTAGGTATCATCGGCAATTCCTACCTGCTGAACGATCAATATCCCGTCCACGCGGGCGGGCAGATGAACACCGAAGCGATTGCCGAGGTCTCGGGCTGTCTGCCGCTCATCGTGCCGAGCGATCCGCGCTTTGTCTCGGTCGAGGAATTGCTGGAAGTTTGCGACGGTTTCCTGCTGACGGGCGGGCGGCCCAATGTGCATCCCGAAGAATATGGTGAGCCCGAGACGGAAGCACATGGTGCCTTTGACCGCGCGCGCGACGCCGTGGCGCTGGCGCTGGTGCGGGCCTGTGTCGCGCGGGGCCAACCCTTCCTCGGCCTTTGCCGCGGGTTTCAGGAGGTGAACGTTGCGATGGGCGGGTCGCTCTACCCCGAAATTCGCGATCTGCCGGGGCGGATGAACCACCGGATGCCACCCGACGGCACCATCGAAGAGAAATTCGAACTACGCCATGACGTAAGCTTTACCGAAGGCGGCGTGTTCCACCGTGTGATGGGCGCGTCCAAAGTGCTGACCAACACGCTACACGGGCAGGGGATCAAGGAACCCGGCCCGCGCGTGGTGATCGACGGCCACGCGGATGACGGCACCCCCGAGGCGATCTATATCAAAGACGCCCCGGGCTTTACTCTCGCCGTGCAGTGGCATCCCGAGTGGAACGCGGCCAATGACCCCGTTTCGCGCCCGCTGTTCGAACATTTCGGCGCAGCCGTGCGGGCTTGGGCGGCGGATGGGTCGGCCATGCCGGTGATGACCGCCGCACAATAGGGCCGGGCGTAGCGGGCCGGGGGCGCTTGTCGCGCTCTGATGGCCGGTCGCCCGCTTTTCGGGTTGCGACCGTCTGCATCGCGGCGCAGCTGCCCCGCCGATCCCCGCAATGAAGCCGCCAACGGGGGCTTACCTTAACGCCGCTCAACTGTGCAGCCTGCGCAAAGGCGCAACGGGCGAGATTGCATGGTTCAGCGGCGTTACATCGTGGTTCAAGACCGAGTCCTCGTCCGCGCGCCGTGGCGCTGTACGATCCGAGCAGGCGCGGCTGTAGGAACTGTAGGGCCAAGCCTCTGGACGGTCGCAATAGCCTGCATGGACAGGGCTGAGGTGCACCAAGCTGCAATGCCGGTCGAAATCTGCGGGGTCGCGGATCCGATGCTCCCAGAAACGGCGCTGCCAGATCCCTTTCTCGCCGCGTTTGATCTGCCGCAGACTGCGATGCGGGGCCGGGGGGAGATGGCGGGAAAACCGCCCCTTCCACATGCCGATCCGATTGCCGTAATCGTTGTCGTTCGGCGGCAGGGTCCAGACCGTATGAAGCACATCCGGCAAGATGGCGATGGCGTCGATCCGGAAGGGTTTGCGCGCCATAGTCTCACGCATGGCTTGGCGCAGGGCCGTGATATGCCGCAGCAGCGCATCATCATCGCGCCGCGCGAGGCGCAGGGTAAAGAAATAGCTGTTCGGGCCATGGGATGAAGGGCTGTCTTTCATGGCCCTGAGCTTGGCGCAGCTTGGTTAAAGCAACCTTAACGCCGCTACATTTGCCCGCCGGCGATCTCGATCGACTGGCCGTTGATGCTCTCGGAGCCGTCGCCAACCAGCCATGCCGCCGCGGCGGCCACTTCCGAAGGCGCGATCAGGCGTTTGTGGCGGTTGGCGTTGACCATGACATCGCGGGCCTTTTCCTCGGACAGCCCGGCGCGTTTAGAGATCGCCTGCGTGTTGCGTGCGATGATCTCGGTGTCGACGTAACCGGGGCAGAGCGCGTTGAAGGTAAAGGGCTGGCCCATGTAATCTTCGCTGAGCGAGCGGATCAGCCCGATCATCCCGTGTTTCGAGGCCGAGTAGCAGGCCGCCCCCGGCAGGCCGCGCAGCCCGGCCATGGAGGAGATGGCAATGACCCGGCCCCAATCGGTCTGGCGCATGGATTTCAGGCTCTCGCGGATGGTGAGAAAGGCTCCGTCGAGATTGGTCGCCATCATGTCGCGCCAAAAATCGAGGTCGGTTTTATGCAGGGACCGGCCCTCGGCCACGCCCGCATTGGCCACGCAGATTTGCACCGGGCCATGGGCCTCGACCGCGCGGGCGATGGTCTCGGTGACCTGCGCCTCGTCGCGCACGTCCATCGCCATGCCGCTGATGCCATTGCCTGACACGGCGTCGAGCACCTCCTGCCGCCGCCCGGTGATGGTGACCTTCGCGCCCTTGGCAGCCAAATCCTGCGCGATGGCCAGCCCGATGCCAGTGCCGCCGCCGGTGATGAATGCGTGTTTGTCTTTCAGTGTCATAAAACCTCCCCTTTGCGGGCAGGGTGGCGCGGCGGGGGCGGCAGTACAATAGGCAGCTTTTGATGACGGGGCGTTACGTGCGGGGCGGCTGGCATGGCGATAGGCCAAATCTTGCCGCCCGCGATCACATTTGCGGCAGCCTTGCGCCCGACTATTGCAGCGCGGGCCGCCTTGGCGCACTGGTCGGATGGGTAACCTGATGACAGGGCCATGCCAGAACCATTGGAGCAGTAAAATGAAACATATAGAATTTTCCATTCTCGCCCTTTCCGCAGCCCTCGCTTTTGGGGCAAGCACCGCGCAGGCGGTCGAAGTGACGGGCGGATCGGTCGGGCTTTCCTATTCCGCATTCGCGGACGACACCGATTTCAGCCGGCTTGGCCTTGATGGGTCGGTAGAGCTTGGCTTTAACCGCAACCTCAGCCTGCAGTTCGACGCCGGTTACAGCGATTTCGACTTTGTCGACGAAGACAGCCATTTGCTGGGCCTGCACGGCATTTACCACTGGGACGAAGCAACCTCTTTCGGGGCCTTCTACACCCGCGAGGAAGCCTTGGGCGGAGATGCGGATATCTTGGGTCTCGAAGCAGGCTATGAAATGCTGGATTGGGACTTCGAAGGCTATCTGGCCCATGTTGATACCGATGCAGGCGACGGCACGCTTGGCGGTATCAAGGCGCGTTATGCGCTGGCCCAAGGCTTTGGCATCAGCGGCTCCTATGATCGGCTGGGCAGCGATGGCGACGATCTGTCGCGCTTTGCCATGCGGCTCGATCGTGAGGTTTCCCCGACCACCAATCTGTTCTTGGAAGTCGGGTCTGCCAAGGTGGACGTGGGCAGCGTTAGCGAGTCTGAGCCCTTCGTCGGTCTGGGCGGTGAGATCAACTTTGGCGCGGATCGGGGCACTACCTTTGACCAGCGCGGCTTGGCGCGTCTGATCCCCGGTCTTTGAGCGTTATATATCCGTCGTTTGACGCTTCGGGATGGCCTTTGGGGCCGTGCCATCGGCGCGGGGTAGAACGGCTGTTCTATCTCTGCGCCGAATTCAGCAAACCGTTCTCTCCTTGTCGCGGTGCAGCAATTTTGCAGCGTTTCACCCCGCGGTTTGCTTGTACTATTGCTGCGCGCGCGCTATCGCTCTGACTAACAAAGTTGCGCCAGAGCGGCGCGACGGGCCAGCAAAGGGGGACTCTTGATTTGAAGATCGGGACACCAAAAGAAATATTTGAGGGCGAAAACCGGGTCGCGATGACCCCGGAAAGCGCACTGCAACTGCAAAAGCTCGGTCATAGCTGCGTCATCGAGACGGGCGCCGGTGCTGCTGCGGGCTTTGACGATGCCGCCTATGAGGCCGCGGGCGTCGAGGTGGTGCAATCCGCCGCCGCGCTCTATGAGGCCGCCGATGTGGTCGCCAAGGTGCGCCCGCCTTCCGACGACGAGGTCTCACGCCTGCGCGAAGGCCAGACGCTGATCTCCATGTTCAACCCCGCCGGCAACACCGAGTTGATGGAGGCCGCCGCCGCCAAAGGTGCGACCGTCATGGCGATGGACATGGTGCCGCGTATCAGCCGCGCGCAGAAGATGGACGCGCTGTCGTCGATGGCGAACATCGCGGGCTACCGTGCCGTGATTGAGGCAGGCAACAACTTCGGCCGTTTCTTCACCGGGCAGATCACCGCGGCGGGCAAGGTGCCCCCGGCCAAGGTGCTGGTCGTCGGCGCGGGGGTTGCGGGCCTTGCCGCCATCGGCACGTCAACCTCGCTCGGTGCGATCACGCTGGCCTTCGACGTGCGCCCCGAAGTGGCCGAACAGGTCGAGAGCATGGGCGCCGAGTTCGTCTATCTCGACTTCGAGGAAGAGCAGCAAGATGGCTCCGCCTCGGGCGGCTATGCCTCCGTCTCCAGCCCCGAATTCCGTGAAGCACAGCTCGCGAAGTTCCGCGAGTTGGCGCCCGATGTGGACATCGTCATCACCACGGCGCTGATCCCCAACCGCGAAGCGCCGGAGCTTTGGACCGAGGATATGGTGCAGGCGATGAAGCCGGGCTCGGTGATCGTCGACCTCGCCGCCGAGAAGGGCGGCAACTGCAAGCTCACCAAGATGGACGAGAAGGTCGTTACCGACAACGGCGTCACCATCATCGGCTACACCGATTTCCCCTCGCGCATGGCGACGCAGGCCTCGACGCTCTACGCCACCAACATCCGCCACCTGATGGCGGATCTCACGCCCGAGAAGGACGGGGTCATCAACCACGACATGGAAGATGACGTCATCCGCGGCGCCACTATCACCCATGAGAAGGAAGTGACCTTCCCGCCGCCACCGCCCAAGGTCGCGGCCATCGCGGCGGCGCCGAAGAAGGAAAAGGTCAAGGAGAAGACGCCGGAAGAAAAGCGTGCCGAGGAACTGGCGGCCTTCAAGCAGCAGACCAAGAGCCAAGTCACGCTGCTGGCCGTAGGCGCGGCGCTGCTGCTGGGGGTGGGGCTTGTCGCTCCGGCCAGCTTCATGCAGCACTTTATTGTCTTCGTTCTGGCGGTCTTCGTCGGTTTTCAGGTCATCTGGGGCGTGGCGCACAGCCTGCATACGCCGCTGATGGCGGTGACCAACGCGATCTCTTCGATCATCATTCTGGGCGCGCTGATGCAGATCGGCTCAGGCTCCTGGCTGGTGATCCTCCTTGCTGCCCTGTCGGTCTTCATGTGCGGGATCAACATTTTCGGCGGCTTCCTCGTGACACGGCGCATGCTCGCCATGTTCCAGAAATCCTGAAGGAGCGCGCAACATGGAATACGGATTCACGACAGCGGCCTATGTGGTCGCAGCGGTTCTCTTCATCCTGTCGCTCGGCGGTCTGTCGGGGCAGGAGAGCGCGAAACGTGCGGTGTGGTATGGTATCGCCGGCATGGCGCTGGCGGTCATCGCCACGCTGATCGGGCCGGGGGCGGGGCTGTGGCTCCTCTCGCTGATCCTGATCGCCGCCGGTGGTGCCATCGGCTACCAGCTGGCCACCCGCGTGCAGATGACGCAGATGCCCGAGCTTGTCGCGGCGATGCACAGCCTCGTAGGCCTTGCCGCCGTTTTCGTGGGCTACAACGCCCATATCGAACTGGGCAACGTGCTGGCGATGGACGACGTGGCGCGCAAGGCGACCGAAGGCTTCGCGGCGCTGCTGGCCAAGAAGGACAGCGTCGAGATCGCCATCCTGCGGGTCGAGCTGTTCCTCGGCGTCTTCATCGGTGCCGTGACCTTCACCGGCTCGGTTATCGCCTATGGCAAGCTCGCGGGTCGCGTCAGCTCTGCGGCGACGAAACTGCCGGGCGGTCACCTGCTCAATGCAGTTGCGGCGGTGATCTCGCTGCTCTGCCTGATCTGGTACTTCAACACCGGGGGCTTCCTGCCGCTGTTTGTCATGACGCTGGCAGCGCTCTTCATCGGCTATCACCTGATCATGGGCATCGGCGGTGCGGACATGCCGGTGGTTGTCTCGATGCTGAACAGCTACTCGGGCTGGGCCGCGGCGGCGATCGGCTTCTCGCTTGGCAACGATCTTCTGATCGTGGTCGGCGCGCTGGTTGGCTCCTCGGGTGCGATCCTCAGCTACATCATGTGCAAGGCGATGAACCGCTCCTTCATCAGCGTGATCCTCGGCGGCTTCGGCGGTACCTCTGGCCCCGCGATGGAAGTCGAGGGCGAGCAGGTGGCGATCGAGGCCGACGGTGTGGCGCAGGCGCTCAACGAGGCCGACAGCGTCATCATCATCCCCGGCTACGGCATGGCGGTGGCACAGGCGCAAGGTGCGGTCAGCGATCTGGTCAAGAAACTGCGCGCCAAGGGCAAGAACGTCCGTTTCGCCATCCACCCGGTGGCGGGCCGTCTGCCCGGGCACATGAACGTTCTGCTGGCCGAGGCAAAGGTGCCCTATGACATCGTGATGGAGATGGAGGAGATCAACGACGACTTCCCCGATACCGACGTTGCCATCGTCATCGGCTCCAACGACATCGTGAACCCCGCCGCACAGGACGATCCCAACAGCCCCATCGCCGGCATGCCGGTGCTGGAATGCTGGAAAGCGAAGACCGTGATCGTCTCCAAACGCGGGCAGGGCACGGGCTATTCCGGCATCGAGAACCCGCTGTTCTTTAAGGAGAACACGCGCATGTTCTACGGTGACGCGAAGGCGAGCCTCGACAAGCTGCTGCCGCTGATCGACTGACGTTTTCTTTCAAAGAAAACGGCAGGGAATTTTTGAAAAATTCCCTGCACAGCCCTCAAAGCGCCCCGCCGGAAACGGTGGGGCGTTTGCCGTTTTGGCCAGCGGTATACTTCGGTATGCATCAAGTGATTGAAATGGCTTCACTTTTCTCTGTTATTCGACGGCAATGACGCTATTCTCGGCGGAATACACTCCCCAACTGCGGACCCCGTCATGGCCCCGATCAAAGACCACCCCCAGCGGCTTGCCCTTACCGGCGAAATGCACGCGCGCCCTTTTCCGCAACTCGCCGCGCCCTCGCGGGTGGCCTTTCTGGCGGTGAAACTATCGGCGGATGCCACGCCACAGGCCGAGTTGAACGCGCTGTTGGCCCATTACGGCGCCCCACGCGCCGATGCGGCGGCCACGCATTATTACGGAGAGATGGGCCGCTTCACCCTGAAATGGGAGCAGCATACCGAGTTCGTTACCTATACGGTCATTGCCCCCTCGGGCCGAAGCCTGCCCTTTGCCGCCACGGATTTCGACGCTTTTCCAGAGGATTGGCTGGCCGAGGTGCAGGGGGAGCGGATCACCTCCGCCCTGCTTACGGTGCTGCCGAAGCCGGAAGCCGACGATGAGATCGCGGCGCATTTGCAGGACTGGTTCGTGCCCGAAAGCCTTGCGGTGGCGGAGGTGCTGGATGGGGCGGCGGTGGTGGCCAGCGACTTTCGGATCGACCCCGCAGGCCATCTGCGCCTTGCGCTTTTCACCGATGCGACGACCGGCCAGCGGCGGATTGGGCGGATCGTGCAGCGGCTCTGCGAGATCGAGACCTATAAGGCGATGGCGATGCTGGGGTTCATGCAGGCGCGCGACATGGCCGCGGCGTTGAACGATCTGGATGGGCAGCTCTCGACCCTCATGGGGGCGATGCGCAGCGGGGCGGGCACGGCGGCTGAGGAAACGCTGCACGCGCTCCTGGATGTCTCGGTCGCGCTGGAGGCGCTGACGGCGGAAACCGCCTATCGTTTCGCCGCCACGGGGGCATATGAGGCCATCGTCTATGAACGTATCTCCGCCCTGCGTGAGGCGCGTTTTCTGGGGCGGCAGGGCTTTGGCGAGTTCATGATGCGCCGCTATGCGCCCGCGATGCGCACGGTCAAATCGACCGAGACACGCCTGCAAACCCTCGCCGCGCGGGCACTGCGGGCCGCGGATCTTCTGCGGACGCGGGTGGATGTCGAACGCTCGGCCCAGAACCAAGCGATCCTTGCCAGTATGGACCGCCGCGCCGACCTGCAACTGCGCCTGCAACATACCGTAGAGGGGCTGTCGGTCGTGGCAATCAGCTATTACGCGGTGTCGCTGGCGGGCTATCTGCTCTACCCGCTGGCCGCGTCGCTGGGGGTCAGCAAGGGGCTGCTGACGGCCGCCGTTACGCTGCCGGTTGTGTTTGGCGTGTGGTGGATGCTGCGCCGTCTGCGGCGGAAGATCGGCTGAGCAGCGCCTGCATGGCCATGCCGCCCAAAGCGATCATCACAGTGGCTTCGATGGCCGCGACCGAAAGGGTCGGCACCCCGGAGAGCCCTGCGCCCAAGGTGCAGCCACCGGCCAAGACGCCGCCCACGCCCATCATGGCGGCCCCGGTCAGGTAGCGCCCGGTCTGGCGGGGGGCGTCAAAGCTCTGCCACTGAAACTCCCGCGCGACGAGGCTGGCGGTCAACGCGCCGACAAAGACACCGCCCAAGAGCCCAGTGCCAAAGCCCGCGGGGATCGAACTGCTGGCGATGGTCCAGAACAGCGTATCGGCAGAGGGGGAGGTGAAACTAAGGCTTTCCATCGCAATCGGGTCGAATTCATCAAGCAGGATGAACCCGGTGCCCACCCATGCGGCGGGGACCAAGAGACCGATCAGCGCCGCCATCGCCAGTTGCCCCGCACGGTTGCCCGAGCGCAGCGCATAGGCCAGCGCCGCCACGGCGATCACACCGGCCCAGAGCAGCGCACCGCCGGGCAGGGCGGCGAGGCTCACGTTCTCTCCCATATCCACGGTGACAGAGCCGAGCGCCACGCGCAGCGGTGCCAAGACGCCCTTCAGCGTCGCATGGGCCACCACGGCAAAGACCAGCACCACCAGCGCCGCGCGCAGGTTGCCGCCGCCGGTCAGCACCGTAAGGCGCGAGATGCAACCGCGTGTCAGCACCATGCCCGCGCCAAACAGCAGCCCGCCGATGCCAATCGCCAGAAACGGCACTTCAGAAGCCATGAAACGATGCGCGTCAAAACTGATCCACCCGGCGGCCACGGCGGCCTGCGTGCCGATCACCGCGAGCGCCAGGGCGGTCAGCCAGATGCCAAGCGCTTGGCGTCGGTCTTCACCCACAAGGCTCCGGCGAAAGCAAAACCGCGTGCGCTGCGCCAGCACGCCAAACGCCAGCCCGATGAGGGCCGCCAGCAGAACGGACGCCTCTTTTGCTGTCGTCTCTTCAAAGCCGAAAGACTCAAACATCGCGAAAACCCTCAAAAACGGAATTATTTCCCATTTGGAGCGGGCGCGGGTCACAATCAAGTGAAAGCGTACAGGGCCGACCCCCGGAGGGGTGAAATAAATTCCGTTTCGATGGCGAAAGCGGCGACGCTGTTCACCCTGCGTCAAAGGGCGCGAAACAATCGGCCCCTGCCACAGGGGGCGGGGGCCGGTCGGTCCTTATTTTGCTCAGCGCCCGCGAATGCGCGGGTCCAGCGCGTCGCGCAGACCGTCGCCGAGGTAGTTCACCGCCAGCACCGTCAGCGAGATCGCGATGCCCGGCAGCATCACCCGCTCGGGGAACTCCTGCATCCGGTCCACGGCATCGGCCAATTGCTTGCCCCATGTCGGGAAGTCCGAGGGGAAACCGACGCCGAGGAAGCTTAGCGCGCTCTCGGTGATGATCGCGGTCGCGAGGCCCAGGGTGGCCGAGACCATGATCGGCGAGATCACGTTGGGCAGTAGGTGCCGACGAATGATCTTGCCCGGCGTGGTGCCGATGGAACGGGCGGCGAGGATGAACTCACGCTCTTTCAGCGCCAGAATGTCGCCGCGCACGATCCGCGCGGTTTGCATCCACGAGGTTAGGCTGATGACCGAGACGATGAGGATAAACATGCCGCCCTCCGGCCCGAACTGCGCCCGCAGCGGTTGGCCGAAGAGGGTCACCGCGAGCAGGACCAGCGGCAGGATCGGCAGGCTGAGGATCAGGTCCGTGAAGCGCATCAGCCAGAAATCCATACGTTTGAAAAAGCCCGAGAGCACGCCCACGGCGGTGCCGATGATCAGCGCCAGCGCCATCGCCATCCAGCCCACGGCCATTGACACGCGACCGCCAAAGAGCATCTGCGCAAGGATGTCGCGCCCCAATTGGTCGGTGCCGAAGGGATGCGCCCAGCCCGCCTTGGCATCGCCGTCCCACAGCAGGTTGTAGATCGGCCGCCAGTTCTTGTTGCGGATGTCCAGCTTCTTGGCGTCGATGTCCCACAGATAGGGGCCAAAGATCACGGCCAGCGTGATGAAGATCAGGAAGCCGCCGCCAAAAAGCGCGCCCTTGTGCTTGCGGAACTGGTCCCAAACGTCGCGCCATTGGCTGCGCGGCGGTTTTTGCGGGCCCTTGTCTTGCAGGGCCTTCATGAATTCGAGGTCGGCTTCGACCGGGCTTGCGGGAATGGGTTGCTCAGTCATAACGGATCCTTGGGTCAAGCAGGCCGTAGAGGATATCTGCGATCAGGTTGAACAGCACGATCAGCACCGCGAAGATGAAGGTCAGGGTCATCACCATCGGCAGGTCGTTGGCGCGCAGCGCGGTCAGCAGCAGCTGGCCGATGCCGTTCACCTTGAAGACGTTCTCGGTGATGATCGCCCCGCCGAAGATCGCGGGCATGCCGAGCGCGATAACGGTGACCACCGGGATCATCGAGTTGCGCAGCACGTGGACCATGACCACGACGCTTTCCTTCAGCCCCTTGGCGCGGGCGGTGCGCACGTAGTCTTGGTTGAGGTTGTCGAGCATGGCACCGCGCATGTAGCGGCTGATCTGCGCCGTGGTTTGCAGCGCCAGCACCATCACCGGCATGATCATCTGGAAGAACTGCACCTTGAAGCTCTCCCAATCGTTCACGACATGGGTCGTGTCATAGATCGAGGGCAGCCACCCCAAAGAGACCGAGAAGATCACGATGAGCAGCGGTCCGGTAAAGAAGGGCGGGATCGAAAAGCCGATCATGGTGATGAACGTCCCGGCCTGATCGAAGACCGAGTAATGCCGGTAGGCCGAGTAGATGCCGATGGGGATCGCGATGACAATGCCCACGATATAGGCCAGCCCCACGACCCAGAGGGTCTGCGGCATGCGCTGGATCACGATGTCCATCACCGGCGAACGGGTCTGCCAGGAGATCACCCGCAGCTTGCCGTCCGACAGGTTGGTGTCGGGCAGCCAGCTAAACAGGGCGGAGCGGTTGGTCAGATAGTCGATGAAGACCTGCGGCTCGATCCAAAAGACCTGCACGAGCCATTTCCAATATTGGATATAGATCGGCTGGCCGAGGCCAAGCGCCTCGCGCATCTTCTCTTTCACCTCGGGCGGGACCGTCAGCGGCACCTGGGCCATGGGGTCGCCGGGGGCGAGTTGCAGCAGCAGGAAAATCA
Organism: Sulfitobacter sp. 1A12157; assembly: GCF_043557345.1. Taxonomy (NCBI): domain Bacteria; kingdom Pseudomonadati; phylum Pseudomonadota; class Alphaproteobacteria; order Rhodobacterales; family Roseobacteraceae; genus Sulfitobacter; species Sulfitobacter sp. 1A12157. The sequence goes on from NZ_JBIFFV010000005.1 coordinate 159,501, forward strand.
CCAGGCTGATAAACAAAAGCGTCGGGATCGACAAAAGAAGTCGTCGGATGGTGAAGGTCAACATGGGCGTCGCCTTTGTAGGTCAGTCTGTGAGGGGGTGGGGGCGAGACGGGGCGCGCGGATGACGCACACCCCCGAAGGTCGGTGAAAGGAGGCGCGGGCCCGCCGCGCCTCCGTCCTAGATCACTCTTCCATGCGGTACCAATCGGCGGCATTCCACAGTTCGGAGTCCCATGTGTTCAGCACGACGCCACCAAGGGTGTTGGAGGCAGCCGAGACGCGGCCCCGGTCCACGAGCGGCAGGATCGAGTAGCTGTCTTTGGTCAGCATGTCGTTCAGCTTTTTGGCCAGTTCGCCACGCTTTTCCATCTCGCCGGTGCGGCCCAGTTCGGCCACCATCGCATCATACTCTTCGTTGCAGAAGCGGTTGATGTTTTCGCCCTGCCACTGTGTCTCGGGGCTGGGGAACTTGGCGCAAGTCCGCTGGGCAAGGTAGCTTTGCGGGTCGGTGCCGTCGAAGTTGTTGGCGTACATTTCAACGTCTGCATAGAAACGCTGGAACGTGTCGGTCGAACCGGGGTCACCGCCGAAGAAGACCGAAGCGTCGATGTTGCGCAGCTCGGTTTCAACGCCGATCTGGCTCCACCAATCTTTGATCAGCGCTTGGAAGTCCTGACGCACGGCGTTGGTCGAGGTCTGGTAGAGCAGGGATAGTTTCTCGCCGTCCTTCTCACGCACACCGTCGCCATCGCTGTCGACCCAGCCCGCTTCGTCCAACAGCGCCTTGGCGCCTTCGATGTCTTGGGTCAGACAGTCGGTGTTGTCCGAGGCGTAAAGCTCGGGCGCGGGCACGATGTTGCAGGTCGCGCGGCCCGCCTGGCCGTAGCCCACTTCGACCAGCAATTCGCGGTCGATCGCCATGGAAAGCGCGCGGCGCACTTTTTCATCGCCCAGGATCGGGTGCGGGTGTTTGGCCGTGGCGCGCTCACCCTCCGGCAGATCGGGGGAGGGGTCGGTCATGTTCAGTTCCAGACGCTCAACCAGCGTGCCGAAAGCCGACATCGGCTTGCCCTTGCCGCCTTCGGCCATCTTGGCGATGACATCGGGGGCCAGTTGCAGGTTCCAGGCGTAGTCGAACTCACCCGTTTCCATCACGGCACGGCCCGCCGCTGTCGCGTCACCGCCGCCTTTGAAGGTCAGCGTGGCGAAAGCAGGCTTGCTCGGATCGCGGTAGTTCTCGTTCGCGGCCATGGTGATCACGTCGTTCGGGCGGAACTCGGTGACGGTGAAGGGGCCGGTGCCAATGGGGTTGAAGTTGGCCTCGGTGCACTCAGGCGCTTTGGCGCCGGTGCAATCGGCAAACTGTGCCGCCTGAATGATCGGGGATTGGCCGCCCATGAAGGGGCCGTAGGGGTTTGGCATCGGTTCGGAGAAGGTGACCTTTACCGTCTGGTCATCGACCACATCGACCGAGGAGACACCTTCGAACTTAGCCAACTGCGCGCAGCCGCCTTCGGGGTTCATGCAGTAATCGGCGGTGAATTTGACGTCATTGGCGGTGACGGGGGTGCCGTCGGACCACATCAGCCCGTCTTTCAGCTTCCATGTGATGGTCTTGAGGTCTTCGCTCACGCCGCCGTTTTCCAGCGTCGGAATCTCGGTTGCCAGATAGGGGACCAGCGCGCCGGTTTCGTCATAGCGGCCCAGCGGTTCGAGGATCAGCGAGGAGGCTTCGACGTCCTTCGTGCCGCTCGACAAATAGGGGTTCAGGATCGAAGGCGCCTGCCAATAGATGATTTTGACTTCGCCGTCGCGGCCCCGCTCGCCCTCATGGGCTTCGGCAAAGGCCATGGGGGCAAACGCAGTCGATGCGACAGCCCCCATCAATAGGGTCTTCAATTTCATATCTTACTCCATGTTGGACACGTGGGCGTGCCGCATTTTGTCAACGGGATGTGCCCCGCCTTGTTGTTATCGCCCCGGAAAGAAGATGAGCTTCGCCAGCTAAACATAACAAAACAAGTAATATTCAACCTGTGATCGAAGCGCTCTTTCCAAACCGCATGGGCTATATCGAAACAGGTTTGCAAAAAATTGCAAGGGCGGACGTGGCGCAATTATGGCAAAGCCCGAAGTCTGCGCGTCAGGTTTGACAGTCTCGTGACATTCGCCGTAGCGTCAGGCAAATCTGCGCCAATAAAAACAACAGGGAAACAGATGCTGGATCACACAAACGGGGCGCCGATCGCCCAAATTCAGGGCCTGCGCGTCGAATTTCAAACCAAAGATGGCCCCGTTGTCGGTGTCGAGGATGTCAGTTTCGACATTAATCCCGGTGAAACGGTTTGCGTGGTCGGAGAATCAGGATCGGGCAAATCGGTGTCCTCGCTGTCGCTGATGCGGCTGGTTGAGTATGGCGGCGGTGAAATTGCAGGCGGTCGCCTGCTTTTTGAGCGCGGTGAAGAAGGCCAGGTCGATCTTGCGGCCAGCGGTGGCAATCTGATGCGCAAGATTCGCGGCAACGAGATCGGGATGATCTTTCAGGAGCCGATGACCGCGCTGAACCCGGTCTTTACCATCGGCAAGCAGATGACCGAAGGCCTGCGGCTGCATCTGAACATGACCCGCAAAGAGGCCGAGGCCCGCGCGCTGGAACTGATGAAACAGGTCCGCATCCCCGAGCCCGAGCGCCGGCTCAAGCAATATCCGCATGAGCTATCGGGCGGCATGCGCCAGCGCGTGGTGATCGCCATGGCGCTGGCCTGCGAACCGCGCTTGCTGATCGCCGACGAGCCCACCACCGCGCTCGACGTGACCATCCAGGCCGAGATCCTCGCCCTGATGGACCGTCTCAAGCGCGAGACCGGGACGGCGGTGATGTTCATCACCCACGACATGGCCGTGGTGGCGCAGATGGCCGACCGCGTGGTCGTGATGTTCCGCGGCAAGAAGGTCGAGGAAGGCACCGTCGAGGAGATCTTCGAGAACCCGCAGCACCCCTATACCAAGGCGCTGCTGGCCGCGGTGCCGAAGCTCGGCGAGATGACCGGCAAGCCGTACCCCGAGCCGATGAAACTCTTGGGCACGCCCGACAAGGAGATCGTGCCGATCAAGGGCCGCGAGGAGGTGCTCTTGTCGGTCAAGAACCTGACCACGCGCTTCCCGGTGCAGGGCGGTTTCCTGCGCCGCACCGTGGCCAATGTCCATGCGGTCGAGGACTTGTCGTTCTCGCTCAACAAGGGCCAGACGCTCAGCCTCGTCGGCGAATCGGGCTGCGGCAAATCCACCGCCGGGCGCTCGATCCTGCGGCTGGTGGAGCCGATGTCGGGGGAGGTGAAGCTCGACGGCGTCGACATCATGTCGCTCGACCAATCGGCGCTGCGCACTGCGCGGCTCGACATGCAGATGATCTTCCAAGACCCCTTCGCCTCGCTCAACCCGCAGATGCAGCTGGCCGATCAGGTGGCCGAGCCGATCCATAATTTCGCGACCCTCAAGGGCGGGGACGTCACCAAGCGAATCGAGATGCTCTTCGACCGCGTGGAACTGCCGCGCAGCTTCATGCGCCGCTTCCCGCATGAGCTGTCGGGCGGCCAGCGCCAGCGTGTCGCCATCGCCCGCGCGCTTGCGCTGAACCCCAAGCTGATCATCGCGGACGAGGCGGTCTCGGCGCTGGACGTGAGCGTTCAGGCGCAGGTGCTGAACCTGATGATGGAGCTGCAGGCAGAGATGGAACTGTCGTTTCTCTTCATCAGCCACGACATGGCCGTGGTCGAGCGCGTCAGCCATTACGTCGGCGTCATGTATCTGGGCCGCATCGTCGAGATGGGCTCGCGCCAGCGGGTTTTCGAGAACCCGCAGCACCCCTATACGCAGGCGCTGATGAAGGCCGTGCCGATCGCCGATCCGCGCCGCCGCAAGTCCGAGAAGGATTTGAACTTCAAGCCGATCCCCTCGCCAATCCATCCGGTCAGTTACCGGCCCGAGCCTTCGGCCTATCGCGAGGTGGAGCCGGGGCACCATGTGCTGATCACCGACAGCGGCTATTGAAAGAACACCCATGACCGAACGCCTGACCCCGCTTGAGTTGATGACCAAGCTCATTAGCTTTCCCACCGTGTCGCGCGACACCAACATCCCGCTGATCGACTGGGTGGCGGACTACCTCGCCTCCCACGGGATCGAGAGCCACCGCTACATCGACCCCGAGCAGCCGAAACACGCGCTCTTTGCCCATGCGGGCCCATGGGAGGAGGGGGCCGTGGTCCTGTCCGGTCACACCGACGTGGTGCCGGTCGACGGGCAGGCCTGGGACACCGATCCCTTCACCGTGACCGAGAAGGGCGGCCGCTATTACGGGCGCGGCACCTGCGACATGAAGGGCTTCGACGCGCTGGCGATCTGGGCTTTGGTCGAGGCGCATTATGCGCAAGTGAAACGGCCCCTGCAGATCGCGCTCAGCTTCGACGAGGAGATCGGCTGCACCGGTGCCCCGCCGATGATCCAAGCGATGCAGGACGTGCTGCCCAAGGGGGCTGCGGTGATCGTGGGCGAGCCCTCGACCATGCAGGCGGTGACCGGCCATAAGGGCGGCATCGGCTTCAACACGCATCTGGTGGGTTTCGAGGTGCATTCCTCGCTTCTGCACACCGGGGTCAATGCGATCATGGCGGGCGCAAAGCTCATCGAATGGGCCAATGACGTGAACAGCGACAACATGGCCGCGCGCCCGACCGAGATCGCGGCGATGTTCGACCCGCCCTTCACCACCGCCCATGTCGGCGTGATCGAGGGCGGCACGGCGCATAACATCACCGCCAAGGACTGCAAGTTCGCGATGGATTTCCGCGTCGTCCCGGGCGAGGACAAAGACAAATGGGGCACCGCCTACCTCAAGAAGGTGCGCGAGGTCGAAAAGCAGATGCAGGACGTGGTGCCCGAAACCTATATCGAGACCTCGACCCGTTTCGACGTCCCCGCCCTGCAGCCCGAGAAGGACGGCGAGGCCGAGCAGATCGTGCGCCAGATCACCGGCGACAACGCTAGCCATAAGGTCAGCTACGGCACCGAGGCCGGGCAGTTCCAGGAGGTGGGCTATTCCGCCGTGATCTGTGGCCCGGGCGACATCGCGCAGGCGCATCAGCCCAACGAGTTCATCGAAGTGGCGCAATTCGAGGCCGGTCACGATTTCATGCGCCGTCTGTTGACCCGCTTGCAGGGCTGAGCTTTCCCTGACAGACCTGAGGCTGGCCCCGTGCGGGGCCGGTCCTTTCCACGGCCGCCCGGTGCAGCCGCGCGGCATCAGCCCTCGGGGTCCGCATGTCCGCTTTTCCTATCACCCTCGCCACCCCCGCCAGCTATCCGCGCACCCCGCCCCGCGAGAGCGAGGTCGTGGTCATCGGCGGCGGGGTGATCGGCGTCTGCACCGCCTTGTTTCTGGCCCGCGCCGGGCGGCAGGTCACGCTTTTGGAAAAGGGCCGCATCGCCGCGGAGCAATCCAGCCGCAACTGGGGCTGGATCAGGCAACAGGGGCGCGACCCGGACGAATTGCCGATCATGGTGGAAGCCGCGCGGCTTTGGCGTGAGCTTGCGCCAGAACTCGACCGCGACATCGGCCTGCAGCAGACCGGCGTCACCTATCTGGCGGGAACCGAGGCCAAGATGCAGGGCTATGCCGACTGGCTGCCCCATGCCAAGACCCACGGCGTCGACAGCCGGTTGATGGACGCGAACGATGTCGCCAAGGCGTTCCCGGGGCTGGCCGGAACCTATGCCGGGGCGCTCACCACCCCCTCGGACATGCGGGCCGAGCCTTGGGTCGCCGTGCCCGCTTTGGCGGCGCTGGCGGCCCGCGAGGGGGTGAAGATCATCGAGAATTGCGCGGTGCGCCGCCTCGACCTTGCCGCCGGGCGCGTGGCGGGCGTGGTGACAGAGGCGGGCGCGGTGCGCTGCGCCTCGGTCGTTCTGGCGGGCGGGGCGTGGTCGGCGCTGTTCCTGCGCGCCCATGGTGTCAGCCTGCCGCAGCTTTCGGTGCGCGAGAGCGTGCTGGCCACCAATGTGCTGCCCGAGGTCCACGCCGGTGCCGCCGCCGAGGCGGGGCTGGCCTTCCGCCGCCGCGCCGATGGCGGCTACACGCTGGCCCCCGGCGGGCGGCCTGATCTTTTCGTCGGCCCCGACGCCTTCCGCGCCCTACGCCACTACCTGCCGCAACTGCGCCAAAGCCCCTTCGGCCAACGCCTGCGCGCCGCGGCCCCGCGCGGCTTTCCCGATGCGTGGCACACGCCGCGCAATTGGGCCGCCGACGCGCACAGCCCCTTCGAGGCCATGCGCATCCTTGATCCCATGCCGGACCACCGCGCGCTGCGCCGGGCGCGCAAACGCTTTGCCGCGCTTTATCCGGGGTTGCCGCCGATCACCGCCCGCGCCTCATGGGCAGGGATGATCGACGTGATGCCCGATATCGTGCCGGTGGTGGATGCATGCGCACAGATCCCCGGCCTCATCATCGGCACCGGCATGTCGGGCCATGGCTTTGGCATCGGCCCGGCGATGGGGCGGGTGCTGGCGGCACTGGTCATGGGCGATGCGCCGGGCCATGATCTGCGCAGATTCCGCGCCGACCGTTTCAGCGATGGCAATGCCATCCGTCTCGGCCCGACGCTTTGAGATCATTTGCAAAAGGACATTCCATGCCGATCAAGAACCGCTTCGCCGAGACCCATGCCGAGATCACCGCTTGGCGCCGCCACCTGCACCAGCACCCCGAGTTGATGTTCGACCTGCCCGAGACTTCGCGCTTCGTAGAAGAGAAGCTGCGCAGCTTCGGCATCACCGACATTACCACCGGTATCGCCCAGACCGGCGTGGTCGCGGTGATCGAAGGGCAGAGCAATACCTCGGGCCGCACCATCGGCCTGCGCGCCGACATGGATGCCCTGCCGATCACCGAGGCGACGGGGCTGCCGCATGCCTCGAAGACTCCCGGCAAGATGCATGCCTGCGGCCATGACGGCCATACGGCGATGTTGCTGGGGGCGGCGCAATACCTTTCCGAGACACGCAATTTCGATGGCCGCGTGGTGCTGATCTTCCAACCGGCCGAGGAGGGCGGCGGTGGCGGCAATGTCATGGTGCAGGAAGGGCTGATGGACCGCTGGGGCATCGACGAGGTCTACGGAATGCACAACATGCCCGGGCACCCCACCGGGCATTTCGCGATCCGCGAGGGCGCTCTGCTGGCCGCGGCGGATGAGTTCAACATCACGCTGACGGGCCAGGGCGGCCATGCCGCGGCCCCGCATGAGGCGGTGGACACGAACCTCGCCGCTGCGCATGTGATGATCGCGCTGCAATCCATCGCCAGCCGCAACACCGATCCGTTGAAGCAGGTCGTCGTCTCGGTCTGCACCCTGCGCAGCGACACCGACAGCCACAACGTCCTGCCACATCAGGTGCTTCTGCGCGGCACGGTACGGACGCTGGATCCGGCGGTTCAGGATTTGGCCGAGCGTCGTCTGCACGACATCACCCGCCTGACGGCAGAGGCGCATCAGTGCCGGGCCGAGATCGACTACCGCCGTGGCTATCCGGTCACCCGCAACCACGCAGAGCAAACCCGCTATGCCACGGAGGCCGCTGACAAGGTCACCCCCGGCACCGACCGCGACACGCCGCCGATCATGGCGGGTGAGGATTTTTCCTATATGCTCAATGCGCGACCGGGTGCCTATATTATGATCGGCAATGGCGAGGGGGCGACGGTCCACCACCCCGAATACGACTTTGACGATGCCGCGATCCCGGCAGGCTGCTCATGGTTCGCGCAGGTGGTTGAGGACCGGCTGGCAAGGGCGTAAGCATGTGGCAGATAAATGCGACTGCATGAAAACAGCGCCTAACCCAACTCCGGAGGATACTTCCTAAATGCCCGTTAAGAACCGATTTGCCGAGCTGCACGCCGACATCACCGCATGGCGCCGCGACCTGCATGAGAACCCCGAAATCCTGTTTGAGACACACCGCACCTCGGCCACCGTGGCCGAGAAGCTGCGCAGCTTTGGCTGCGACGAGGTTGTCGAGGGCATCGGCCGCACCGGTGTCGTCGGCGTGATCAAGGGCAAGGAGACCGGCTCGGGCAAGGTCATCGGTCTGCGCGCCGACATGGACGCGCTGCCGATCCACGAACAGACCGGGCTGGACTACGCCTCCAAGACCGATGGCGCGATGCATGCCTGTGGCCATGACGGCCACACCGCCATGCTGCTCGGTGCCGCGCAATACCTCGCCGAGACCCGCAACTTCGACGGCACCGTCGTGGTGATCTTCCAGCCCGCCGAAGAGGGCGGCGGCGGCGGTCGCGAGATGTGCGAAGACGGCATGATGGACCGTTGGGGCATCCAGGAAGTCTATGGCATGCACAACTGGCCGGGCATGCCCACGGGCTCCTTCGGCATCCGCGCAGGCTCGTTCTTTGCCGCGACCGACCAGTTCGACATCACCTTCGAAGGCCGCGGCGGCCATGCCGCCAAGCCGCATGAGACCGTCGACACCACCGTGATGTCCGCGCAGGCGGTGCTGGCGCTGCAGACCATCACCGCGCGCAATGCCGACCCGGTGGAGCAGATCGTGGTCTCGGTCACCTCTTTCGAGACCTCCTCGAAAGCCTTCAACGTCATCCCGCAGAGGGTGCAGATCAAGGGCACCGTGCGGACCATGTCCCCCGAGACGCGCGCCCTGGCCGAGAAGCGGATCAAGGAGATCTGTGCTGGCATCGCGGGCACCTTCGGCGGCAAGGCCGATGTGACCTACCACCGCGGCTACCCGGTGATGGTGAACCACGAGGAGCAGACCGAGTTTGCCGCCGACGTGGCGCGCTCGATCTCGGGCCAGTGCGAGGAAGCGCCGCTGGTGATGGGCGGCGAGGATTTCGCCTTCATGCTCGAGGAACGCCCGGGCGCCTATATCCTCGTCGGCAACGGCGACACGGCAGCGGTGCACCACCCGGAATATAACTTCAACGACGAAGCCATTCCGGCAGGCTGTAGCTGGTGGGCCGGCATCGTCGAGCAGCGGATGCCCGCGGCCTGATCCGGCCATCGGTAGTGCTTAGAGCGCGCCTCCCTCGGGGGCGCGTTTTTCTTTGCGGGCTAGCCGCGCTCCCAAAGCGCGTTGTAGACGGCTTCGATCCCATCGGCCTCGGCTCGGGCGCTGAAACGCTGTTCGGCCCAATGGCGCGCGGCCTCGGAAAGGGCGGCTTGATCCTCGCGCTCGAGCAGGGACAGCGCAGCTTGCGCCGCAGCTTCCGCCGCGCCCAGTGGCACGATCTTACCGACCCGTCCGCCATTCGAGAAAGCGCCGTAATAGCCCGCATCGCTGCCGACGAAAGGCACGCCCGAGGCCAGCGCTTCGAGGGGGACCATGCCATAGCCCTCGTAGCGTGGCAGTTGCACCACCAGCGACAGCGCGCGCATCAGTTTCGGCAGGTCGGCGGCGGGGTATTCGCCGATGAAAAGGAGCCGATTGGCAAGGCCCGCGGCCTCGACCTGTGCCTTGAGCCTGTTCAGAAACGCCTCATGTTTGCCGCCCGCCCGTCCAATCACCAGCGCCACCGCGCCGGGGCGTTGGGGCAGCAGGCGCAGCATGGCCTCCACGAAAAGGTCGGTGCCTTTCTCGGGCCGGATGCGCCCCACGGTGGCGATGCCATGGGTGCCGCCAAAGCCCAACTGCTCCCAAGCGTTCGCGTGGTTGGTGGCGGGGGAGAAGACATCGGTGTCCACCCCATGCGGCACCACGGCGCGAACATGGGGCACGAATTCCGCTGCGCGTTCGGTCGTGGCAATCACCGCGTCCATCTGCCGGATCAGCCAGCGGGGATAGGCCGAATGCAGCCGCTGCGCGGCAGAGGTAAAGACGATCCGGATATTCGCGCCGCGTACATCGCGCAGCCAAAGCGCGCTGCGCATTTCCGTGTTGCGGCGCACGTGCCAAATGGCGAAGGGGCGGTCTTGGGGGGGATGTTTGCGGGTGATCCGCCCTGCGGCGACTCGGGTCAGCGGCAGCGGGCAGCCGGGCAGGGGCTGGCCCACCAGCGCTAGGTCATGCCGGTCGACCTGTTGCCGGACCACATTGGCCGCCGTGGCCGACACCCCGGTGAAATTACGGTTGTAGTTGGTGACGAAAAGCTCAGGCATCGCTGTCCCCTCGCAGGCGCAGGGCCGTGATCAGCCGTTCGGCAATACTGTCGAGTTTGTCGGTCTGCCCCGCGGCATAGGTCTTGGCCGCCGCCACGCCAGAGGCGCGGGCGATATCATTGCGCAGCAGATCCCCCACACGCTCCGCCAAATCCTGCGTGCCCGCCACCAGACGCGCGGCGCCCTCGGCTTCCATCTCGGCATAGGTCTCGGCAAAATTGGCGACATGGGTGCCCGAGAGCACCATCGCCCCGGCCTGCGCGACCTCATAGGGGTTGTGCCCTCCGATCGGGTGCAGCGACCCGCCCAGAAAGACGATGTCGGATAGGGCGTACCATGTGCCCAACTCGCCCAGAGTGTCGGCCAAATAGACCTGTTCGCGCGGCATGTCGCCGCGTGTTCGGCGCCCATGGGTTAGTCCGTAGCTAGCGATGAGACCTGCCACCTCGTCACCGCGCTCGGGGTGGCGGGGGGCAAGGATCAGGCACAGCTCGGGGATGCGCTCCAGCAGTTGGCGATGCGTCTCCAAGACCGCTTTCTCCTCGCCCGGGTGGGTGGAGGAGGCGATCCAGACAGGGCGGCCCTGCAAGGCCTCTCGCGCCTCGGCGATGGTCCCCTCATCCTGCGGCAGGGGGCCTGCCATGGACTTGAGGTTGATCCCGGGCGTGACCCGGTCGGCGGGGGCGTTGATCGTCCTCATCGCCCGGGCCATCGCGTCATTCTGCGTCAGGATCAGGTCGAACACGCCAAAGAGGAACCCCGCCAGCGCGGGCCGTTTCTGCCAGCTTTCGATCGAGCGTTGCGAGAGGCGGGCGTTGATCAGCGCCATCGCCGTGCCCCGCGCATGGGTCCGCCGCAGCATCTGCGGCCAAAGCTCGCTTTCCACGAAGAGCGCCGCATCGGGGCGCCAATGGTCAAGGAACCGTTTCAGCGGGCCGGGGGCGTCGAGCGGGGCGAACTGATGACCTGTGCGCGGGGGCAGGCGGCTCCCTACCAAACGGGCCGAGGTGGCGGTGCCGGAAGTGATGAGGAAATGCGCCTGCGGCAGGGCGTGCCCCATCCGGTCAATCAGTGCGAGAACCGACAGGCTCTCGCCGACCGAGGCTGCGTGAAACCAGATCAACTGCCCCTCGGGGCGCGGCTGACTGGCATGGCCCAGCTTTTCGCGCGCGCGTTCCGGCGTGACCTCGGCGCGGCGCAGTTTGGCCATGGAGCGCCGCCCGGCCACGGGCAAGATCACCCGGCTCGCCGCGACCCATGCCCGGTAGAGAAACGGCACCGCCAAGGGCTCAGCCGCCCGTGTGGCTCATGTGGCGGGGCATCTGCCCGTCGACACGTTGCCGCGAATAGTCGAAAGCATGCCCCTTGGGCTTGCGGTCGATGGCCGCGCGGATCGCCTCTTGCAGCGGCACATCCGTGTCCGGGTGATCGCGCAGGGGTTTGCGCAGGTCGGCCACGTCCTCTTGACCCAGACACATGAAAATCTCGCCTGTGCAGGTGACCCGCACACGGTTGCAGCTTTCGCAGAAGTTATGGCTCAGCGGAGTGATGAAGCCGATTTTCTGCCCGGTCTCCTCCAGCCGGACGTAGCGCGCGGGGCCGCCTGTGCGCTCGGCCAGATCGGTGACGGTGTAATGTTCGGCGTAACGCGCGCGCACGTCGCGCAGCGACCAGTATTGGCCGAAGCGGTCCTCGTTGCCCAGATCGCCCATCGGCATGACCTCGATCCACGTCAGGTCAATGCCGCGCTCGGCGCACCATTCTGTGATATGCAGCAGTTCCGGCTCGTTAAAGCCCTTAAGTGCCACCGCGTTGATCTTGATTTTCAGCCCCGCGCGCTGCGCCGCGTCGATCCCGCGCAGCACCTGCGGCAGGCGGCCCCAGCGGGTGATATCCGCGAATTTTTGCTCGTCCAGCGTGTCGAGCGAGACATTCACCCGGCGCACACCGGCGGCGTAGAGATAATCGGCGAAGCGTTCAAGCTGGCTGCCGTTAGTGGTCAGCGTCAGTTCCTTCAGCTTGCCGCTGTCGAGATGCCGTTTCATGCCGTCAAAGAAGGTCATGATGCCGCGGCGGACCAGCGGCTCGCCCCCGGTGATGCGCAGCTTCTCGACGCCGAGGTCGATGAAGTTGCTGCACAGGCGGTCGAGCTCCTCGAGCGTCAGCAATTCCTTCTTGGGCAGAAAGGTCATGTTCTCCGACATGCAATAGACGCAGCGGAAATCGCAGCGGTCGGTGACGGAGACGCGCAGATAGGTGATCGCGCGCATGAAGGGGTCGATGAGGGGTGCTGTCATGCTTTATAGGTAATGCCCCGCCCAACCCGGGGCAAGCGCCATTTGGGCGATTGATAAGGGGGCAGGGCGCAGATAGGCTGCGCGGATGACACGTATAATCTTACCGCTTTTCATCGCCGCCGCGACCGCCGGTTGCAGCAACCTGTCGGAACGCCTCGGGATGGATGCCAGCCAGTCCGAACCTGCACCTGCAACCGCATCGGTCGACGCCAAGGCTGAGGTCGCAACCCCGAGCGCAGCAGCCCCTGCAACGCCGCCCGCCGCCTCTCCCATCGCCACCGCGGGCAGCAGTGCCGAGGCGCTGGATACCACCACGGCGGCAGAGCGCGAAGCGGCCACCCGCGCGCCCGCCAGCGCCGGTGCCGCCTTGGGGTCGACCGTGGTCAGCCTTGGCAGCGCAACGGAGCCGGGCCTGTGGTTGAAAACACCCCTTGTCGATGCCGAACAGCCGGGCCGGGTGACCAACCCTGCCACGGGCAAATCCGCCGCAGTGACGCTGATCCCACTGGAGGGGCCCGCAACCGCAGGCAGCCGCATGTCGTTGCCCGCCTTGCGTTTGATCGGGGCATCGCTGACCGACCTCACCACGGTCGAGGTCTCGACCGAAGGCTAAGGGTCAACCTGCGCCTTCTGCCTTTTTCAGCAGGCGCAGGGCTTCTTTCACTGCGAACGGTTTCATCGCCTCCCCATGGGCGGCGATAAAGCCACGGGTCCGCTCGGAGTCGTGTTTCGACAGGTCGCGCAGCCACCAGCCGATTGCTTTTTGAATGAACCAGCGGTGATCCGGCACCATCGTCGCGGCCCAGCCAAGGATGCGGTCCCGCGCGGCCAGTTCCTCCGGCTTGGGATTGTTCTGCTTGGTCCATGGCAGGGTAGAGACGAGCGCCGCGCGCCGTGTCCAAAGGTGATCCGAGGCGACCCAAGCTTCCACCTCGTCCAAGCGGGTGGGATCGGCCACCAGACGTTTCTGCGCCGCCATGCTGGCATGATCGGCAATCGCCCAACTGTCGAAATCCGCGGTCCAGCTTGCGATCAACGCCCAGGCGGCCTGATCATCGGGGCGCAGCCGCGCTTGGGTCAGCAATTTGGCCGCGGCCACACGCGCCTCGAAAATGTCGGACTGCCACAGCCCATCGGCGAGGGCGACACGGCCTTCGACATCCAGCGCCGCCCGCCACGTTTGCGCAAGCGCCGCGATCTCTGGGTTGGTCAGGCCGAGATAGCGCCGATCGGTCTTATGATAGGCGCGCATCTCTTCCGCGCGGACCGGGTGGGCCTGCGCTTCGAGTTCTTCCAATGCAGTCTCAGGGGTCATTCCACCGTCACCGATTTCGCCAGATTGCGCGGCTGGTCCACATCCGTGCCCTTCGCCACGGCGGTGTGATAGGCCAGCAGCTGCGCCGGAACCGCATAAAGGATCGGGGCCAGCGCATCCGGCACCGGGGGCATCTCTATGCTGAACCAGACGCCCTCATTGGCCTCGGCCTGACCTTTGGCGTCGGAGATCAAGATCACCTTGCCCTTGCGGGCCATGACCTCTTGCATGTTGCTGACGGTCTTGTCGAAAAGCGCGTCGCGCGGCGCCATGACCACCACCGGCACATGCTCATCCACCAGCGCGATGGGGCCGTGTTTAAGTTCACCCGATGCATAAGCTTCGGCGTGGATGTAGCTGATTTCTTTGAGTTTCAACGCGCCTTCAAGGGCGAGGGGGTACATCTGGCCCCGGCCAAGGAACAACACGTCGCGGGCGTGGGACAGCTTGAGCGCAGCCTCCTGCATCGTGTCGTTTTGCTCCAGCGCGGTGCTGATGATTGCGGGCAGCCCCCGCAGGGCTGAGATGTGATCGGCGAAGGTGTCGGTGCTGATCACCTCGCGGTCCCGCGCGGCTTTGAGCACCAGCGCGAAGAGCACGACCAACTGGCAGGTGAAGGCTTTGGTCGAGGCGACGCCAACCTCGACACCGGCGTAGATCGGCAGCGCCAGATCGCTTTCGCGGGCGATGGAGCTTTCGGGCACGTTGATGACCGACAGGATGCGCGCGGCCTTGCCCTCGCAATAGCGCAGAGCAGCCAGCGTGTCGGCGGTCTCACCCGATTGGCTGACGAAAACCGCCAGTGTGCGGGGCGGGATCGGCGGCTCGCGGTAGCGGAATTCCGAGGCGACATCGATCTCAACCGGCAGGCGGGCGATCTGTTCAAACCAGTATTTCGCGGTGAAACAGGCATAGGAGGCGGTCCCGCAGGCGACCATGAGGATCCGGTCAAACTGCGTAAAATCAATGTCCTGCGCGCTGATGTTGATCTCGCCATCGGGGGTGAGGTAGTGGCCGATGGCCGCGCCGATCACGCCGGGTTGCTCGGCGATTTCCTTGGCCATGAAGTGTTTGTGCCCCGCCTTATCGATGCGGGTATTGTCGATCTGCACGGATTTAATCGCGCGGTTGGCAAGCGCCCCGTTGCGGTCGGTGATCTCCACCGAGGTCCGGGTGATGACGGCGCAATCGCCTTCTTCCAGGTAGGCGATCTGATGGGTGAGTGGGGCAAGCGCGATGGCGTCACTGCCCACATACATCTCACCCTCGCCATAGCCGATGGCCAGGGGCGAGCCCTTGCGCGCGGCGATCATCAGGTCGTCGTGACCGTCAAAAAGGAAAGCCAGCGCGAAAGCGCCTTCAAGGCGGGCAAGCGTCTGTTTGGCGGCCGCCACCGGGTCTGCGCCCTGCGCCATGTGATGCTGGGTTAAAAGGGCCACGGTCTCGGTATCGGTCTCGGTCACGAATTGCGCGCCATGTTCGGCCAGTTCGGCCCGCAATTCGCGGAAGTTTTCGATGATCCCGTTATGCACCACGGCCACCGGCCCGGCCTGATGCGGGTGGGCGTTGGTGACGCTCGGTGCGCCATGGGTGGCCCAGCGGGTGTGACCGATGCCCGACTTGCCTGCCAGCGGCTCATGCACCAGCGCGTCCGAGAGGTTCACCAGCTTGCCCAAGGCGCGACGGCGCTCAAGCTTGCCTTCGTCGAGGGTCGCGATTCCCGCGCTATCATAGCCGCGATATTCCAGCCGCTTCAGCGCTTCCACCAAGATCGGCGCGACTTCATGGGTGCCCAGCACCCCCACAATTCCACACATAATTAGCTGCCCCTCTGCAGTTTGGCCTTCTTGGCCTTTAAAATTTCGAACATCTTGCGCGCCATGCCGGGTTTCTCAACCTGCGGGGCGCGTGACAGGGCCAGCGCCTCTGGCTCCACGTCCGAGGTGATGACCGAGCCCGAGCCGGTCATCGCGCCCTCGCCGATGGTCACCGGGGCCACGAGCATGGTGTTCGACCCGATGAACGCCCCCGCGCCGATGGTGGTGCGATGTTTCATCACCCCGTCGTAATTGCAGGTGATCGTGCCCGCGCCGATGTTGCTGCGCGCGCCCACGGTGGCGTCGCCGATGTAGCTCAGGTGGTTGACCTTGGCCCCTTCGGCGATCTGCGCGTTCTTCACCTCGACGAAATTCCCGATGCGCACGTCTTCGGCCAGTTCCGCGCCGGGGCGCAACCGGGCGTAGGGGCCGACGACCCCGCCGCGTGAGACATGGCACCCTTCGAGATGCGAGAAGGCACGGATGGTGCTGCCGGATTCCACGGTGACATTCGGGCCGAAGACGACATTCGGCTCCACCACTGTATCGCGCCCGATGAAAGTGTCGCGCGACAGGAAGACGGTTTCGGGGGCGACCAAGGTCACGCCATCTTCCATCAACAGCGCGCGGGCGCGGGATTGGAACGCGGCTTCGGCCCTCGCCAGATCGGCGCGGGAATTCACGCCCATGGTCTCGGCCTCGTCGCAGGTAACGACCGTGGCGCTGCGGCCCTCGGCGCGGGCGATGCCGATGATATCGGTGAGGTAGTATTCTTCCGAAGCGTTGTCGTTGCCGACCTTGTCGATTAGATCGAAGAGCAGTTCGGATTTGCAGGCCACCACGCCCGAGTTGCACAGGGTGATGGCGCGTTCTTCGGCGGAGGCGTCTTTGAACTCGACGATCCGCTCCAAGGCCTCGCCCTGCATCACCAGGCGGCCATAGCGGGCGGGATCGGCAGCCTCGAACCCCAGAACCGCGACATCATGCGTCGTCAGCGCCTCTTGCATCTTCTCAAGCGTCTCGGGCTGGACGAAGGGCGTGTCCCCGTAGAGCACCAGCGCCATGCCGTCGAACCCGTCCAGCGCCGGGCGCGCCTGTGCCACCGCATGGGCGGTGCCCAATTGCTTGGTCTGTTCGACGACCTGCGCGTCTTCGTCAAAGAGGGTGGCGGCAGCGCGGACCTGATCGGCCCCGTGGCCTGCCACCACGACCGTATGGCGGGGGCCGAGCATGGCGCCCGCGGCCATGGCGTGCTCCAGCATCGGGGCGGAGGCCACGCGGTGCAGCACCTTTGGCAGGTCCGAGTTCATCCGTGTCCCCTTGCCCGCGGCGAGGATGATCAATGCAGTTTCCATGTAAATCTCTTTGTCCTTCAGCTTGCATTCTCTTTACGCGCTTCGCACAAAGGCGCAAGGTTGCGGCCCATCAAACTAGATTGCGGTCTGCAACACGATGCCATTTTGCAAGGCGGGGTTCCGCCCAAGGAGTACCCAGTGAAGACAGTCGTTTTCGATCTCGACGGCACTTTGGCCGATACCTCGGGTGATTTGATCGCCGCCGCCAATGCCTGTTTCCGTGACATGGGCGAGGGCGATGTGCTGGTCCATGCCGAGGATGCAGGCACCGCGCTGCGCGGCGGGCGGGCGATGCTCAGCTTGGGGATGCAAAAGCTGGGCCGTGCCGATGACAGGGCGACGATCGACCGCTATTACCCGATGCTGCTTGAGGCCTATGGGCGCGACATCGACACCCATACCATCATGTACCCCGGCGCGATGGAGGCTGTGGCCGCCCTCAAAGCCGCAGGCTACCGCGTCGCGATCTGCACCAACAAACCCGAGGCTTTGGCGGAGCTTTTGTTGACCCGTCTCGGCGTGCGCGACGCATTTGGCGCGATGCTGGGGGCCGACAGCCTGGCCGTGCGCAAACCCGACCCCGAACACCTGTTCGAAACCGCCCGCCGCGCCGGGGGCGATCCGGCGCAATGCGTGTTGATCGGCGACAGCGACACCGACCGCAAGACCGCCAAAGCCGCAGGGGTTCCTTGCGTGCTGGTGACCTTTGGCCCCTCGGGCGAAGATATGGCCGCGCTGGAGCCCGAAGCGCTGCTGGACGATTTTGCCGATCTGCCGGAGGTCATCGAACGTCTGCTCGGCAAAGCCGCCTGATGGCCGAGCGGTTCACCGGCAGTTTCACGCAGCAAGAGCCGATCCCCGAAGACGCGATCGAGGCGGCGGTGGCGGTGATGCGTCACGGCCGGTTGCACCGCTATAACACCGCCCCGGGGGAGGTGGCCGAGGTTGCCCTGCTGGAGCAGGAATTCGCCGCGATGACGGGGGCAAAATACTGCCTTGCCGTGGCCTCGGGCGGCTATGCCATGGCCACGGCGCTGCGCGCGGTGGGGGTGAAACCGGGGGACCGGGTGCTGACCAATGCCTTCACGCTCGCCCCGGTGCCGGGGGCGATTGCGTCGCTCGGCGCGGTGCCGGTCTTTGTCGGCGTGACGGAGCAGCTGGTGATCGACCTCGACGATCTCGCCGCCAAGGCGGATCAGGCCGATGTGCTGCTGCTTAGCCATATGCGCGGCCATCTGGTGGACATGGACGCTCTGATGGCGCTTTGCGATGCGCGCGGCATCACGGTGATCGAAGATTGCGCCCATACGATGGGGGCGGCGTGGAACGGCAAGCCATCGGGCTCGCAGGGAAAGATCGGGTGTTTTTCCTGCCAGACCTATAAACATGTGAACGCGGGCGAGGGCGGGTTGCTGATCACCGATGACGCCGAGGTCGCCGCGCGGGCGATCATGCTGTCGGGGTCTTACATGCTCTATGACCGCCACGCCGCCGCGCCGGGGCCGGAGGCCTTTGAGACGATCCGCTATGAGACGCCCAATATCTCGGGCCGGATGGACAACCTGCGCGCCGCGGTGCTGCGCCCGCAGTTGCGGCGGCTGCCGGAACAGGTGGCGCGCTGGAATGAGCGCTATCGGAGGATTGAGGCGGGGCTACGCGACACGCCGGGGCTCACGGTCATCGACCGGCCCGAGGCCGAGAGCATCGTCGGCTCGTCGATCCAATTCCTGTTGAAAGACTGGTCGGCGGCGGATGTCGAGGCGGTGCTGGCGCGCTGTGCTGCGCGCGGGGTAGAGTTGAAATGGTTCGGCAGGGCCGAGCCTATGGGTTTCACCAGCCGCTACGACACATGGCGCTATGCGCGGGCCGAAAAAATGCCCGCCAGCGATGTGGTGCTGGCGGGGTTGATCGACATGCGCGTGCCGCTGACCTTTTCGCTTGAGGATTGCGCCTTGATCGCGCGGATCATCCGGGCCGAGGTCAGCGCCGTTTTTCAGAGCAGATAGGCTTAGAAACGGATGGTGCCGTGTTTGCCCATGTCGGGCTTCTGGCCTGTTATCTGTGCTTTGCCGATCTCATAGAGGAACTTGAACCCGCCATCGGTGGCCCAAACCTCGGCTTCGGTGAGGTCAAAGCGGATCAGCTGCACGTCCGGGTCTTGCTTGCCGTCTTCAAACCATGCCCCCGCGATGGCGTTCCAAATCTTGTCCAGCTCGGTCGGGTTGGTCACGGCGGAAACATGGCCGTCGATCCGCGCCCAGAGGGATTCGTCCTTGCTGGCAATCATGTATTCGGCGGCGGCGCGCCCCTCGGCAGACTTTGCCAGATCGGTGCCCTTGGCGGTGATGAACCACAGCACGGCGGCGCGGTCGTCTTCGTCGATGTAATGGGTCATCGGGATCGCGCGGGCGGTCTTGGTCATCAGCATCCCAGCACGGGTGTCGTCCAGACGGTCCCAGAACTCTTTTTTCAGATCATCGCTCATTTGCATCTCGCTTTGTTGTAGTGTTCGCTTGGTCGCAGGGCCAACCCGCCGCGGCGCGGGGCGGTTCCACATCGCGCTGCTTGACGCAAAGCGGGCGGGGCGGTAGGTAATGAACAAGCGTTCAATAAATCGGGGGGGGGAGAAGCCGTGTTCAACGCAAGTATGCAGTTCGATCTGGGCGAAGACGTAGGCGCGCTGCGCGAGATGGTGCACCGCTGGGCGCAGGAGCGCGTCAAGCCGATGGCCGCCGAGATCGACACCAAGAACGAGTTTCCCGCCGAGCTATGGGGCGAGATGGGCGAGTTGGGTCTTCTCGGCATGACCGTCGAGGAGGAGTTCGGCGGCTCGGGGCTGGGCTATGTCGCTCATACCGTCGCGGTGGAAGAGATCGCCCGGGCCTCGGCCTCGGTCTCGCTTTCCTACGGTGCGCATTCCAATCTTTGCGTGAACCAGATCAAGCTGAACGGCACCCCGGAGCAAAAGGCGCAGTTCCTGCCCAAGCTCTGCTCGGGCGAACATGTCGGCGCGCTGGCCATGTCCGAGGCGGGCGCAGGCAGCGACGTGGTCAGCATGAAACTGCATGCCGAGAAGCGCAACGACCACTTCCGCCTCAATGGCAACAAGTATTGGATCACCAACGGACCCGACGCCGAGACGCTGGTGGTCTATGCCAAGACCGACCTCGAGGCCGGCTCAAAGGGCATCACCGCCTTCCTGATCGAGAAGTCGATGAAGGGTTTCTCGACCTCCAAGCATTTCGACAAGCTTGGGATGCGCGGCTCGAACACCGCCGAGTTGATCTTCGAGGATTGCGAAGTCCCCTTTGAGAACATCCTCGGCGAAGAGGGCAAGGGCGTGCGCGTGCTGATGTCGGGCCTCGACTACGAGCGCGTCGTGCTGGCGGGCATTGGCCTTGGCATCATGGCCGCCTGCCTCGATGAGATCATGCCCTACATGGCCGAGCGCAAGCAGTTCGGCCAGCGCATCGGGGACTTCCAGCTGATGCAGGGCAAAATGGCGGATATGTACACCGCGATGAATTCCGCGCGGGCCTATGTCTACAGCGTGGCGCAGGCCTGTGACCGCGGCGACGTGACCCGTCAGGATGCGGCGGCCTGCTGTCTCTATGCCTCTGAGCAAGCCATGGTGCAGGCGCATCAGGCGGTTCAGGCCATGGGCGGCGCGGGCTATCTGTCGGACAACCCGGTGGGCCGCATCTTCCGCGACGCCAAGCTGATGGAGATCGGCGCCGGCACCTCCGAGATCCGCCGCATGCTGGTGGGCCGCGAGATGATGGGGGCGATGTGATGCGCGCCCTCCTGCTGGGCTGCACGCTTTTGGCGGGGCCGGTGGCTGCGCAGGATATCACCTATTCCGATGCCGCCACGGCGGACTGTCTGGCCGGGGCCGAAGAGTTCACCGACCAGCGCGCCTGCATCGGCCTTTCCGCCAACCTCTGCATGGAAGGGCCGGGCGGCTATTCGACCGTTGGCATGGGTGGCTGTCTCGATGCTGAGTTGACCTTTTGGGACGGTCTGCTGAACGAGAATTACCGCGCACGCATGGTGCAGGCGAAATCCGCCGATGAGGAGAATGCCCTCTACCAGCCGCAACTGCCGTCGCAGGCCGAGGCGCTGCGTGACATGCAGCGCGCTTGGATTACCTTCCGCGATGCCGCCTGCGATTATGAACGCAGTCAATGGGGCGGTGGCACGGGCGGCGGGCCTGCAACCTTGGCCTGTCTGATGCATATGACGGGGGAACAGGCGCTGCGTTTGGGGGCGGCCTATTAACCGCGTCTCGCTGTGGCGGCCAAACAGGACGGAGGGATCGGGATGGAAAACCTGATAGAACTGGAGACAGAAGGCGGTGTGATGCACCATTTTCTGCCCTGGCTGATCGAGGGGTTCGAGATCCTCGCCGCGGTCATCGACATCGCCGCCATCATTCTGCTGCTGATAGGGGCGGCCCGTTTCCTGACCGGGGTGACGATCGCGGAGATCGCCCAGAAGGGGCCGGAGCGTGTGCGCCGCACCAACCGCGAGCGGATCGAATTGGGGCGCTACATCCTTGCCGGGCTGGAACTGTTCATCGTCTCGGATGTGATCCACACCGCGATCAGCCTGCGGTTTGCGGATCTGCTCTTCCTGCTGATGCTGGTCATCATCCGCTCCATCACCTCCTTCTTTCTCGACCGGGAGTTGGAGCAACTGAAGAAGGAGCTTGGCGATGACTGACTTTGCCGACCTGAAAGCGCTCTACGTCAACTGCTCGCTCAAGAAGACCCCGGGCGACAGCCACACCCAGCTTCTGATGAACGCCAGCGCCGGCATCATGGAGGCGCAGGGCGTGGGTGTCGAACATCTCTACCTGCTCGACCACCAAGTGCCGCCCGGCGTTTACCCGGACATGACCGAGCACGGCTGGGACCGCGATGATTGGCCCGCGATCTGGAAAAAGGTGCTGGCCGCCGACATCCTCATCATCGGCACGCCGCTGTGGCTGGGCGAGGAGAGTAGTGTCTGCCGGGTCTTGATCGAACGGCTCTATGCGATGTCGGGCGAGCTCAACGACAAGGGCCAGTCGGTGTTCTACGGCAAGGTCGGCGGGACCATCATCACCGGCAACGAGGACGGCATCAAGCACGTCGCCATGACCACCGGCTTCGCGATGAACCACCTTGGCTACACGATCCCGCCGCAGGCCGATTGCGGATGGATCGGCGAGGCCGGGCCGGGGCCGTCTTACGGGGACGAAGTGGACGGCAAGCGCGCGGGTTTCGACAACGAATTCACGCAGCGCAACACCACCATCATGACATGGAACGCCCTGCATCTGGCGCGGATGCTGAAGGGCGCGGGCGGCTATCCGCGCCAAGGCAACGACCGCGAGGCCTGGGACGCGGGCGCGCGGTTCGATTTCGAAAATCCGGAGTATCGAAGCTGATATGAAGAACGAAGGCGACTGGCCCCTCTGGCAGGGCAATATGGCGGCGCAATGCCTCGCCCAGCCCGATGATGCACTGGCAATCATCGACCTGACCGCTACAGAACGGCGCGACGTGAGTTACGGCGCGCTGCACGAGATGGTCGACGGTCTGGCCCGCGCGCTGAAAACACAGGTCGCGCTCGGTGACCGCGTCGGCGTGCTGCTCAGCCAATCGCCATGGTGTGCGGCGGCGCATCTGGCGATCTGGAAGATCGGCGCGATCTCGGTGCCGCTGTTCAAACTGTTCAAACGCGATGCGCTGGCCAGCCGGGTGGGCGACGCGGGTTGCGAAATCGTGCTGACCGACGCCGAGGGCGCGGACCGTCTGGGCGATCTCGCAACCCCGTGGATTGCGGCGGAGGCAGGCGTGGAGGGCGAGGCGGTGGACTTCGCCGAGGTTGGCCCAGAAGACCCCGCCGTGCTGATCTACACCTCCGGCACCACCGGCACGCCGAAGGGCGCGCTACACGGGCACCGGGTGCTCTCGGGCCATCTGCCGGGCGTGTCGGTCAGCCATGACCATCTGGGGCAGGCGGGCGATTGCCTCTGGACCCCGGCGGATTGGGCTTGGATCGGCGGTCTTTTCGACGTGGCGATGCCGGCGCTCGCGCTTGGCGTGCCGGTGGTGGCGGCACGGATGCCGAAGTTTACCGTCGAAGGCTGCGCCGAGGTGATTTCGCAAGGCGGCGTGCGCAACGTGTTCTTCCCGCCCACGGCGCTGCGGATGCTGAAGGCCGCTGTTGTATCCTTGCCCGGCCTGCGCTCGGTCGCCAGCGGCGGCGAGCCTTTGGGGGCGGAGATGCTGGCCTGGGGGCGGAAAGCCTTCGGGCTAGAGATCAACGAGTTCTACGGCCAGACCGAATGCAACATGGTGGCTTCCAGCTGCGGCGTGGATTTCCCCGCGCAGCCGGGCTGTATCGGCAAGCCAGTACCGGGCTTCGAGATCGCCGTGCTGGACGCGGACGGCAAGCCTACCGATGCCGAGGGCGATGTGGCGGTGCGCAAAGGCGCCCCTTCGATGATGCTGCGCTACTGGAACCGGCCCGAGGAGACGGCGGCCAAGTTCCATGGCGACTGGCTGCTAACCGGCGACCGCGGCATATGGGAGGGCGACTACCTGCGTTTCGTGGGGCGCGAGGATGACGTGATCACCTCCGCCGGCTACCGCATCGGCCCGGCGGAAATCGAGGATTGCCTGCTGACCCATGACGCGGTGGCCACCTGCGGCGTGGTCGGCAAGCCCGACGCGCTCCGCACCGAGATCGTGAAGGCCTATGTGGTGCTGAAACCGGGTGCCGAGGTCGAGGCAAGGGAACTGCAGGAGTGGGTGAAGGAAAGGCTCGCCAGCTATTCCTACCCGCGCGAGATCGCATTCGTGGAAGACCTGCCGATGACCGTCACCGGCAAGGTGATCCGCAAGGAATTAAAGCGTGTGGCGGCGCGAGAGAATGAGGACGTAACATGAAACTGACATCCCAAGCCCTGCCTTCCTCGGATGCCTATAAGGCCAATGAGTTGGCGCATCTGAAAGCCCTGAGCGAGGTCCGCGAGGCCGCCGAGGCCGCCGCCCTCGGGGGCGGCGAGAAGTCCCGCGCGCGGCATGAGAGCCGCGGCAAGATGCTGCCCCGCGAGCGGGTGGCGAACCTTCTCGACCCCGGCAGCCCGTTTCTGGAGATCGGCGCCACCGCGGCGCATGGGCTCTACGACGGGGCCGCGCCCTGTGCGGGCGTGATCGCGGGCATCGGACGGGTGCAGGGGCATGAGGTCATGGTGGTCTGCAACGACGCCACCGTGAAGGGCGGCACCTATTACCCGATGACCGTGAAGAAACACCTCCGCGCGCAGGAGATTGCCGAGGCGAACCATCTGCCCTGCATCTATCTGGTGGACTCCGGCGGCGCGAACCTGCCCAATCAGGACGAGGTTTTCCCCGACCGCGACCATTTCGGCGCGATCTTCTATAATCAGGCGCGGATGAGCGCCAAGGGCATCGCCCAGATCGCCGTGGTGATGGGCTCTTGCACCGCCGGTGGCGCCTACGTGCCCGCGATGTCGGACGTGACCATCATCGTGAAGGAACAGGGCACGATCTTCCTCGCCGGCCCGCCGCTGGTGAAGGCCGCGACCGGAGAAGTTGTCTCGGCCGAAGACCTCGGCGGCGGAGACGTGCACACCCGTCTGTCGGGCGTGGCCGATTACCTTGCCGAGGACGACGCCCATGCGCTGGCACTGGCGCGTCGCGCGGTGGGGCAACTCAACAAGAGCAAGCCCAAGACGGTGGATTGGGCCAGCCCCGAGGAGCCGGCCTATGACCCCGCCGAAATGCTGGGCGTCGTGCCCGCCGACCTGCGCACGCCCTATGACATCCGCGAGGTCATCATGCGGCTCGTGGACGGCAGCCGTTTTGATGAATTCAAGGCGCGCTTCGGCGAAACGCTGGTCTGCGGTTTCGCCCATGTGAAGGGCTGCCCCATCGGCATCATCGCCAACAACGGGGTGCTGTTCTCCGAAGCCGCCCAGAAGGGCGCGCATTTCGTGGAGCTTTGCAGCCAGCGCAACATCCCGCTGGTGTTTTTGCAGAACATCACCGGCTTCATGGTCGGCCGCAAATACGAGAACGAGGGCATCGCCCGCCACGGCGCCAAGATGGTGACGGCGGTGGCCACCACCAATGTGCCCAAGATCACCGTGCTGGTGGGCGGCTCCTTTGGCGCTGGCAACTACGGCATGTCGGGCCGCGCCTACCGGCCGCGGTTCCTCTGGACATGGCCCAACAGCCGCATTTCTGTCATGGGCGGCGCGCAGGCGGCAGGCGTTCTCGCCACCGTCAAGCGCGACGCGATGGAACGCGCGGGCGAGACATGGACCGAAGAGGAAGAGACCGCCTTCAAGCAACCCACGATCGACATGTTCGAGGAGCAGAGCCACCCGCTCTATGCCTCGGCACGGCTGTGGGACGACGGGATCATTGATCCGCGCAAGAGCCGCGACGTGCTCTACCTGAGCCTCTCGGCCAGCCTGAACGCGCCGATCGAGCCGACGAAATTTGGATTGTTCCGGATGTGATCGACGCGCGGCTCCGGGGGGACACCCCCGGAACGCTCGCCATATTTGGAGCCAGAAAGAGATGAAAAGGGTAGGGCATGTTTGACACGATCCTGATTGCGAACCGGGGTGAGATCGCCTGCCGGGTAATGGAAACGGCGCAGGCCATGGGGGTGCGCTGCGTGGCGGTGTATTCGGACGCCGATGCGGGCGCGAAACACGTGGCCATGGCGGATGCCGCGGTGCATATCGGCGGCTCGGCGCCGGCGGAGAGTTATCTCAAGGGCGATGTGATCATCCAGGCGGCGCGCGATACCGGCGCTCAGGCGATCCATCCGGGCTACGGGTTCCTGAGCGAGAACCCCGATTTCGTGGAGGCGGTCGAGGCCGCCGGGCTGACTTTCATCGGACCCTCGGCCAATGCCATTCGGGCAATGGGCCTGAAGGATGCCGCCAAGGCGCTGATGGTCGAGGCGGGCGTGCCCGTGGTCCCGGGCTATCACGGCGCGGATCAGGACGATGCGCTGCTGGCCCGCGAGGCCGAAAAGATCGGCTACCCGGTGCTGATCAAGGCGGTCGCCGGCGGTGGCGGCAAGGGCATGCGGCTCGTTGAGGAGGCGAAGGGGTTTCAGGCGGCACTGGACTCTGCGCGCTCCGAGGCCAAGACCGCCTTCGGCAACCCGGACGTGCTGGTCGAGAAATTCGTCACCAAGCCGCGTCACATCGAGGTGCAGGTCTTTGGCGACGGCACCCATGCGGTGCATCTGTTCGAGCGCGACTGCTCGCTCCAGCGCCGCCACCAGAAGGTGATCGAAGAGGCACCCGCGCCGGGCATGACGGCGGAGATGCGCGAGGCCATGGGGCAGGCGGCGGTGCGCGCCGCCGAAGCCATCGGCTATGCCGGGGCGGGGACGGTGGAATTCATCGTCGACGGCTCGGGCGGGCTGTCGACCGACGGGTTCTTCTTCATGGAGATGAACACGCGGCTTCAGGTGGAGCATCCCGTGACCGAACTGGTCACCGGGGTCGATCTGGTGGAATGGCAGCTGCGTGTCGCGGCGGGCGAGGCCCTGCCGAAGCGCCAGGAGGCGCTGACGATCAACGGCCAAGCCTTCGAGGCACGGCTTTATGCCGAGGACGTGCCGAAGGGCTTCCTGCCCGCCACCGGCACGCTCACGCATCTGTCCTTCACGCCCCAGACCCGCGCCGACAGCGGTGTGCGGGCGGGCGACACGATCAGCCCCTTCTACGACCCGATGATTGCCAAGGTCATCGTGCATGGGCCCACGCGGGACGTGGCGCTCTCGCGCCTGCGCGCGGCGCTCAAGGGGTGTGAAGTCGGCGGCACGGTCACCAACCTCGCCTTCCTCGGCGCGCTGGCGGAACACGAGGGGTTTGCCAAGGGCGACGTGGATACCGGCCTGATCGCGCGGGACATCGAGGCGCTGACGGCCCAGCCCGAGGTGCCGGGGCGGCATTTCGCACTGGCCGGGATGGCGGCGCTTGGGCTCGATGAGCCGCTGGCCGAGGCGGGGTTCAACCTATGGCGGCCGCTGCGGCGGCAGGTGATGCTGGCCCGCGACGGCGAGGAACATCTGCTGAAGGTGCGGGTGCTCTCGGAGGACGTGCAGCTTTGGACCGTGGGCGACCATGAGGTGCGCGCCGAGCGCATTGCGGGCCGCTGGAAGATTGATGGTCATATAGCGCCCCCGGTCTCGGTCGCGGGCGACGTGGTCACGGTTTTTGACGCCTATGGCATCGCCTTTGACGTAATCGACCCACTTGCCCGCGCTGCCGCCGCCCATGGCGACGGCAATATCGTCGAAGCGCCGATGCCGGGACTGGTGCGCGCCATCGACGCCGAGGTCGGCCAGAGCGTCGCCAAGGGCGACCGTCTGGCGGTGCTGGAGGCGATGAAGATGGAGCATTCGCTGCTCGCGGCGCGCGACGGCGTGGTGGCCGAGGTGCTGGCACAGGCCGGTGATCAGGTCGAGGCCGGCGCGGCGCTGGTGCGACTGGAAGCTGAGGAGGGCGCATGATTACGCTGCACCACTGTCCGCAGACCCGCTCGATGCGCACGCTCTGGCTGCTGCATGAGCTGGACGACGTCGAGTTTCAGGTCAAAATGCACGCCTTCGACCGCAGCCTGCGCGACCCGGAATACCTCGTGCTCTCGCCCGCGGGCCGGGTCCCGGCGCTGGAGATTGACGGCGAGCGCATGTTCGAGACCGGGGCCATCACCCAGTACCTCTGCGAGCGTTACAGCCCGGACCGCATGGGCCGCTCGGTCGGCAGCCCCGACCGCATGGCCTGGCTGGTCTGGGTGCATTTCGCCGAGACCATCAGCCAGCACACCGCGGCGCTGACCCAGCAGCATATCGCCCTGCGCGAGGACCATATGCGCAGCCCCATCGTGATGAAGCTCGAGGCGGCGCGGATCGGCAAATGCTACGACGCGCTCGAGGCGCGGCTTTCGACGCCATTGGAGAACCGCGACTACCTGCTGACCTCCGGCTTTTCCGCCGCCGATATCTCGGTCGGGCAGGCGGTCTACATGGCGCGGCATTTCGTGACGCTGGACGACCACCCCTCGGTCGCGGCATGGTACGAGCGGATCACCGAGCGCGAGAGCTTCGCGCAGGCGCTGCCCGAGGGCGCCAAGCTCTACGAAAAGGATTTCTACGCGCCATGGCCGGTCGAGTGACCATGGCCCAGTCAGGGAAGGAAAGCGGCCAATGAGCCTTGGACCATGTGAGATTTTCGAGGTCGGCCCGCGCGACGGGCTACAGAACGAGAAACGCGAGATCCCCGTGGCCGAGAAGGTGGCGCTGGTGGACAAGCTGAGCCAAGCGGGCTTTGCCCGCATCGAATGCGCCAGTTTCGTCAGCCCCAAATGGGTGCCGCAGATGGCCGGTTCGGGCGAGGTGCTTGCGGGCATCCGCCGGGCCGAGGGCCTGCGCTATGCCGCACTAACGCCGAACATGCGGGGCTACGAGGATGCCGTGGCGGCCCGCGCCGACGAGGTGGCGATCTTCGCCTCTGCCTCCGAAGGGTTCAGTCGGAAGAACATCAACGCCAGCATCGACGAGGCTTTCGAGCGGTTTGCCCCGATCCTTGAAGAGGCCCGACACGTGGATATTCCGGTGCGCGGCTATGTCTCCTGCGTGGTGGAATGCCCCTATGACGGCAAGGTCGATCCCGGCGAAGTGGCCCGCGTGGCCGACAAGCTCTTTGCCATGGGCTGTTACGAAATTTCCCTTGGCGACACCATCGGCGCGGGCACGCCCGACAGTATCGCGCGGATGCTGCTGTCGGTGCGCGACGTGGTGCCGGCGGGGCGGCTCGCGGGGCATTACCACGACACCCATGGCCGGGCGATCGCCAATATCGACGCGTCGCTCTCCATGGGGCTGCGGGTCTTCGACGCCGCCGTTGGTGGGTTGGGTGGCTGCCCCTATGCACCCGGCGCGGCGGGCAATGTCGCGACCGAGGCGGTGAACAAACACCTGACGGCACTGGGCTATGACACCGTTGTCGATCAGGCGGTGGTCGAAGAGGCCGCCGAAATGGCACGGGCAATGCGAGGCTGACATGTACGAGACACTGACGATCGAAACCGACGCGCGCGGGGTGGCGACGCTCACCCTGAACCGGCCGCAGAAACACAACGCCATGTCGGCGCAGATGCTGGCCGATCTGACCTCGGCCGCGGGCCGGCTGGCCGAGGATGACGCGGTGCGCGTCGTGGTCCTGACCGGCGCGGGGAAATCCTTCTGTGCGGGCGGCGATCTGGGCTGGATGCGCGACCAGCGCGATATGGACGCCGATACTCGCTCCGCGGAGGCGGGCAAACTGGCGACGATGCTGGGCGCGCTCAACGCGCTGCCCAAGCCGGTGATCGGCAAGCTGCAGGGCAATGCCTTCGGCGGCGGCGTCGGCATGGCCTCGGTCTGCGATGTGGCCGTGGGGGTCGACACGCTGAAGATGGGCTTCACCGAAACCCGGCTGGGGATCATCCCGGCGACCATCGGGCCTTACGTTCTGGCGCGGATGGGCGAGGGGCGCGCGCGGCGGGTCTTCATGTCGGCGCGCCTGTTCGATGCGGCGGAGGCGGTCAATCTGGGGTTGCTGGCCCGCGCGGTGCCGGCCGAGGAGCTGGACGCGGCGGTCGAGGCCGAGGTCGTGCCCTATCTTTCCTGCGCGCCGGGCGCGGTCGCCGCGGCCAAGAAACTGGCACAAGACTTGGGTGGAATCGCCACGCCCGAGGCGGTGGAAATGTCCATCGACGCGCTGGCGGCGCGTTGGGAAACCGATGAGGCCGCCGAGGGAATCGGTGCCTTCTTCGACAAGCGCAAAGCCGCTTGGGTGGTCTAGCGCAAGGCTTTGGCGAAATGGCTCTATTGCGGGCCCGTGGGCGGCATTAACCGGGCTTGGCCCGTTGACCCTACCCACGGGCAGAGTTAAACCCGTTCCAAGTTTGTCTGCGCGGGCTTTTGGCCTTTGCCTCATGCCGCGCACCGCGAAAGGAGCATCCCCTTGGACGACATGCTGCGGGAATACCTGCCCATCCTCGTTTTTCTGGCCGTGGCGATTGGCCTTGGCCTTGTGCTGATCCTCGCCGCCGTGGTCGTGGCCGTGCGCAATCCTGACCCGGAAAAGGTCTCGGCCTATGAATGCGGGTTCAACGCATTCGACGATGCGCGGATGAAGTTTGACGTGCGTTTCTATCTGGTCTCGATCCTCTTCATCATCTTCGACCTTGAAATCGCCTTCCTCTTCCCATGGGCCGTGGCCTTCAAAGAGGTGAGCATGGCGGGCTTTTGGTCGATGATGGTGTTCCTGGGCGTGCTGACGGCGGGCTTCGCCTATGAATGGAAGAAGGGAGCGCTGGAATGGCAGTAAAAGATGACGCACTCGTCACCCCGGTGATGGGCGATGGCCACCAAAGCCCGCGGGTGAAATCCGGCGCCTCCGCCCCCGCGGCCTACGGTCAATATGGCGCGGGGCCTGACCCTGAATTTGCCACCCAAAGCCTGAATGCCGAGTTGCAGGACAAGGGTTTCCTGCTGACCTCGACCGAAGACATCATCAACTGGGCGCGCACAGGCAGCTTGCACTGGATGACCTTCGGTCTGGCCTGCTGCGCGGTTGAGATGATGCACAGCTCCATGCCGCGCTATGACCTTGAGCGTTTCGGCACAGCACCACGCGCCTCTCCGCGCCAGTCGGACCTGATGATCGTCGCGGGCACGCTGACCAACAAGATGGCCCCGGCGCTGCGCAAGGTCTATGACCAGATGCCAGAGCCGCGCTATGTGATCTCGATGGGCTCCTGCGCCAATGGCGGCGGTTACTATCACTACAGCTATTCGGTCGTGCGCGGCTGTGACCGCATCGTGCCGGTCGATGTCTATGTGCCCGGCTGCCCGCCGACGGCGGAAGCATTGCTTTACGGTATCCTCCAGTTGCAGCGCAAAATTCGCCGCACCGGGACGATCGTGCGCTAAGGCAACCGCCTGCGCCGCAAGCGGGGCAGGCAGAAGGACAAAGCGCCAAAGGCGCGGGACAGTGAGATGGCGTTGATCGGCGCGTGGAAGGAAGATTTGCGATGAGCGAACAACTGCAGGAACTTGGGGCCTATATCGAAGCCAAACGCCCCGATTGCGTGCTCGGATGGGATGTCACCAAGGGTGAGTTGAACATGGATGTGGCGCTGGCCAATGTCGCCGGGCTTGTCGAGTTCCTCAAAGGTGATCCGACCTGCCGCTTCTCGACTTTGGTGGACATTACGGCGGTGGATTATCCGGGCCGGGCCAAGCGG
The DNA here is from genome assembly GCF_043557345.1 of Sulfitobacter sp. 1A12157. Taxonomy (NCBI): domain Bacteria; kingdom Pseudomonadati; phylum Pseudomonadota; class Alphaproteobacteria; order Rhodobacterales; family Roseobacteraceae; genus Sulfitobacter; species Sulfitobacter sp. 1A12157. The sequence continues at coordinate 190,814 of NZ_JBIFFV010000005.1, forward strand.
TTCGACGTGGTTTACCATTTCCTGTCGATGTACCAGAACCACCGCATCCGCCTGCGCGCCGCCGCGCGGGAGAAGGACATGGTGCCCTCGATCACCGGCGTGCATCCCAGTGCCGATTGGTTCGAGCGCGAAGTCTTTGACATGTTCGGCATCATCTTCTCCGGCCACCCGGACCTGCGCCGCATCCTGACGGACTATGGTTTCCGCGGGCACCCGCTGCGCAAGGATTTCCCGACCACGGGCTATACCGAAGTGCGCTATGACGAAGGCGCCAAACGCGTGGTCTATGAGCCCGTCAGCCTCGTTCAGGAATACCGCCAGTTCGACTTCATGTCGCCGTGGGAAGGGGCCGATTACATCCTGCCCGGCGACGACAAGTCGGCACCCGACGGTCATGTGAGCAAGGACGCGAAGTAATGGGCGGGTTCGGCTGGCTGATCCTCTCGGCGCTGACCGCCATTCCGATGGTCAAACTGCTGCCGTTCTTCGGCATCAACAAATACTGGGCGGCGGCCTGTCTGATCCCGCTGGGCACGATTGCCCTGCTGTGGTGGATGGGCATGAAGCTGCAAGAACTGGAGAAACGGTAATGGACGGCGACATTCGCACAAAAGCCTTTGACGACGGGTCGACCGACTTTGAGTCCGGCGAGCAGAAGATTCGCAACTTCAACATCAACTTCGGCCCGCAACACCCTGCCGCACACGGGGTTTTGCGTCTGGTGCTTGAGCTTGACGGCGAAGTGGTAGAGCGGTGCGACCCTCATATCGGTCTGCTGCACCGTGGCACCGAAAAGCTGATGGAAAGCCGCACCTATCTGCAAAACCTGCCGTATTTCGACCGGCTGGATTATGTGGCCCCGATGAACCAAGAACACGCTTGGTGCTTGGCCATCGAAAAGCTGACCGACACGGTGGTGCCGCGCCGCGCCTCGCTGATCCGGGTGCTGTTCTCGGAAATCGGGCGCATTCTGAACCACCTTCTTAACATCACCACGCAGGCGCTGGACGTGGGTGCGCTGACGCCGCCGCTCTGGGGCTTTGAAGAGCGTGAGAGCCTGATGATCTTTTATGAGCGGGCCTGTGGCGCGCGTCTGCACGCGGCGTACTTCCGCCCCGGCGGCGTGCACCAAGACCTGCCGCCCGCGCTGCTGGACGATATCGAAGCATGGTGCGATCAGTTCCTCAAGAAGTTCATGGTCGACATTGATGAGCTGCTGACCGAGAACCGCATCTTCAAACAGCGTAACGTCGACATCGGCGTCGTCACCGAGGAGGACATCCTCAACTACGGCTTCAGCGGTGTGATGGTGCGCGGGTCGGGCTTTGCTTGGGACCTGCGCCGCGCGCAGCCCTATGAGTGCTACGACGAATTCGACTTTCAGATCCCCGTGGGCAAGAACGGCGACTGCTTTGACCGCTACCTCTGCCGGATGGAAGAGATGCGCCAGTCGACCTACATCATCCAGCAGGCGATCGAGAAGCTGCGCGCCCCCGAAGGGCAGGGCGATGTGTTGGCCCGGGGTAAGATCACCCCGCCTTCGCGCACCGCGATGAAGACCGACATGGAAAGCCTGATTCACCACTTCAAGCTCTATACCGAAGGGTTCCACGTTCCCAAGGGCGAGGTTTACTGCGCCGTCGAAGCGCCCAAGGGCGAGTTTGGCGTCTACCTCGTGGCCGATGGTTCCAACAAACCCTATCGCTCCAAAATCCGCGCGCCGGGCTTCTTGCATTTGCAGGCGATGGACCATGTGGCCAGCGGCCACCAGCTTGCCGATGTGGCCGCGATCATCGGCACCATGGACGTCGTCTTTGGAGAGATTGACCGGTGATGCCGCTGGCGTCACCCCGTTTTGAAGAAATTTACGCCGGGGGCATCATTGGCCTCCGCCTGACCATAGGTTCGAACTAATGCTCCGCCGTCTACACCCTGACCAGCCCGACAGTTTTGCCTTCACGCCCGCCAACCAAGAATGGGCCGAAGCGCAGATCACCAAATACCCCGAAGGCCGTCAGGCCAGCGCGATCATCCCACTGCTGTGGCGCGCGCAGGAGCAAGAAGGCTGGTTGACCCGCCCGGCGATCGAACATGTCTCGGAAATGCTGGGCATGGCCTATATTCGGGGCCTCGAAGTGGCGACTTTCTACTTCATGTTCCAGCTGCAACCCGTTGGTTCCGTGGCACATATCCAAGTTTGCGGCACCACGTCCTGCATGATTTGCGGGGCCGAGGATCTGGTCGCCGTCTGTAAAGAGCGTATCGCCGCCAAGCCGCATGAGTTGTCGGCGGATGGGCGTTTTTCATGGGAAGAGGTCGAATGCCTCGGTGCCTGTTCCAACGCCCCCATGGCGCAGATCGGCAAGGACTATTACGAAGACCTGACAACCGCGCGGCTGAACGAAATCCTCGATGAGTTGAGCGCCGGGCGCGTGCCCGTGCCCGGGCCGCAGAACGGGCGCTATGCCTCCGAGCCTCTGGGCGGGTTGACCAGCCTTACGGATCACGAAAGCGGGCGCACGCAGTATAACGCCAGCGCGCAGGCAGCGGTCGATATCGGCGATACGGTCAAGCGTATTGATGGCACCGAGGTGCCGCTGCTGACCCCATGGCAGCGCAAGCCGGATGCGCCGCAGCCCGAAACCGTGGAAGAGGTCGAAGCCGAAGAGCCGCGTCCCGCCGAGGGCGAAAGCGCCGATAAGACCGGCGTGACCGAGCAGGAAGCCGAAGCCACGTCAAAGAGCAAACCGCGCTCCAAACGTGACCCCGAGGGCGAGAGTGCCGATGCGGCAAAGGCCGAAACCAGCGCCCCTGCAACGCCCGGTCAAAAGCCTGCGCAGTTGGACGGCCCGCGCGAGGACGGGGCGGATGATCTCAAAAAGATCAAAGGCGTCGGTCCGAAGCTTGAGCAGATGCTTAACGGCATGGGCTTCTATCACTTTGACCAGATCGCCCAATGGGGCCCCGAGGAGGTCGCTTGGGTCGATCAGAATCTCGAAGGGTTCAAAGGCCGCGTCAGCCGCGACAATTGGGTAGAGCAGGCCGCGCGCCTCGCAGAAGAATAAGACGGAGATTAACCACGGGCCAAGGACGGCACCCACACCACCCCGCAGAGCCATAAGCCGCATCGCCCGCATTAAGGGAGAGAAGGACAGTCATGACGGATATTTCGGAACGAGAAGCCTGCACCAAGCGCTGCTGGTGGCTGGGTGCCGGTGTCGGTTTGCTGGTGGCATTCCTGTTGCTGGCCTTTGGCATCTGGGGTCTTTTGATGTCCATTCTGGCCGGTGTGCTGGTGGCGGTGATCGTGGGCTATCTCGCGATGACCTTGCTGTGCAAAGAGGTGCCAGCCGCCGCACCGCAAGACAACACGCGCAGCGCGGCGGCAGCATCGGTTGCAGCGGCGCCGACGGCATCGGGCAGCGTTTCCTCGGCTGTCGGCACGGTCCCCGCCGGTGACGCAGGCATCGGGGCCGCGCGAAAGGCCAGCGCGCCGATTGAGCCTGTGGAAGAGCCAGCGCCAGCGGCGCCTCTGGCCGATACGGCTGCCGTTGAGACCGCCCCGGACCAGGGTGCCAAGGCTGAGGTGGCGGGCGAGGAAGTGCCCGCCGGAGCCCCCGAGGGAACAACGCCAACAGCGCCCGTGGCCGATACGGCTGCCGTCGAAGCCGCGCCGGAACAGGTTGTCGAAGCCGAAGAAGCGCCCGCAGTGGTGACCACCGCGGAAGAGACCGTCGAAACCGCGCCCAAGGGGGCGACAGGTGGCACATCGACCGATGGCAAACCCGCGCTGCTCGACGCGCCGCGTGCGGGCGGGGCGGATGACCTCAAGCGCATTGGCGGCATTGGGCCAAAACTGGAACAGACGCTGAATGAACTGGGCATTTTTCATTTCGACCAGATCGCAGCCCTTGAGGGGGAGGAGATCGACTGGGTCGATTCCCGCCTGCGTTTCAAGGGCCGTATTCGGCGCGACGATTGGATCGGTCAGGCCAAGGCGCTTGCCAGTGACGGCAAAGCCGAGGGCTGATCGGGGTAAGAGAGAGACATGAGCGAAGCCGAAGACAGAGCGCTTGCCCGTAAGGGCCGCACCGCAGGGCTGGTCATTGCCGTGACCATGTGCTTGTGGCTGGCCATGCAATGGGCCGGCCCGGCGCTTGGCCTGCCGGGGCGTTATGCGCTGCTCTTCGACTTTGCTGCACTGGCCGCGCTTTTCTGGGCGATGGTCGTGATATATCAAATGTGGCAGGCCCGCCGGGCCAGCCGTGAGAACCAAAGGTAGGCATCATGCTTCAGGACAAAGACCGCATTTTTACCAACATCTACGGCATGCATGACCGCACCCTGAAAGGCGCGCAGGCGCGCGGCCATTGGGATGGCACCGCCGGGATCATTCAAAAGGGCCGCGATTGGATCGTCGACCAGATGAAAGCCTCTGGCCTGCGGGGCCGGGGTGGCGCGGGCTTCCCCACCGGGCTCAAGTGGTCCTTCATGCCGAAAGAGAGTGATGGCCGCCCTGCCTATCTTGTGGTCAATGCCGACGAATCCGAGCCGGGCACCTGCAAAGACCGCGAGATCATGCGTCACGATCCGCATACGCTCATCGAAGGCTGCCTGATCGCCTCCTTCGCGATGAACGCGCATACCTGTTACATCTACCTGCGCGGCGAATATATCCGTGAGCGCGAGGCGCTTCAGACGGCGATCGACGAGGCCTATGAGGCTGGTCTGGTGGGCAAGAACGCCAGCAAATCGGGCTGGGATTTCGATATCTTCCTGCACCACGGGGCAGGGGCTTACATCTGCGGCGAAGAGACCGCGCTGCTGGAAAGCCTTGAGGGCAAGAAGGGCATGCCCCGGATGAAACCGCCGTTCCCGGCGGGCGCGGGCCTCTATGGCTGCCCGACCACGGTGAACAACGTCGAATCCATCGCCGTGGTGCCGACCATTCTGCGCCGTGGGCCTGAGTGGTTCGCGGGCTTTGGCCGCGCCAACAATGCGGGCACCAAGCTCTTTGCGATCTCGGGTCACGTGAACAACCCCTGCGTCGTCGAAGAGGCGATGTCGATCTCCTTTGAAGAGCTGATCGAGAAACATTGCGGTGGCATCCGCGGCGGCTGGGACAATCTCAAGGCGGTGATCCCCGGCGGCTCCTCGGTGCCGCTGATCCCCGGCAAAGACATGCGCGACGCGATCATGGATTTCGACTACCTGCGCGAACAACGCTCGGGCCTCGGCACGGCGGCGGTGATCGTGATGGACAACTCGACCGATGTCATCAAGGCGATCTGGCGGCTGTCGAAGTTCTACAAGCACGAAAGCTGCGGCCAGTGCACGCCCTGCCGCGAGGGCACCGGCTGGATGATGCGGGTGATGGACCGTCTGGTTTCGGGCGATGCGGAGCCTGAAGAGATCGACATGCTGCTCGACGTGACCAAACAGGTCGAGGGCCACACGATCTGCGCGCTTGGCGATGCGGCGGCTTGGCCGATCCAGGGTCTGATCCGCCACTTCCGGGATGAGATCCAGGATCGGATCAAACACAAGCGCACGGGCCGCGTCAGCGCGGTCGCGGCAGAGTGAAACCCTGCGCGGCGGCGGGCCTCACCGGCTTGACGCTTGGCGCAGGAGCGGCGATAGCGGGCGCGCGTCAGGCGCGTCCGTCCACAACAGGCGCGGGGCGAGTGGCAAGGCCGGGCCCAAGGCGCAGCGGAGTAGGTCTATGAAATATGCTTTGACGGTTCTGACGCTCAGCGCCCTGCTGGCGGGCTGCGCCAATGATGGTGAGCGGATTGCCTTTGACGGGCAGTATTTCAACACCAAGCTGCGCAAGATTGACGGTCAGCGGGATGTCTTTCAGGTGACGGTCAAGGATGCCGGCAAATCCATCGATGGCGCCCGCGCGGCAGCGCGCTATGAGGCCGTGAAATACTGTGTCGGCAACTACGGCAACTCCAAGATCGACTGGACCTTTGGCCCCGATGCCCCGGCAAGCGCGCTGCGGTTCGATGGCGGGGCGCTGACCTTTCAGGGGCGCTGCCCCCAGTGATCGCATCGGCGACATATCGCGGGCCTGCGGGCCTTGGGGGCGGTGATATTGAATATCACGGCCTGCAATCTCCATCTGTCAGACGGGCCGTTCCGGCCCGCTGCATGAAGGAGAATTGATATGCGCACCCTGATGATCGCCGTGATGGGCCTGAGCCTGACCGCCGCCACCGTGACACCGGTCGCCGCAAAACCGCCGCTGCGCGAGGTGGCCGCCATTGACGACGCGCTTTTGGACATGGGCGTGGCCGACATCATCCGCAAGAACTGCCCCGACATCAGCGCGCGGATGCTGCGCGCGGTCAAGATGGCTTGGGACTTGAAAGGTAAGGCGACCGATCTGGGCTACTCCGACGCCGAGATCGACGCCTATATTGATAGTGACGCTGAAAAAGCGCGCATGAGAGCGCGGGGCGCCGCGTTTTTCAAGGCGAAGGGGGTCGATACTTCGGACCCGCAAGGCTATTGTGCGCTCGGACGCGAAGAGATTCAAAAATCGAGCCGGATCGGTTCGTTACTGAAGGCAAAGTGAGCTTATGAGCGATATCCGCAAGATCATCATCGACGGTAAGGAAGTCGAAGTCGAAGGGGCGATGACGCTCATTCAGGCCTGCGAGCAGGTCGGCATCGAAGTGCCGCGCTTCTGTTACCACGAGCGTCTGTCGATCGCCGGTAACTGCCGGATGTGTCTTGTGGAAGTCGTCGGCGGGCCGCCCAAGCCCGCCGCCTCCTGCGCCATGCAGGTGCGCGACCTGCGCCCCGGCCCCGAGGGCCAGCCGCCGGTCGTGAAAACCAACTCGCCCATGGTCAAGAAGGCCCGCGAGGGCGTGATGGAATTCCTGCTCATCAACCACCCGCTGGATTGCCCAATCTGCGACCAGGGCGGTGAGTGCGATTTGCAAGATCAGGCGATGGCTTACGGCGTCGACTTCTCGCGCTACCGCGAGCCCAAGCGCGCGACCGAGGATCTCGATCTCGGCCCGCTGGTCGAGACGCATATGACCCGCTGCATTTCCTGCACCCGCTGCGTGCGCTTCACGACCGAAGTCGCAGGCCAGCACGTCATGGGCCAGACCGGCCGCGGCGAGGATGCGGAGATCACCACCTATCTCGGCGCGCTGATCGACAGCAACCTGTCGGGCAATATCATCGACCTTTGCCCGGTGGGCGCGCTGGTTTCCAAGCCCTATGCCTTCACCGCGCGCCCGTGGGAACTGAGCAAGACCGAGAGCATCGACGTGATGGATGCGCTCGGCTCCAACATCCGCGTCGACACCAAGGGCCGCGAAGTCATGCGCTTTTTGCCGCGCAACCATGACGGCGTGAACGAGGAGTGGATTTCGGACAAGACCCGCTTCGTCTGGGACGGTCTGCGCCGCCAGCGTCTCGACACGCCTTACATCCGCGAGAACGGCAAGCTGCGCAAAGCCAGCTGGCCCGAGGCGCTCAATGCCGCCGCCGCCGCGATGAAGGGCAAGAAATTGGCCGGTTTGATCGGCGATCTGGCCCCGGTCGAAGCCGCCTTTGCACTGAAAGAGCTGATCGAAGGGCAGGGCGGTGTCGTCGAATGCCGCACCGATGGTGCGAAACTGCCCGCGGGCAACCGTTTCGGCTATGTCGGCAACGCGCGGATCGAGGATTTGGACGATGCCAAGATGATCCAGCTCATCGGCACCAACCCCGCCGTCGAGGCGCCGGTGCTGAACGCGCGTATCCGCAAGGCTTGGACCAATGGCGCCGAGATCGGGCTGATCGGCGAAGCGGCTGACCTGACCTATCCGCATCACCATCTGGGCAATGACCGCGCCACGCTCGACAAACTGATGAACAGCGACTTCGACGAAGTGCTGGAGCAGCCTTCGGTGATCGTTGTGGGCCAAGGCGCGCTGCGCGAGGCTGATGGTTCGGCGGTGCTGGCCAAGGCGATGGAACTGGCCGAGAAGACCAAGAGCAAGCTCATGGTTCTGCACACCGCCGCCTCGCGCGTGGGTGCGATGGACATCGGTGCCGTGGCCGAAAACGGCATGGATGACGTGAACGCGGCCGAGGTGATCTACAACCTCGGCGCCGATGAGATCGAGATCGGCCAAGGCCCCTTCGTGATCTACCAAGGCAGCCACGGCGACCGCGGTGCGCACCGCGCCGACATCATCCTGCCGGGCGCGGCCTATACCGAGGAGCCGGGGCTGTTCGTCAACACCGAGGGCCGTCCCCAGCTTGCATTGCGCGCCGGTTTCGCGCCGGGGCAGGCGAAAGAAAACTGGGCGATTCTTCGGGCGCTTTCGGCTGAGATGGGCGCACAACTGAGCTATGATTCCATCGCCGCGCTGCGCCGCAAGCTGACCGAGGCCGTGCCCCATCTGGCGAATGTCGATGAGGTGCCGGAAAACGAATGGAACGCGCTGCCTGCGGGCAAGCTAGGCGATGCGTCTTTCGCGCCTGCGGTGCGTGACTTCTATCTCTCCAACCCGATCGCGCGGGCCAGCCAGTTGATGGCGGAACTGTCGGCACTGGCCGCCGCGCGCCGGGCCGAGCCGATGGCGGCGGAGTGAGAACAATGGCGCTGGCCCCCTTGATGCTACTGGCCGCCTGCGAACCGCAGGTGCCGGTGGCCGAGGACTTTATCCCCGATTACAAGGGGGTCGAAACCCAGCTTTTGGACGGTGATTTGGTGCAATTCAACGTGGCGATGACCAAGGCGCTTTCGGCGCAGGACGTGTCGGACTACGCCGAATGCGCCGCCGCGCAATACACGCTGATCCGGGGCTACGGTTTTGCGCGTCATGTGCGGACAAATGTGAGCGAAGAGGGTGGCATATGGCGGGCAGATGCTGTTTACACAATCTCGCCGAGCCTGCCCAAAGGCTTGAAGACAATTGATGCCGAAGTGACCGCGTTTCAATGCGCGGAACGCGGCATTCCGACGGTGTGAGGACTTATGGCTGATTTCTTTTACAACACCTATCTGGGCATCGGCCTGCTGACGGTCGGGCAGGTGTTGCTGCTGGTCGTGCCGCTGCTGCTGGCGCTGGCCTTCCTCATGTATGCCGACCGCAAGATCTGGGCCGCCGTGATGATGCGCCGCGGCCCCAACGTCGTGGGCGTTTTCGGCCTGCTGCAAAGCTTTGCCGACTTCCTCAAATATATCGTTAAGGAAGTGGTGGTCCCGGCGGGTGCTGACAAGGGGGTCTTCTTCCTCGCGCCGATGATTTCCTTCGTCATGGCGATGATCGCTTGGGCGGTGATCCCGTTTAACGAGGGGTGGATCCTGTCGGACATCAACGTGGCGATCCTCTATGTCTTCGCCGTCTCCTCGCTTGAGGTATACGGCGTGATCATGGGGGGCTGGGCCTCGAACTCGAAATACCCGTTTCTGGGCTCTTTGCGCTCCGCCGCGCAGATGATCTCTTACGAGGTCTCGATCGGTCTGATCATCATCGGCGTGATCCTCTCGACCGGGTCGATGAACTTCTCGTCCATCGTGGCGGCGCAAGACGGCGACTGGGGGCTGCTGAACTGGTACTTCCTGCCGCATTTCCCGATGCTGGTCCTGTTCTTCATCTCGGCGCTGGCGGAGACCAACCGCCCGCCCTTCGACCTGCCGGAAGCGGAATCGGAACTCGTCGCAGGGTATCAGGTGGAATATTCCTCGACGCCCTTCCTGCTCTTCATGATTGGCGAGCTGGTGGCCGTGGTGCTGATGTGCGCGCTGGTGTCGCTGATGTTCTTCGGTGGCTGGCTGTCGCCGGTGCCGTTCCTGCCCGATGGCTTCTTCTGGATGTTCATCAAGATGCTGATGGTCTTCTTCATGTTCGCCATGGTGAAGGCAATCACGCCGCGCTACCGCTATGACCAGCTGATGCGGCTGGGGTGGAAAGTCTTCCTTCCCTTCTCGCTCTTCTGGGTGGTCTTCGTGGCATTCGCTGCAAAATTCGATTGGTTCTGGGGCATCTACGCCCGCTGGACCGTAGGGGGCTGATATGGCTGCGACTGATTACACCCGCGCCGCGAAATATTTCCTGCTGGCGGATTACGCCAAGGCGTTCATGCTGGGGATGCGCTATTTCTTTGCGCCAAAAACCACGCTGAACTACCCGCATGAGAAGGGGCCGCTCAGCCCCCGTTTCCGTGGCGAACACGCGCTGCGCCGGTATCCCAATGGGGAGGAACGCTGCATTGCCTGTAAGCTCTGCGAAGCGATCTGCCCCGCGCAGGCGATCACCATCGACGCCGAAGCGCGCGAAGACGGCAGCCGCCGCACCACGCGCTATGACATCGACATGACGAAATGCATCTACTGCGGTTTCTGTCAGGAAGCCTGTCCGGTTGATGCGATTGTCGAAGGGCCGAACTTCGAATTCTCGACCGAGACCCGCGAAGAGCTTTACTACGACAAGGCCAAGCTTTTGGACAACGGCGAACGTTGGGAAGCCGAGATTGCCCGCAACCTCGAAATGGACGCGCCTTACAGATGAGCGACCCCAAGAACCCTTTTGACGCGATGATGAAGCAGGCGCAGGAAATGGCGAAAGCCTTTCCAGCGATGGATGCTTTTTCGCCAAAAGGGTTCGAGGCGATGATGGGCACCATGCCGAAGGAAATGATGGATTTCTGGTTCGGCGACACGGTCAACAAGGGCGGGCTGGACGCGCGAACGCGGCTGCTTTTGACCCTTGCCGGGCTGACCATGCAGGGCGCGCAGAATGACATGGCCCTTCGTCAAACCGTGCGCCACGCGCGCGAGGCGGGGGCCACGAAACAACATATCGTCGAGACGATCAGCCAGATGTCGGTCTTTGCCGGGCTTCCCGCCATGACCCGGGCCTTGGAGCTGGCGCAATCGGTTCTCGACGAAGACAAAGATACCAAGAAGGAAGACGGCGCATGACGGTCTTTTCATTTTACCTCTTCGCGATCAGCGTCATCACCGGCGGGCTGTTCACGGTGATCAGCCGCAACCCGGTGCATTCGGTGCTCTGGCTGATCCTGTCCTTCCTCTCGGCGGCGGGGCTCTTCGTTCTGCTTGGCGCGGAGTTCGTGGCGATGCTGCTGGTCATCGTCTATGTCGGCGCGGTGGCGGTGCTTTTCCTCTTCGTCGTCATGATGCTCGACGTGGACTTCGCCGAACTCAAGGCCGAGATGGCGCGCTACATGCCGCTGGCCCTGCTGATCGGGTTGGTGATCTTGATGCAATTCGTCATGGCTTTTGGCGCATGGGAGCAGAGTTCGGCGGCGGAAAGCCTGCGGGCCAATGCGATTGATCCCGCGCGGTTCAACACCGAAGCTCTCGGCCTGCTGCTCTATGATCGTTACTTCCTGCTGTTCCAATTGGCGGGTCTGATCCTGCTGGTGGCGATGATCGGGGCGATCGTGCTGACACTGCGTCACCGTAAGGATGTGAAGCGCCAAGACGTGGTGGCCCAGATGATGCGCGACCCGGCCAAGGCGATGGAGCTGCGCGACGTGAAGTCGGGGCAGGGCCTTTAACAAACGGAATTTTTCAAAAATTCCGGGGCCGTTTTCTTTGAAAGAAAACGGCCAAACCAAGAGAGAAAAGGGACGTCGAAATGTCGAGAACAACAATCGTGGTACTGGTCGTGGTGTTGATCGTCGTATTTTTCGGCGGCTACAGCTTTATCGGCTAAAGCTTCGGCAATCCCGGTGGCAGCCGGGGCAAAGTGATACTAAAAGCCCCATCAAATGGGGCGCGACCAAAGCCCATCAAGGGGCGGGAACGTAAGGGACGACATGATCGGACTTGAGCATTACCTGACAGTGGCGGCGACGCTGTTTGTCATCGGCATCTTCGGGCTATTCCTGAACCGCAAGAACGTGATCATTCTGCTGATGAGCATCGAATTGATGCTGCTCGCGGTGAACATCAACCTCGTCGCCTTTTCCAGCTTCCTTGGTGACCTGACGGGGCAGGTCTTTACCCTTTTCGTGCTCACCGTCGCCGCGGCTGAGGCTGCCATCGGCCTCGCCATTCTTGTCTGTTTCTTCCGCAACCGTGGCTCGATCGCGGTGGAAGATGTCAACGTGATGAAGGGCTGAGGCAATGGAAACCACGATCCTATTCGCCCCGCTGGTGGGTGCCATCCTCTGCGGTTTCGGCTGGAAGATCATCGGTGAGAAGGCCGCCCAGTGGGTCGCCACCGGGCTGCTGTTCCTTGCCGCCTTCCTGTCTTGGGTGGTCTTCCTGACGCTGGACGGCCCGGCCGAGCAAATCCAGATTTTGCGCTTTATCGAAAGCGGCACGCTGAGCACCGACTGGGCGATCCGTCTCGACCGTCTGACCGCGATCATGTTGATCGTCATCACCACGGTGTCGAGCCTCGTGCACCTTTATTCCTTCGGCTACATGGCCCATGACGAGAACTTCCGCGATAACGAAAGCTATCGGCCTCGGTTCTTCGCTTATCTGTCTTTCTTCACCTTCGCGATGTTGATGCTGGTGACCGCCGATAACCTCGTGCAGATGTTCTTTGGCTGGGAGGGCGTGGGCGTGGCCTCCTACCTGCTGATCGGCTTCTACTTCCGCAAGCCGTCGGCCAATGCCGCGGCGATGAAAGCCTTTGTGGTCAACCGGGTGGGGGACTTTGCGTTCCTGCTTGGCATCTTTGGCCTTTACATGCTGACGGACTCGATCCGCTTTGACGATATCTTTGCCGCCGCACCCGATCTGGCCGAACAGTCCGTTACCTTCCTGTGGAACGACTGGAACGCGGCGAACCTGATCGCCTTCCTGCTGTTCCTCGGCGCGATGGGTAAATCGGCACAGCTCTTCCTGCACACATGGCTGCCCGACGCTATGGAAGGTCCGACGCCCGTGTCGGCGCTGATCCACGCCGCGACCATGGTGACCGCGGGTGTCTTTCTTGTCTGCCGCATGTCGCCCGTGATGGAATTCGCGCCCGAGGCGATGGCTTTCGTGACCGTGATCGGCGCCACCACCGCCTTTGTCGCGGCGACCATCGGCCTCGTGCAGACCGATATCAAACGCGTCATCGCCTATTCGACCATGTCGCAGCTTGGCTATATGTTCGTGGCCGCAGGCGTGGGCATGTATTCGGCGGCGATGTTCCACCTCTTCACGCACGCCTTCTTCAAGGCGATGCTCTTCTTGGGCGCGGGCTCGGTCATCCATGCGATGCACCATGAGCAGGACATGACCAACTACGGCGGTCTGCGCAAAAAGATCCCCTATACCTTCTGGGCTATGATGATCGGCACGCTGGCGATCACCGGCGTCGGCATTCCGCTCACGCATATCGGTTTCGCAGGGTTCCTGTCGAAGGACGCGATTATCGAGAGCGCTTGGGGCGGTGGGTCGATGTATGGCTTCTGGCTTCTTGTGATCGCCGCCGCGATGACGAGCTTCTACAGCTGGCGCCTGATCTTCCTGACCTTCTTTGGCGCGCCGCGTGGCAACAAGCACACGCATGAACATGCGCATGAAAGCCCGATGGTCATGCTGATCCCGCTTGGCGTTCTGGCGCTCGGTTCGGTCTGTGCCGGGATGATCTGGTACGGCAGCTTCTTTGGTCACGTGGATCAAGTTGGCAAGTTCTACGGCATCCCGATGGCGGAAATGGCCGAAGGCGGCGACGCGCATGTCGAAGGGGCCGAGGAGGATCACGGTGCGACCGGGCCGGTCGATGGCGACCATGGCGCCGATGCGCTGGTCGAAGGCCATCAAGACGCGGGCGCGCATCACGAAGCCTTCGGCGGTGCGCCGGGCGAGGGGGCGCTTTACTTCGCACCCGACAACCATGTGCTGGAAGATGCCCATGCCGCGCCGAAATGGGTTAAGGTCTCGCCCTTCATCGCGATGCTGGCCGGTCTGATCATGGCGCTGTGGTTCTATATCTGGAGCCCGACCGTCCCGGGACGGCTGGCGGCAAACCAACGCCCGCTTTACCTGTTCCTGAAAAACAAATGGTACTTTGATGAGGTTTACGACGTGATTTTCGTGCGTCCTGCCAAAACGATCGGCCGGTTCCTGTGGAAACGCGGCGATGGCACTGTGATCGACGGCACGCTCAATGGCGTCGCCATGGGGATCATCCCCTTCTTCACCCGCCTCGCGGGTAAGGCGCAGACGGGCTATATCTTCACCTATGCCTTCGCCATGGTAATCGGCATCGCCGTTCTGGTGACATGGATGACGATGAGCGGAGGAGCGAACTGATGGATACGCATCTGCTTTCAATCATCACATTCATCCCGGCATTCGCAGCGCTGATACTTGCGGTCTTCCTGCGGGGCGATGATGCCGCCGCCGGGCGCAATGCGAAATGGCTGGCCTTCATCACCACGACGGTCACCTTCCTGATCTCGCTTTTCGTGCTGTTCGACTTCGACCCGTCGAACACCGATTTCCAATTCGTGGATGAGGCCGACTGGCTTTTGGGCCTGAAGTATCGCCTCGGCGTCGACGGCATCTCGATCCTTTTCGTGATGCTCACGACCTTCATGATGCCGCTGGTCATCGCGGCCAGCTGGAACGTGGAGCATCGCGTCAAAGAGTATATGATCGCCTTCCTGCTCTTGGAGACCTTGATGCTGGGCGTCTTCATGGCGCTGGATCTGGTGCTCTTCTACCTCTTCTTTGAGGCCGGCCTGATCCCGATGTTCCTGATCATCGGTATCTGGGGCGGGAAAGAGCGTATCTACGCGAGCTTCAAATTCTTCCTCTACACCTTCCTCGGCTCGGTGCTGATGCTCGTGGCCATGGTGGCGATGTTTACCGAAGCGGGCACCACCTGCATCGGCGGCTGTGAGATCAGCCTGCTCACGCATAACTTCGGCTCCGAAAGCTTCGAGCTTCTGGGCATCCAGATCGTCGGCGGCATGCAGACGCTGATGTTCCTCGCCTTCTTCGCAAGCTTCGCGGTCAAGATGCCGATGTGGCCGGTGCACACCTGGCTGCCCGATGCCCACGTTCAGGCGCCGACAGCAGGCTCCGTGGTGCTGGCGGCGATCCTGCTGAAGATGGGCGGCTACGGCTTCCTGCGTTTCTCTTTGCCGATGTTCCCAGTGGGGGCCGAGGTCATGACGCCGCTGATCCTGTGGATGTCGGCCATCGCCATCGTCTATACCTCACTGGTGGCGCTGGTGCAGCAGGACATGAAAAAGCTGATCGCCTATTCCTCGGTCGCGCATATGGGTTTCGTGACCATGGGCATCTTTGCCGCCAACCAGCAGGGTGTCGATGGGGCGATCTTCCAGATGATCAGCCACGGTTTCATCTCCGGCGCGCTCTTTCTCAGCGTCGGCGTGATCTATGACCGGATGCACACCCGTGAGATCGACGCCTATGGCGGTCTGGTGAATCGGATGCCCGCCTATGCGCTGGTCTTCATGTTCTTTACCATGGCCAACGTGGGCCTGCCGGGCACATCGGGCTTCGTGGGGGAATTCCTGACGCTGATGGCGACCTTCCAAGTGAACACTTGGGTTGCGGCAGTGGCGACGACCGGGGTGATCTTCTCCGCCGCCTATGCGCTGTGGCTCTACCGCCGCGTGGTGATGGGCGATCTGATCAAGGAAAGCCTCAAGGCGATCACCGACATGACCCCGCGTGAGAAATGGATCATTGCCCCGCTGGTGGCGATGACCCTGATCCTCGGCGTCTATCCGGCGCTGGTGCTGGACATGATCGGGCCCTCCGTGGCTGCCCTGATTGAAAATTACGACATGGCGCTGGAGGCGGCTGATACCGCTGTGCAGACCGCCGATGCCTCGCATTAAGAAGGACTTGGCGCATGATATCCGCTGATCTGAACATCATTCTGCCTGAGATCGTCCTTGCTGGCTTTGCCCTGCTTGGCCTTCTGGGCGCGGTCTATACGTCGAAAGACAAGGCCGCCGGGGTGCTCGTCTGGGTGACCGCGGTGGTGATGGTGCTGCTGGCCGGTTGGGTGGCCATGTCCGGGGACGGCACCACCAATATCGCCTTCCACGGCATGTTTATCGACGACACTTTCGCGCGTTTTGCCAAGGTGACGATCCTGCTTTCGGCTGCTGCCGTCTTGGTCATGTCGGAGAACTATATGAAACTGCGCGGATTGCTGCGGTTCGAGTATCCGATGCTTGTGGCCTTGGCTGTTGTCGGCATGATGATGATGGTCAGCGCGGGCGACCTGATGGCGCTTTACATGGGGTTGGAACTGCAGTCTCTGGCGCTTTACGTCGTCGCCTCCCTACGCCGCGACTCGGTCAAATCCACGGAAGCGGGCTTGAAGTATTTCGTGCTTGGCGCGCTCAGCTCGGGCCTGCTGCTCTATGGCGCATCGCTGGTCTACGGCTACGCCGGGACCACGCTGTTTGCGGGCATCATCACCACGGCTCAGACGGGCGGCACTTCGCTTGGCCTGCTCTTTGGTCTGGTCTTCCTGATCTCGGGCCTTGCCTTCAAGGTTTCCGCCGTGCCCTTCCACATGTGGACACCGGACGTTTACGAAGGCGCGCCCACGCCGATCGCGGCCTTCTTTGCCACGGCACCCAAGGTCGCGGCGATGGGTCTCTTTGCCCGCGTGATGCATGACGCCTTTGGTCAGATCGTCAGCGATTGGAGCCAGATCGTCGCGCTGCTTTCGGTCCTGTCGATGTTCTTTGGCTCGGTCGCGGCGATCGGTCAGACGAATATCAAACGTCTGATGGCCTTCTCCTCCATCGCGCATATTGGCTATGCACTGATGGGTCTGGCCGCAGGCACCGCTTTTGGCGTGCAGGCGATGCTGGTCTATATGGCGATCTATGTGACCATGAACCTCGGCACCTTCGCCTTTATCCTGCTGATGCAGAAAGACGGCGCGCCGGTGACCGATATCACCCTGCTCAACATGTATGCCAAGACCAACCCAGGCCGCGCTCTGGCGATGCTGGTGCTGCTGTTCAGCCTTGCGGGCGTGCCGCCGATGCTGGGCTTCTTCGGCAAGTTCTATGTGCTGCGCGCGGCCTATGACGCCAATATGACATGGCTGGCCATCGCGGGCGTGATCGCCAGCGTGATCGGTGCCTATTACTACCTGCGCATCGTCTTTTACATGTACTTTGGTGAAGAGCGTTCGGACACGCTCGACCATCAGAACGGTGGCGTGCTGACCGTGGTGCTGATGGCCTCTGCCGTGATCATGATCGTCGGTATCGCCAATATGTTCGGGGTCGAGGGCGTGGCTGCATCGGCAGCGGCATCGCTGGTGAACTGAGCGGTGCGGCACGAGATCGGCCAGTCCCGCGCATGACCCCTTGGCCGGAAGGCTATGGCCGGCGCGTCTATGACACGCTCGATTCCACCCTCTCAGAGGCGGCGCGGTTACAGCAAGAGCTGACCGCGCCGACTTGGATCTTGGCGCTGGAGCAGACGGCGGCGCGCGGACGTCGGGGCCGGAGCTGGGCCACACCTCGCGGCAATTTCGCAGCCACCCTGATGATGCCGCGCAAAGAGCCTCCGGGCGTTGCCGCGCTGCGTTCCTTCGTTGCCTCGCTTGCGCTCTACCGCGCGTTCGTCGCAGTGACGGGGCGAGAGGATGCTTTTGCCCTCAAGTGGCCGAATGACGTTTTGCTGCGCGGCGGCAAGGTCGCTGGCATCTTGTTGGAGAGCGTAGGTGAGCATCTGGCGATCGGCATCGGCGTGAACCTTGCCCATGGGCCGGAGGCAAGCAGCCTTGAGCCCCGCGCGTTGCCTGCGGTGACCCTGCGCGAAGCGGGGGCGAACGTGAGCGCGGAAGAGTTCCTTGACATGCTTGCGCGGGAATACGCCGGTCTGGAAGAGCAGTTCACGACCTATGGGTTCAGCACGATCCGCAGCGCGTGGCTGGCCCATGCCGCGCGGCTCGGAGAGGTCATCACCGCGCGCACCATGCGCGATGAGATGACCGGCGTTTTTGAAGATGTAGACAGCGCGGGCAATCTGATCCTGCGCACCCGCGACGGCGCGGTGCCCATCACCGCGGCGGACGTGTTTTTCTAAAATCGGGGGAGGGGAGGCACCATGCTTCTGGCAATCGACTGTGGCAACACCAACACCGTGTTCTCTATCTGGGACAAGGATGCGTTCATCGCCACATGGCGCACGTCAACCGAATGGAAACGCACCGCCGACCAATATTACGTTTGGCTCAACACCTTGATGCGGCTTCAGAATATCGACGCCGACATCACCGATATGATCATCAGCTCGACGGTGCCGCGGGTGGTGTTCAACCTGCGCGTTCTCGCGGACCGCTACTTTAACACGCGGCCCTTTGTTGTCGGGAAACCGGGCTGCGCGCTGCCGATCGACGTGCGGGTCGACGAAGGAACGCAGGTTGGTCCGGACCGGTTGGTGAACACCGTGGCAGGCTTTGACCTCTATGGCGGTGATCTGATCGTGGTGGATTTCGGCACGGCCACGACCTTTGACGTGGTGGCCGAAGATGGGGCTTATATCGGCGGCGTGATCGCGCCGGGGGTGAACCTCAGCCTAGAGGCGCTGCACAATGCCGCCGCCGCCCTGCCGCATGTCGATATCTCGAAACCGCAGTCGGTGATCGGCACCAATACGGTGGCCTGTATGCAGTCCGGTGTCTTTTGGGGTTATGTCGGGCTGGTTCGTGAGATATGTGAGCGGATAAGGGCGGAACGTGCAAGACCCATGCGGGTTATCGCCACGGGGGGTCTGGCACCGCTGTTTCAGCAGGCAGTCGACCTGTTCGATGATTATCAAGATGAACTCACGATGCACGGGCTGACCATGATCCACGATTATAATAAGGACAAAGCTGAATAATATGAGCAGCGAACGATTTATCTATCTGCCCCTCGGTGGGGCGGGTGAAATTGGCATGAACGCCTATGTCTATGGCTACGGCAAGCCCGGGAAAGAACGGCTGATCGTCGTCGACATCGGTGTCGCCTTCCCGGACATGGACAGCACCCCGGGCGTCGACCTGATCCTGCCCGACATCACTTGGCTGAAAGAGCGCCGCGACCAGATCGAGGCGATCTTTATCACCCATGCCCACGAAGACCACATCGGCGCCATCGCGCATTCCTATGAGGTGCTGAAGGCGCCGATCTATGCGCGCGCCTTTACCGCCAATATCGCCCGCCGGAAGATGTCCGAACACGGCCACCCCGAGGATGCGGTCACCACCGTCAGCGCATGGCCCGAGCAGATCACCGCAGGTCCGTTCAAAGTGGGCTTCCTGCCGATCTCGCATTCGATCCCCGAATCCTCGGCCATGGTGATCGACACGCCCGAAGGGCGCACGATCCACTCCGGCGACTTCAAGATCGACCGGACGCCGGGCGTCGGCGAAGCCTTTGACGACGCGCTTTGGGCCGATGTTTGCAAAGATGGCGTCAAGGCGCTGATCTGCGACAGCACCAATGTCTTCTCGGCCCATCCCGGTCGCTCCGAAGCCACTGTAGGCCCGGAGATCGAGAAGCTCGTCAGCAGCGCCGAGGGCATGGTCGTCGCCACCACCTTTGCCTCCAACGTGGCGCGGGTCAAAACGCTGGCCGAAGCCGGTGCGCGGGCAGGGCGGTCGATCGTACTCTTGGGCCGTGCGATGAACCGGATGGTCGAAGCCTCGATCCAGACCGGTGTGATGAAAGATTTCCCGCCCGTCATCTCGCCCGAAAACGCCCGCGCGATCCCGCGCGAGAACCTGATGTTGCTGGTCACCGGCAGTCAAGGGGAGCGCCGCGCGGCCTCTGCGCAACTGGCGCGGGGCAAGTATCAGGGGATCGAGTTGAAAGAGGGCGATCTCTTCCTCTTTTCGTCGAAAACCATTCCAGGCAATGAGCGTGGCGTGATCTCGATCATCAACCAGTTCTCGGAAAAGGGCGTCGATGTTGTCGACGACTCCTCGGGCCTCTACCATGTGTCGGGCCATGCCAACCGCCCCGATCTGGAAACGCTCCATGCCATCGTGAAACCGCAGGTTCTGATCCCCATGCACGGGGAGCACCGCCACCTGCGCGAACACGTCAAGATCGCCGATGCCAAGGGCATCACCGGCGTTCTGGCGGTGAACGGCATGATGGTGGACCTGTCGGGCAACCAGCCCAAGGTGGTTGAGCATGTCGACACAGGCCGCATGTATCTGGACGGTTCGGTTCAGGTCGGCGCGCTCGATGGTGTGATCCGCGACCGTATCCGCATGGCGCTGAACGGCCATGCCACTGTGACGCTGATCCTAGATACCGATGACGAGCCTTTGGGCGAGCCTTGGGTCGATCTGATGGGCCTGCCGGAAACGGGCCGCTCCAACGCGCCGCTCGTGGACGTGCTGGAACAAGACCTCAGCCAATGGCTGAACCGTCAGAAAGCCGCCACCCTGCGGGATGACGACAAGCTGAATGACGGTCTGAAAAAGGTCGCGCGCCAGTCGTCCTATGACGAAATCGGCAAGAAGCCCGAAGTCACCGTGGTGGTCAGCCGTCTGAGCTGACCTCCGCGTCACCGCTGCACATATAGACCGCGCCGCCCACCGCGACCACGCTCACCCCCGTGGCCGCAAGGGCGGCGGGGGTCGACAGTGCAGTGGCCAGCGTGCTGCCTGTTGTCGCCAGATTGGCGCTGAGGGCAGATGCCCCTCCCGTCAAAATGAACGCCCCCGATTTATGCGCCACGGCGCGGAGGTTGTCTGGCTGGCTCAGCGTGTCCACAGCGGAGCGTGCGATGTTCTTACTGATCTCGACGGTCTCTTCCTTGGTGGTGTTCACCCGCTCGCAGAAGGTCTTCTTGCAATAGCCGCGATAGTTCCGCGCGCCGGGGATCAGGAAATGCCCGTCTTCGGGGGTGGCGGTCAGGCAATAGCCGTCGATCTGATCCAGCGGCACGGTGGTGGCGAGGTAGTCGAACAGCACCCCGCTATCGCAGGCGGGCGGCGTGCCCCAAAGCTTGCTCCACTTCCGCGCCGGCCAATTCATGAGCCGCTCGCGGGTGCCGACCTCTTCGGCGAAATTGGCGAAATTTTCCGCCTCCACCACAACTTCGGCGCCATTGACCTCGGCCCGGCAGCGTTCGGCGCTGGCGGGGGCGGCGGTAAGGGCGGTCAGGGTAAGGGCGAGGGCGAAGAGGGCGGGGCGCAGCATGATGGTCCTATCTGGTGGGTTTCCCTTCACATAGCACAGACGAAAAAGCCGCCAATCCCGGCAGGGATCGGCGGCGTATTCATGCCCGCGGTGGCGGGGATTAGATGCGTTCGCGAAAGCTCAGACCGATGAAGTCGGGCGTGTGATCGCCCAGTCCGACCACGCGGTTGTCGTTACCGCCGCGTTTGTCGCCCCGGCCCCGTCCGCCGCGCGATTTCTTCTCGTCCTTGTTGCCGCGGCCCGATTTGCGCTCGTCCTGCAAGGCCTCTGCCTTTTCGGGCTGCGCTTTGTCGTCGGTTTTGGCGTCAGCCTTGGCCTCGGCCTTTTCGGCCTGCGGTTGCTTGTCCTCGACGGGTGCCTCGGCAGGTTTGTCGGCCTTGCGGCTGCGCGAGCGGGTCCGCTTGGGCTTGTCATCGGACTTGGCCGGGATGTCGGATGCCTCCTCGGCGGGTTTCGCTTGCCCAAGCGGGTTTTCGATGCGCGGAATTTCCTTTTGCACCAGACGCTCGACATCTTCGAAGTTCTTCTCGTCGCGCGGCTGGCAGATCATGATCGCCTTGCCATCGCGGCCCGCGCGGCCGGTGCGGCCAATGCGGTGAACGTAGTCTTCGGCATGGCTGGGCACATCGAAGTTGAAGACATGGCTCACGCTCGGCACATCGAGGCCGCGCGCGGCCACGTCCGATGCCACGAGGAAACGCAACTCGCCAGCGCGGAACCCTTCCAGCGTTTTGGTCCGCTGGCTTTGGTCCAGATCGCCATGGATCGGGGCCGCGTCATAGCCGTATTTCTTCAGCGATTTTGCCACGATATCCACGTCCATCTTGCGGTTGCAGAAGATGATCGCATTGGTGCATTTCTCGCCTTCGGCGTCGATCAGCAGGCGCAGCAGCTTGCGCTTCTCGCTCGCCTCGCGGTCCTTGCGCGAGCCTTTGAACATGACGACGCCCTGTTCGATATTCTCGCTCGTGGTCGCCTGACGTGCCACTTCGATCCGCTCGGGGTTGCTGAGAAAGGTGTTGGTGATCCGCTCGATCTCGGGCGCCATGGTGGCCGAGAAGAAGAGCGTCTGCCGGGTGAAAGGCGTGAGGCCGAAGATCCGCTCGATGTCCGGAATGAAGCCCATGTCGAGCATCCGGTCGGCCTCGTCCACGACCATGACCTTGACGTCCGACAGGATCAGCTTGCCACGCTCGAAATGGTCCAAAAGACGGCCCGGCGTGGCGATCAGCACGTCGACACCCTTGTCGATCAGCTTGTCCTGTTCTTTGAAGGACACGCCGCCGATGAGCAGCGCCTTGGTCAGCTTCAGATGCTTGGAATAGGTGTCAAAGTTCTCAGCCACCTGCGCGGCCAGCTCCCGCGTGGGGCAGAGCACAAGGCTCCGCGGCATCCGCGCGCGTGCCCGGCCACGGGCGAGAAGTGACAGCATCGGCAGCGTGAAGCTGGCTGTCTTGCCGGTGCCGGTCTGGGCGATGCCCAAGACGTCACGGCCTTCGAGAGCGGGGGGAATGGCGCCCGCCTGAATAGGTGTGGGCGATTCGTAGCCTGCCTCTTCAATAGCTTTGAGGACCTTGGCATTCAGGTTCAGATCGGTAAATTTTGTCATGTGCGTCCGAGTTGAGCGGACACTGACTTGGCCCGCGGCAGCAATACAAGCCGGCCCGAATGGCCCAAGGGGCGGCATTTGCCGCGGCATGTTGCGAAAGCGCATAGCAAGTTGCGGCCCAGCCGTCAAACACTTGCCCTCTCAGGCGCTTATCTGGGGAGGTGGCGCGACACCTTTGCATCAAGGCCGAGTTCGGCGAGGCGCAGCAGACCATGGGAGTTCAACGCTGCGCGCAGCTCGGGCGTATCGGCGCAGACCTCATCGAAAAAGGCGCGCAATCCCGGCTCACCCCCTTCGGATTCGATCATGGAAAAGAGTTCATGCATCGACAATCCGCCACGGTCGCGGGGACGGTTCGGGGCCAGATCGGCGCGGTAAGAGCCTTTTTCAAGCCGGTAGCGATAGGCGGCGAGCCACTCCGGCCAGCTTTTCGCGTGAAGATGCGCCAGATCGATGCCGGGCTGCTGCTCTGGCCCGTCGATCAACGTCTCTTTCTGAAAGGCGTTGTGGATTTGAAGACGCACTTCTGCCATCCCGGTGCGAACGAAAACTTTCCCGGCCAGATGGCTCAGAAAGCCACCTTTGACGTAGTCGCCATAGGTCGGATAAAGCGCCGAGACGATCCGGGCGCGCTCGGGGCCGTTCGGAATGAAGGCTTTGAAGGCAGTGGTCTCTCCCGCCAAAGCCTCCATCGGGCGGATACGGGCGATTTTCTGCGTCGGGGGCAGGGTGGCAAGCACCTCTTCCACGGGGCGCTCAGAGACGAGGAATTCGTCCACATCCATATGGATCAGCCAATCCACATCATCCGCCCGGTTATAGGCGCGGGTCGCGTTCTGGCTTTGACGGACTTGGTGCTTTTGCGGACGTTTACCGCAGAGCTTTTGCCAATAAGCCTCATCGCAGGTGGTGACACGGATTTTCGGATGGGCCTTCAGGCTTTCGAAAGCCTCTGGGTTTTCAGCATCGAGGTATAGGTAGAGGCGATGCGCGCCCGCCTCCAGATGGTAGGCGGCAAAGCGTCGTATCTCCTCTGCGGGGGCCAAGATCGTGGCAACCAGCCCCCATTTCGTCGGCGTTGTCATTGCGTCTCCCCAGTTGGGGTTAGAATGCCATGATTGGCCACGAAATCAAGGCTTTCCGGCCCCGGGGGCGCGGGCCGTTTTACACCATCATTTCCTTGGTCGCGGTCAGCTTCACATCCGGGTAATCGCGCTCGACCCGGTCGATGTCCCATTGCAGGCGGGTCAGGTAAACGATGTCGCCATCATGATCATGCGCGATGTGCTGTTTGTTGCTTTCGGTAAACTTATCAACGGCTTGCTTTGTGCCGTTCACCCAGCGGGCCGAGGTGAACTGAGACGGCTCAAACCGAACCGGCAGGCCGTATTCCAACTCGATCCGGCTGGCGAGCACTTCGAATTGCAACTGGCCGACAACGCCCACGACAAACCCTGACCCGATCGAGGGTTTGAACACTTTTGCAGCACCTTCTTCGGCAAATTGCATCAGCGCTTTTTCAAGGTGTTTCGCCTTCAGCGGATCGCCCGCGCGGACCGATTGCAGCAATTCGGGCGCGAAGGAGGGGATGCCGCTTACGCGGAGCGCTTCGCCTTGGGTCAGCGTGTCGCCGATGCGCAGCTGTCCGTGGTTGGGAATGCCGATGATGTCACCGGCCCAAGCCTCCTCGGCCAACTCGCGGTCGGAGGCGAGGAACATCACCGGGTTGGAGACGGTCATCGGCTTTTTCGTGCGCACATGGGTCATTTTCATGCCGCGCTCGAAATGCCCCGAAGCGAGGCGGACAAAGGCCACACGGTCGCGGTGCTTGGGGTCCATATTGGCCTGCACCTTAAAGACAAAGCCCGCGACCTTGTTCTCTTCGGGCAGGATTTGGCGCGGGGTGGCGGCTTGGATTTGCGGCTCAGGCCCGTATTTGGCGATGCCTTCCATCAATTCGCGCACCCCGAAGGAGTTGATCGCCGAGCCGAACCAGATCGGCGTCAGCGTGCCTTCGTGCATCGCCTTGAGGTCCAGCGGCGGCAGCAGTTCGCGCGCCATTTCAAGGTCTTCGCGCAGTTTCTCCAGCAGCGCGGCGGGGACATGTGCGGCAAGTTTGGGGTCGTCCAACCCTTCAATCTTGATGCTGTCGGCGACGCGGTTCCGGTCGGCGCGGTCCATCAGTTCCAGCCGGTCGCGCAGCATGTCGTAGCAGCCCACGAAATCGCGGCCCACGCCGATGGGCCAGCTTGCGGGTGTCACGTCGATGGCGAGGTTCTCCTGAATCTCGTCAATGATTTCAAAGGTATCGCGGCTTTCCCGGTCCATCTTGTTACAGAAGGTCAGGATCGGCAGGTCGCGCATCCGGCAGACTTCGAAAAGTTTCTGCGTCTGGCTTTCCACGCCTTTCGCGCCGTCGATCACCATCACGGCGGCATCCACCGCCGTCAGGGTGCGGTAGGTGTCTTCGGAAAAGTCAGAGTGGCCGGGCGTGTCGACAAGGTTGAACCGGTAGTTAGTGTCACCGCTATGAAAATCAAAGGACATGGCCGAGGCCGAGACGGAAATGCCCCGGTCCTTTTCCATCGCCATGAAGTCCGAGCGCGTGCGCCGGGCCTCGCCCTTGGCGCGCACCTGGCCGGCCATCTGAATGGCCCCGCCGAACAGCAGGAACTTTTCAGTCAGCGTGGTTTTGCCCGCGTCAGGGTGGCTGATGATCGCAAAGGTGCGACGGCGCGCGATCTCGGGCGGCAGGGCGGGGCGGTTTTGCGGCGTGTCCAACATCCGACCCATATAGGACGCGCCGCGACCGGGCGCAATCTGGCCATTGATGCGAATCGCAGGCTGGCATAGGGTGAGAACATAAGGGGTACATGGAGGGAATGCGATGGAACTGAAAGAGATCGCCCGCGAATTGGTGGCGGGCTGCCGTGCGGGGAATGCTGCAGTGCGTGCGAACCTTGATCGGCTCTATGCCGACGATGCCGTCTCGGTCGAGGCTGCAGATATGGGCGGGCAAGGGCGAGAGACCCAGGGCGTCAAGGCGATCCACGGTAAACATGACTGGTGGGAAAACGCGATGGAGGAACATAGCACCGAGGTGATCGGCCCGTTCTACTTTGGCAACAGTCAGTTCAGCGCGATGTTCAAGGTCGATGCCACCGATAAGCAAAGCGGTGAGCGGTTCCAGATGGAAGAGATCGGCGTTTACCACGTCAAAGACGGCAAGATCGTCCGGGAGGAGTTTCACTACGCCGTCGAGGCGCCTTAACGGGTTGAGGCTTTGCGCAGCAGCGCCGCCGCGTCGGGGCGGTCAAGCAGTGCCTCTGCCAGATCGAGCCCGGCGTGGGGCAGATCGGAATGGCCGGGGATCACCTCGCCCAAGGCTTCGGCCATCTCTGGCGGCAGGACCGATCGGGTGCGGCTGTCGACCAGCATGGATTCGGCGGCGATGCCCTCGGCGTAGATGATCTGATGTCCGTCAAAGAGCAGTTGAAAGTAATCGACAAAGCCGCCGTCCTGCACCGTGACGCTGTCGCCATTGACCAGATGCCGCGCTTTGACCAGCAGTTCGGACCGGCCCGCTCCCATCTCGTCACTGCGTTGATAGATGAAAAGCCGGTGATCGGGGCTGACGATCAGGTCGTGTTCGTTGTTGAGCGTGCCTGCGCGGATGCGGATCGGGGCAAACTCGCCCACCGCGCGCAGGGTGCTTTGCCCGATCCAGCGCAGGGTTTGCATCCCGTCGTCACGGGTCAGGATACGGTCCCCGACGCGCAGGTCTTCGATGGGCCGTAGCTCTCCGGTGCTGAGCGAGATATGGGTGCCGCGCGTGAAAGAGACGCAGGCGAGTTGGCCGAACTTTTGCCGCGCGGTCTGGGTGTCGATGCCCACGATCCGGTAGCCGGTCTGCGGTGTCAGCGGGCCCAGCGGGAGCAGGTAAACGTCTGCCGCGTGGCCGTGCGGATCGACCTCCACCAGCAACAGCGCCTCTTGGGTCTGCCCGTCGGGTGACATCAGCGTGAGCAGGCTGTCGAGATGCAGATCACCCCCGGGGCGGCCCACGCCGGTCTCTTCGGCGAGGCGGAATTGATCGCCGGGCAGGGTTAGCAGCGACAGGCGCTGCGGCTCTGCCGCGCGGTCCAACTCATAGACATCATCGAGGACCAATTCGGCGGCAAAGGACAGCGCATCGCCCATATTGGCCCCATCGCTCGCGCGGAATTGCCCGGCGCGGTAGACGGCGATGTTCTGTGCGGGGGCGGTGCGGCTGCGGGACATGACGGGCCTTTGGTTCAGGGGCTTTCGCCAGTGAGCTAAGCTAGAATTATGGCCTCGATGGGTCAAGGCTCGGGTGATTTGCTGGCATTGGCGGCGCGGCGTGGTAGGCATATGCAAATGCATAGGAGGAATCGAAATGGATTTGGGAATCAAAGGGAAGAAGGCGCTGGTCTGTGCCTCGTCCAAGGGGCTGGGCCTTGGCTGCGCCGAGGCGCTGGCGGCGGCAGGGGTGAACCTTGTGATGAACGCCCGTGGCGCAGAGGCGCTTGAGGCGTCTGCCGAGCGCATCCGTCAGGAACACGGTGTCGAAGTCACCACCGTGGCGGCGGATGTGGCCGCGGAAGAGGGGCAGGCGCTGGTCATCAAGGCGGCCGAGGGCTGTGACATTCTGGTCAACAACGCGGGCGGCCCGCCTCCCGGCATGTGGCAGGATTGGGACCGCGAGGATTTCATCAAGGCGCTCGACGCCAATATGCTGGCCCCCATCGCGCTGATCAAAGCGCTGGTGCCCGCCATGATGGAGCGCGGCTGGGGCCGGGTCGTCAACATCACCAGCCAGTCGGTGCGCGCGCCGATCCCCGTTCTGGGGCTGAGCAACTCCGCCCGCACCGGGCTTACCGGCTATGTCGCGGGCACCGCGCGGCAGGTGGCGGGCAAGGGGGTCACGATCAACAACCTTCTTCCGGGCATCCATGCGACCGACCGGGCAGATTCGCTCGACGCCAATGTGGTCAAGCAAAAGGGCATCACGCTGGACGAGGCCCGCGCCGAGCGGCAGGCGGGCATCCCTGCGGGGCGTTATGGCACGCGTGACGAGTTCGGCGCGACCTGTGCCTTCCTTTGTTCGCAGCACGCGGGCTTCATCGTGGGGCAGAACCTGTTGCTGGATGGCGGCGGCACCAATCTGACCATGTAAACCCTCCATGGCCGGGGCGCGCGTCCCGGCCATGACCCGTCGCGGCGGATCACATTCCTGACAGCAGCGGTTTCAGTGCTGGCCCGGATTGCAAGCGGCGGCTAACCCTTGTGGATCAGCTTCTCGCAAAAGGTCCGCTGCCCATGCAAACCACTGTTCTTGTCCTTCTTTTCGCTGCCGTGATCCTTGCCAGCCTCTTGGTGGCACCGCGCCGCGCGACGGTCGAAGGCTTCTTTGGCGGGGCCAATGCGGCAGGCTGCGCGCCGGGACTTTGGGTGCTGGTGCTGAGCCAAGTCACCACGTGGATCTTCGCCCGCAGCCTGATGAACGCGGCGATCTTGGGCTATTTCTACGGCATCGCGGGCACGCTGGCCTATGCGGCCTATTACGGGTCGTTCCTGACGGGCGGTTTCATCGTCGGCCACCTGCGGCGCGGCGGCGCGCGGTCGGTGCAGGACTGGCTGGCGGGCCGTTTCGGGGGCGCGGGCACGGCGGCCTATAACCTCGTGATCGGGCTGCGGCTGCTGTCCGAGGTCTTTGCCAATCTGTTGGTCGTGGCGCTGATCTTCGAGGCCGTCTGGCCCGGGTCGGGCACGCTGGCGGTGCTGATCGTCGCCGCCCTCGGCTTTGGCTATTCGGCATGGGGCGGGCTCTCCGCCGCGCTGCGCACGGATGTGGTGCAGATGCTGGTCTTTCTCGTCGTCTTCGGTCTCGCACTTGGGGCGCTGCTGCTCAGCCCGGGGTTTGAGCTTGGCGCGGTGCTGAGCGCGCCGGGCACCTCGGGGCCGTATAACGGCTGGGTGCTTTTGGTCGTGGCGCTGTTGCAGGTCTTTTCCTATCCGGCGCATGACCCGGTGATGATGGACCGCGGTTTTCTGGCGGATGAGGCGACAACCCGAGCATCCTTTCTCCATGCCTTCTGGATTTCGACCCTCTGCATCATCGGCTTCGGCTTCTTCGGCATCCAAGCCAGCCTGACCGGCGCGGCCTATGAGGGCGAGTTGATCGGCACATGGGCGCAAATGTTCCCGGGCTGGATATTTGTGGCGCTGATGCTGTCGCTGCTGGTCTCGGCGCTCTCGACACTCGACTCGGCGCTCGCCTCTGCCGCGCGGTTGATGGTTGAGGAATGGCGCATCGCCCCGCGCAGCCTCGCGGGCGGGCGGCTGGTGATGGCGGGGTTCATGGCGCTTGGCGCGCTGCTGACGCTTTGGGGAAACGCCACGCTTTTTGATGCCGTCGCGGTCAGCGGCACCGCGTCGATGTTCCTTACCCCCGTGCTGCTCATCGGGCTGGTGGCGGGGCGCGCGGTCCCGGTCTGGAGCTACCTTGCCGCCTTTGCCGCCGCGATGCTGGGGGCTACGGCCTATTTCGCGCGGGGCTGGGGATGGGTCGCAATGCTGCTGCCCGAGGGGCATAAATACGAGCAATTGCTGGTGATCTGCGTCCTTGTGTTGCTGGTCGGGTTTGCGGCGGTGCTTGCGGGGGCGCGGCGGGGCTGATAGCTGGGTTTCCGAGCGATTTGATCGGATACCGCAGCCTTCATGAGTGACCCCACCCCCCGACTGGAAATCAAGAACCTGCGCCGCGCCTATGGCGGGCGGCAGGTGGTCGATGACGTATCTTTGCAGATCTTGCCGGGGCAGGTGACTTGCTTGCTTGGCCCTTCGGGCTGCGGCAAATCCACCACGCTGCGCATGATCGCGGGGGTTGAGATGCAAGACAGCGGCACGATCCATGTCGATGGCAAACTGATCTGCGACACCATGTTCCGCGTCCCACCCGAGCGGCGCGAGATCGGGCTGATGTTCCAAGATTTCGCTCTGTTCCCACATTTGAGCGTGGCCGACAACGTGGGCTTTGGCCTCAAGAAAGGCACGCGCGAGCAGAAGCGCGCCCGGATCGAGGAACTGCTCGAACGGGTGGACCTGCTGCGCTACATCGACGGCTACCCGCACCAGCTCTCAGGCGGAGAGCAGCAGCGCGTGGCGCTGGCCCGCGCGCTGGCGCCGCAGCCGCGCATCATGCTGATGGACGAGCCGTTTTCCGGCCTCGACAACCGCCTGCGCGATGGCATCCGGGATGAGACGCTGAGCATCCTGAAAGAGGAAGACACCGCCGTTTTGCTGGTTACCCATGAGCCGGACGAAGCGATGCGCATGGCCGATGAGATCGCACTGATGCGCGACGGCAAGATCGTGCAGCAGGGCGCGCCCTACAATGTCTACACCCGGCCCGTCGACCGCGCCTCGGTCGCGTTCTTCAGTGATGCGAATGTGTTGAATGCCACTGTGAACGGTGCACTGGCCGAAACGGTCTTCGGTGAGTTCCTTGCCCCCGGTCTGCCGGATGGCACCCGCGTGAATATCGTTTTCCGCCCGCAGCACCTGCGGATCGACTTTGACCGCGCCGGACAAGGGCCGCGCCCCACGGCGACCGATGGTACCCCGGCCCGCGCGCTGGTGGAACGCGCGCGCTTCATGGGCAACGAAAGCCTGGTGGAATTCGTGTTGGAAGAGGACGGATCGCGGCTCAAGGCCACGGTGCCCAATGTCTTTTTGCCGCAGCCCGGTGCCGTCATGTGGCTGACCGTGCGCCGCGACCGTTGCTTTGTCTTTCCGGTGACCTCATGAAGCCGCTGTTGGTGGAATTCGGCATGGGCTCCTCCCTGCGGCGCGGTGATTATACGCAGGCCGCGAAACGCGCGGTGCAGGATGCGCTGTGGCACAATTCGATCAATCTGGCCGAGCTTTTCGGTTTCGACAGGTCGGCCATGCGCATCACCCTCGACGTGGGCGTGCAGCGTCCCGATCTGGTGGATGCCGAAGCGCTGCGCGCGGTCTTTCCCTATGGTGAGGTGACGGTGACGCTGCATCACGGCGGCCTTGATGTGCCGCGCCCCGAAGGCGAAGGGAACCCAACCGTCATAGCCAATGTGGCGCTTTCCGTGGGCTTCGACATGGAGCGTGCCGATGGCTGAGCAGCGGATCATCATCGAAATGGGCATGGGCAACGATCTGCACGGGATGGACTATACCAAGGCCGCCGCCCGCGCGATCGAGGATGCCCTGCGCCATTCTTCCCTGCCGCTGTTCGGCGCGCTGGAGGTGACGCCGGATCAGATGCGCGTGCAGGTTACCGTCGCGGTTCAGGAGCCTGAGAAGGTGGATGTCGACGCGCTGGTGGCCAAACTTCCTCGCGGCCGCGCCGAGGTTCGCGCGGTGAAGGGCGGGCTGAACGTGGCCACGGGGCAGGATACCATCGTGATCGCGCAGGCCAGTGTCGAGGCGTTTCTGCCTCCGCAAACCGGCTGGCAATTGAAGGGCTAAGGGGGCGGCCCTGATCTGGGGCTAGGGGCGATGGTCCGCGAGCGTTCTGCCCGGCTCGTCCACGAACAACTCCGGTAGCGGCTCAGCGCTTTCGATCTGGTCGAGCGGTAGGGTCACGAAACCCGCCGCCCCCTCGCTCCAGGCCGTCAGCAGCCAGAACCGCCCCCAGTTGCGCACCTCCAACGGACGTATCACCTGCGGCGCGTCGCCGATCACTGCAATCCGCAGCTTTTGGCGGGCCTGCACCGCCGCGCGCAGCACAGGGAGATGTGTGAAAACCCGCGTGGCCTTGCCCTGCGACCTCAGCGCCTGCGCCCATGCGGCACCCTCGGCAATGGTCTCGGTCGGCAGCACCGCGTCGAACTTGGCGGCCAATGTCTCTGCCGCGGCTTGTAGGGCGGGGTCACCCACCTCCGCCGCCACGGCAAGACCGAGGTTCAGCGCCTCCAACTCCGCCGCCGTCAGGGTCAGCGGGGGCAGGGTGATCGCCGGCGTGATCCGATAGCCTTCGCCCCGGGTGCCGATGATGGACAGGCCCGCCGCGCCGAGCTTGCCCATATCGCGGTAGATCGTCCGGGGGGAGACGCCGAATTGCAGGGCCAAATCCTCGGCCCGGTGCAGCTGCCCATCCCGCAGCCTGTCGATCAGCCGGACAAGCCGATCTTCGGTCTTCGTTGATACCATCACGCCTCCTGACGCTCCTGACGCTCCTGACAAAAACATGTCATAAGGCGAATTGCACGCCCGAAAATCGGCAGTCCTTCGCCCGCCGCACCGCCCATCCGTTGCATTGCCCCTTCATGGTCCCGGCGCCGCCCGCTATCACGGTGCAGACCGGCGCGACCAGACCGCGCCAAACATGATGGGAGAACAGACATGTTGAACAATATCGGATTGCCGGGCCTGCTGCTGATCGCGGTTGTCGTCCTGGTGCTTTTTGGCCGTGGCAAGATTTCCTCGCTCATGGGCGAAGTCGGCAAGGGCATCACCAGCTTCAAGAAAGGCATCAGCGAAGGCGAAGAAGAGAACAAGCGCGACGAGATCAAACATGTCGAGGACGTGCACCATGCTGACCTGCCCGAACATGCCGATCAGGGCACCCATCCCAAGACCGACCTGAAGGCCGACAAGGACCGGGTGTAACCCAATGTTCGATCTGGGTTGGACGGAACTTTTAGTCATCGGCGTGGTGGCCCTGATCGTGGTCGGCCCCAAGGACTTGCCCGTGCTGTTTCGGCGTGTCGGGCAATTCGTGGGCAAGGCCAAAGGCATGGCGCGTGAATTCAGCCAAGCGATGAACGATGCCGCCGATGAAAGCGGCATGCGCGAGATGTCGTCGTCTCTGAACAAATCGCTGAAAACGGCCAGCAACCCTCTGGGCAGCGCCATGGATGAGGTCAAGGACGCGACCCGGTCCCTGACCAATTTCGACCCCGAGAGCGAGACCGGCAAACTGGCTGCCCAAAAGGCGGAGGATGTGAAGAAGATCCAAGCCAGCACCGCGCGGGCCGCCGCCGAGCGCAAGCAACGCGAAGCGGCGGAAGCCATTGCCGCTGCCGAAGCGGCAGAGGCAAAGCTTTCGGATGCCGCCCCGGCCAAGGAAGCACCGGCCCGGCCTGTGATCGAAAAAGACGCAGGTCAGGCCCAAGCGGCATCGGACGATGCCGCCGCCAAGACCTCAACGGCACCCAAAGCTGCCGCCAAGAAAGAGTGAGTTGAATGAGCGCCACCGACGATTATGACGAGATCGACGACAGTTCCGCCCCGTTGATCGAGCATCTGGCCGAGCTGCGCACGCGGCTCATCCATTCGGTCATCGCCTTCATCATCGGGATGGTGATCTGCTTTACCGTCTGGAACCCGATCTTTAACTTCCTGACCGAACCGCTTTGCTCGGCCATGGCCGAACGGGGCCAAGAGGATTGCGGGCTGATTCTGATCAAGCTGCAGGAGGGTTTCTTCGTCGCGATCTCGATCTCGCTTCTGGGCGGTCTGGTGCTGGGCTTTCCCTTCATCAGCTACCAGCTGTGGCGCTTCGTGGCGCCGGGGCTTTACAAGAACGAGAAGGGGGCGTTTCTGCCCTTTCTGATCTCCTCGCCGGTGATGTTCTTCCTTGGCGCGGCTTTTGCCTTTTATGTCGTCACGCCGCTGGCCTTCGACTTCTTCCTTGGCTTCCAGCAGGCCGGCACGTTGGTCGGTGGGCCGGATGGCGAAAACGGCATCGCCGCCATCGCCTTCCAAGGCTCGGCGCAGGAGTATCTCTCGCTCACGATCAAATTCATCGTGGCCTTTGGCCTGTGTTTCCAATTGCCGGTTTTGCTGACGCTGATGGGCAAGGCGGGGCTGGTGAGTTCCGAAGGGCTGGCCAATGTGCGCAAATACGCCGTGGTGGCGATCCTTGTGCTGGCCGCGCTGGTCACCCCGCCGGATGTGATCACGCAGGTGATCCTTTTCGTGGTGGTCTATGGCCTCTACGAAATCTCGATTTTCCTCGTGCGCCGGGTCGAGACGAAGCGCAACGAAAAGCTGCGCGAAGAGGGCTACTTTGACGACGAAGACGAGGAAGACCTGCTGTGATCAATGATCCGATGGACCGTATCGCGGCGGCGCTGGAACGTATGTCTCCCGCGCCGCTCGCCGCCCCGGACTTCGATGCGGCCACGGCCTTCGTCTGGCACACCGACCCCGACCGTCTGGTGCCGGTGCCGCAGGTCGCCCGGATCGACCTGCCGCTTCTGGTGGGCGTGGATCGGGCGCGGGATACGCTGTTGGCCAACACCCGCCAATTCGCGGCGGGGCTGCCGGCGAACAACGCGCTGCTCTGGGGGGCGCGGGGCATGGGGAAATCCAGCCTTGTCAAAGCGATACACGCGGATGTTCAAGCATCACATGAAGCGTTGCGCATCGTTGAACTGCAGCGCGAAGACCTGCCTTCGGTCGGGCGGCTTTTGTCCCTCCTGCGTGGCGCTTCGCAGCGCTTCATCCTGTTTTGCGACGACCTCAGCTTTGGCCATGACGACGCGCATTACAAATCGCTGAAGGCCGTGTTGGATGGGGGCATCGAAGGGCGGCCCGAGAATGTCGTGCTCTATGCCACATCGAACCGCCGCCACCTGATGCCGCGTGACATGATCGAGAACGAGCGCGGCAGTGCAATCAACCCTTCGGAAGCGGTCGAGGAAAAGGTCTCTCTCTCTGACCGCTTCGGGCTGTGGCTGGGGTTCCACCCCTGCGATCAGGACCAATATCTGGCGATGATCCGCGGCTATTGCGATGCCTTCGGCGTAGAGATCGACGACGACACATTGCGCGCCGAAGCCGTTGAGTGGCAGGCCACACGCGGCGCGCGGTCGGGCCGGGTGGCATGGCAGTATTTCGTGGATCTGGCTGGCCGGAAAGGCGTTCCCGTTTCGGGCGGTTGAGCGCCGGACGGTGTGAGTGAAAGGGCCCGCAATTTCTGCGGGCCCTTTGTCGTTTGGTTACTGAATATAGGGCGTCGGATCGACGCTCTCAAAGCCTTTGC
Source organism: Sulfitobacter sp. 1A12157 (assembly GCF_043557345.1). Taxonomy (NCBI): domain Bacteria; kingdom Pseudomonadati; phylum Pseudomonadota; class Alphaproteobacteria; order Rhodobacterales; family Roseobacteraceae; genus Sulfitobacter; species Sulfitobacter sp. 1A12157. Next base: position 225,610 of record NZ_JBIFFV010000005.1, read on the forward strand.
GCACTTCGAAATGCACATGCGATTCCGACCCGCCGCGTAGTTTGGCGATCTGCTGGCCCCGGCTGACACTGTCGCCCTTGGCGACGTTCACGCCGTCGACATTCGCATAGACCGTAAGCAGGTTGTTGGCATGGCGCACCACGACGATCGGGATGCCCTCCGCACTTTTGGTGATCGCGGCGACGGTGCCCGCGTCGGCGGCTTTCACGGGCCCGCCGGGGCTGCCCTTGATGTTGATCCCCTCGTTCTTGCCCTTGGAATAGGCCCGGATGATGGAGCCTTGGACCGGGGGTGTCATCTTGGTGGCCTTTGCCGGGGCGGTGGGCTTGCCCACATCGGCCACAGGCTCTTTCGGCTCGACCTTGGGCGGCAGGGGCTGTGCGGTCTCATCCTGCGGCAGCGGTTTGGCGGCAGAGGGTGGCGTCGGCGTGGGGGTGCCCGCGCCGGGCGCGCTGGTGACCGGCTGCACGGGGCGCGAGGCGGCGGCGCTTGAGGCGGTATTTGTCGCCTGACGCGGCGGCGCTTGTTTCTCGACCGGGATCAGCAGGAATTGCCCCTCGCGGATCGCGAAATCGGGGCCGAGGCCGTTCCATTCGGCCAGTGCTTTGACCGGCACGTTGTAAAGACGCGCCACGGTATAGGCCGTCTCCCCCCGCTCGACCCGGTGGCGCACGGGCTCTTTCGCCTGCGGGGCTGCGGGCTGTGGCGCGGGGGTGCTTGTGGTGCCCGCGGGCGGCAGGCTCTGGGTTTGCACGCTGGGGGTCGCGGGGGCGCGGTCGATGGCGCCGCCGGCAAGGGTGGTGATGTCCACGGCGCCATTGGTGCCCGGCGCAGGCTCAGAGACACGGCGGGGCAGGGCGATGATCTCGCCCTGGCGGAGCGGGACGCCCTGTTCGATCCCGTTGTAGCGGGCCAATTCGCCGCTGTCGGCGCCCACGCGAGCGGCCACGTCTTTCAGCGTATCGCCCCGGCGGGCAACGACGACTTGATAATTGGGATAGGAGATCACGCCCCGGGCGTCGGGTTTGGGCCGGTCCGCCAAAGGCCCGCGCGCGGCTTCGGCGGTGGAGAACCCATCGCCAAAGGTGCTGCGCATATCGTAATCCAGGGGCTGATTTTCGCAACCTGCCAGCAGTATCGCACTGGTCCCGGCCATTAGGGTCAGCCGCATGGGGCGGCGCAAGCGTGTTTGGCGCATCTGCAAGTCCTCATCTTCGCCCCCAGACGGTATGGGGCGTTGTCCGTGTCTCTGTAACCTATTAGCCGTCCTTGCCCAAGCCTTCCAGCAGGGGGACAAAGCGCACGGCCCGCAATTCGTCGTATTCCAGCCCATCAGCGGTCTTTCGCACGCGGATGAGGTGTTGCACCGTGTCGGATTGGCCAACGGGCAGTACCATGATGCCGCCCTCCTTTAGCTGCGCAAGCAGGGGGCCGGGGGGGTCTTCGGCGGCGGCGGTCACGATGATCCGGTCAAAGGGCGCCTGTTCGGCAAGGCCAAAGCTGCCATCGGCGGTGATCGCGGTAATGTTGCTCAGGTCCATCGCCTCGAAGACGCCGCGCGCCTCTTGCACCAGACGGCGGTGCCGGTCGATCGTATAGACCCGCCGGGCGAGCTTGCTGAGGATCGCCGCCTGATAGCCCGATCCGGTGCCGATTTCGAGCACCTTATCGCGCGAGGACACCTGCAAGGCTTGGCTCATCAATCCCACCACAGAAGGCTGGCTGATGGTCTGGCCGCAGGCGATGGGCAGGGGCATGTCCTCATAGGCGCGGCTGGCAAAGAGGCCGCGGATGAAGGGGCCGCGGTCGATCGCTTCCATCGCTGTCAGCACGCGCGCATCGGTCACGCCCTTCGAGCGCAGCGCGTAGAGGAACTGCATCTTGCGTTCCGCTTCAGAGATGGGGGGCTCATTCATCCGTTGATGCCCGCCAGCGTTTCGAGGGCCGCGTGATCCGTCAGGTCGCAGCGCATCGGGGTGACTGAGACATAGCCATCAAGGTTGACGCAGGCATCGCTGCCCGGTGCCGTTTGTACGCGTTGATCGCCGCCCTTGATCCACAAAAAGCGGCGGCCCGAGGGCGACAGATGCGCCTCGGTCGAAAACCCGGTGCCGGGGCGGCGGCCCTGCGGGGCCAGCCGGGTGCCGCGCACATCGGCGGCGGCCACCGGGGGGAAGTTCACGTTATAGAAGAGCCCGTAGGCCGCGTCTTCCTTGGGGCTGTGGTCCAGAATGCGGCGGCAGGTCTCTGCCCCGTGTTTGGCAGCGGCCTCGAAAGGATCGGCCAGATCGCGGTTGGCGGGGCCATAGTATTGCGACAGGGCGATGGCGGGCAAACCTTGCAACGCCGCCTCGATCGCACCGCCGAGCGTGCCGGAATAGAGCGCGTTTTCGGCCGCGTTATTGCCCCGGTTCACGCCGGAGAGCACCAGATCGGGAGGGGCGGCGGTCATCGTGTCGTGGATCGCGGCAAGGACGCAATCGGCGGGAGAGCCTTCGGTGGCGAAGACGCGGTCGTCCAATTGCGTGATCATCATCGGCTTGGTGTAGCTGATGCAATGTCCCACCCCGGATTGCTCGAACGCCGGTGCCACGGTCCAGACCTCGCCCCCGGGCCCGGCGAGTTCCTCGGCGATGGCGCGCAGCACGGCCAGACCGGGTGCGTTGATGCCGTCATCGTTTGTAATCAAAATACGCATGAATGGCCCCTTTTTGCCTTGATAGGCGAGGGGCGGACCGGCGGCAAGCGCAGCGCGCCGGTGCCGCGCGGTTCAGGAGGCGGAGTTTTCCGACAGTTGCGCCAATACCGCAGCGGCCTGCGTGGCGGTGTCGCTCAGCGCCGCGCGGTCTTCGCCGGGGAAGAAGCGGGCGCGGGTGGCGGTGGGCATCGGCTCGGGCGTGAGGATATGGACGCGGGGGCCGATCTGCGCGGTCTCGACCTGCCAAGAGGTTGCCAGCGCGATCTGCGCGGCCTTGGTCGCCCCGTAGCTGCCGAAGAATTTCGTGCCCGCGCGCGGATCGTCAAAGAAGACCGCCGTGCCCTCCGCCCCCAAGAGCGGCGAGACAAAGGTGATCAGCCGCGCGGTGGCGGTGACGTTTCCGGCGATGGATTTCTCCATATCCTTGGCGTCGATGTGATCGGTCGGCGTCAGCGGGGCCGCGTGAACGGCGCAATGCAGCCACAGGTCGAGCCCGCCCCAACGGTCATGGATGCCCCGGCAGAGCACGGCCATGGCATCGGCGTTGGTGATGTCCATCGGTGCCAAGGTGGCGCTGCCGCCCTTGGCCTGGATACGGTCGTCCAACTCTTCCAATGCGCCGGTCGTGCGACCGACCGCGATGATGTGATGGGTGGGGGCCAAGGCTTCTGCCAATGCAGCCCCAAGGCCGCGCGACGCGCCGGTGATCAATGCTGTCTTGCTCATGCGCGGGATGTGCACTGCCCCGCGCGGCAGGTCAAGAGGCGCGCGCCGCGCCTCCTTCAAGGTTTCAGCCCTGTGGCAGGCGCAGCACCTGATTGCCGCGACGGCTGGAAAGCACCAGCGTCCCTTGCCCGATGGCAGAGACGATGCCGCCGGCGACCTGATCGCCCACTTCGACACGAGAGATTTTGCCGCCACCTTCGCGGATCAGCGCGCCGGGCGTGCTGTCGCTGCCGAAGATGCCGATCAGCGCCGTGCTGGACAGGTCGGCCTTTTCAGTTGCCAGATCGGAGACTTTCTTAGGGGTCGGGGTCCCATTGCTCGCCATTGATATGCCTTTCGCCTGTGGTTGCGTTTTGCGCGGCAGTCCCCCGCGCTCGCAAGGCGTCAGCTAAGCCCTGCCGCATTGCAGCGGAAGGGGGCGTTTTCGGGATGCGCAGGGTTCTGCCAAAGCGTCGGCAATGCTGTGCCGACGCCCCTGTTGTAACGCTGCGACCTTTCGTAAGGCTTAATTCGGCTTAGCCGACGAATGCCTTTTCGACGACGAAATGCTGGGGGTCGGAATTGGCGCCCTCGGTCAGGCCAAAGCCTTCGAGAATCTCCATAATATCCTTATTGAACCCAAGGCTGCCGCAGACCATGGCGCGGTCATGGGCGGCATTGATCTGGGGCACGTCCAAATCCGCGAACACGGTGCCATTCTGCAAAAGGTTGGTGATCCGGCCCATCTTGGGGCTCTCTTCGCGGGTGGTGGTCGGGTAATAGCGAATCTTGGCGAGGTTTTCCGGGCCAATGAGTTCCTGCATCAGCTCGTCGGCCTTCAGCCCTTCGATCAACTGGCGGCCATACTCAAGCTCCGCCACGTCGCGGCAGGTGTGGGTGACGATGACCTCGTCGAATTTCTCATAGGTCTCAGGCTCGCGCAGCAGGCTTGCGAAGGGGGCAAAGCCTGTGCCGGTGGCGAACATCCACAGCCGGTCGCCGGGCAGCAGCGCGTCATGCACCAGCGTGCCCACGGGTTTGGGCCGCAGGATGATCTGATCGCCGGGCTGGATGTGCTGCAATTTGGAGGTCAGCGGGCCGTCTTGCACTTTGATCGAGTAGAACTCCAACTCATCGTCCCATGCGGGGGAGGCGATGGAATAGGCGCGCAAGAGCGGTTTTTGCTTGCCCGTCTCGGGATGCGGGTCGCCCATCAGGCCGATCATCACGAATTCGCCCGAGCGGAACCGCAGGCTTGCAGGCCGGGTCACCCGGAACGAGAACAGCTGATCGGTCCAGTGCGTGACCGAGGTCACGGTCTGGGCGTCGGGCAATGTCGGGACGGGCTTGGCGGCGGTTTGGTTCACTGTGCTCTGCTCGGTCATCATGGTTTCCGCAAATCGGGTTGCGGCCTCTACTTATGGCAAGGAAGGGGGGAGGGCAATGAAACGGCCTATTTGGCCGCGGTCGCCGGTCCGGATGCGGCACCGCGCAGGCGGGACTGATAGTCATGCGCCTGCCAATCGGCGCGGGCGCGCCACTGGTCCTCAGGCTGGCGGGCGGCCAGGTCTTCGTCGATCTCGACCTCATCGAACCCGGCGCGGCGGGCCATGGCGTATTGATCGGCCAGCACATGCCCGCGGGCGCGCAGGCGGCCCTTGTAGCCGCGCAGGCGCAGGACACGGGCGATGGTAAAGCCGCGCCCATCCGCGAAAGAGGGGAAGTCGACGCGGATCATCTCAAGCGCCGGGGTCAGCGTGAGGGCATGGGCATCGGCGTCAGAGGCCAGATCGACGGCGCGGCAATCGTTCGCGGCGCCCTCCTCGCAATAGCCCTGGGTCCAGTCGTCGGCGGTGAAGCCTGTGTCGGTGACGAGTACGCTCATGATTTGTCTCCTGTTCGGACCACTTTGCCGTTCACAAAATGGATGCCGCATTCTTCTTTGTTCTGATCGCGCCAGCGTCCGGCGCGCGGGTCTTCGCCCGGGGCCACGGGCGAGGTGCAGGGCGCGCAGCCGATCGAAGGGTAGCCCTTGGCCACCAGCGGATGCCGGGGCAGGCGGTTTTCGGTGATGTAATCGCTCACATCGGAATTGGCCCAATAGGCCAACGGGTTCACCTTGATGCGCGGCGCGGCACCGTCTTCGGGGACTTCGACCTCGAAAAACTCCAAGGCCGCGCGGCTGCCCGATTGAAAACGTTTGCGCCCGGTGATCCAGCCGTCATAGCCCGCCAGCGCGTTTTGCAGGGGCCGGGTCTTGCGCAGGGCGCAGCAGGCGTCGGTGTCATATTGATGCAGCGTGCCACCGGGATCCTGTGCTGCGATCTCTTCGCTGCGCAGGGTGGTGACATTGCGCAGGCCGAGGCGTTCGCTCAGTTCCTGCTGGTAGACGAGGGTTTCGGCAAAGAGCATCTCGGTGTCGATAAAGAGCACCGGGATATCGCGCGATACCATGGATACGAGGTGCAAGAGCGCCACCGATTCCGCGCCAAAGCTGGAGACGAGGGTGAGGTTCTCGATCTCAGCATCGGCGCGGCGGATCACATCCGTCGCCCCGTGGTGGCGCAACTCGGCGTTGAGCCGTGCCACCTTTTCCTCGACCGCGCGCAGCCCCTCGGGGGGCGGCGCATCGGTATTTGAGAAAGGATGAAGTTCAGGGGTGTCAAGCGGCATTGGCCCGGTCCTTATTGGCCGTGTCTGGGTAGAGCACCGCCTTGAACGGCGCGAGGCCGAGGCGGCGGTAGGCTTGCAGAAAGGTCTCGCCGGGATCGTTGCGCAGGTCGAGATAGCCCCGCACGAGGCGTTCGATGGCGGGGATGATCTCCTCTGCCGAGAAGCCGGGGCCGGTGCGGGTGCCAAGGCTCGCATCCTCGGTGCCATCGCCGCCGAGCGTGATCTGGTAGTTCTCTACACCCGCGCGGTCGAGGCCGAGGATGCCGATATGGCCCACGTGGTGGTGGCCGCAGGCGTTGATGCAGCCCGAGATCTTGATCTTGAGCGGGCCCACGTCATGTTCGAGCTTCAACTCGTCGAAACGGGTCGCGATCTCCTGCGCGATGGGGATGGAACGCGCGGTGGCCAGTGCGCAGTAATCCATGCCGGGGCAGGCGATGATGTCCGAGATCAAGCCGATGTTGGCGGTGGCGAGTTTCGCCTCTTTCAGCGCGGCGTGCAGTTCGGGCAGGTCGCTGCGGTGCACATGGGGGAGGATCACGTTCTGTTCGTGGCTGATGCGCAGCTCGTCATGGCCAAAGCGGCGGGCGAGGTCGGCCATCACGAGCATCTGGCCGGCGGTGGCGTCGCCCGGCGTTGCACCATGGGCCTTGAGGCTGATCGAGACGATGGCATAGCCCGGCGCGCGGTGCGCGGCGAGGTTGGTATCCGCCCATGCGCGGAAAACCGGATCGTTGGTATAGGCGGATTCGTAGGCCCCGAGGGAGGCTGTCTTGAACGCGGGCGCTGCGAAATCGGCTTCGATACGCGACAGCATTTGCTGGTCGACGCCGGTGAACTGGTCGCGGATCAGCGCATATTGCGCATCGACCCGGGCGCGGATGTCTTCGATACCGTTCTCGTGGACGGTGATCTTGATGCGCGCCTTATACTTGTTGTCGCGGCGGCCGAGCACGTTGTAGACGCTGACGATGGCTTCGAGCGTGGGCAGCAGATCCTCATACTTCACGAAATCATAGAGCACCTTGCCGATCATCGGGGTGCGGCCGAGGCCACCACCGACGATGACTTCGAACCCCTGCTCGCCATCGCGTTCGACGATGCGCAGGCCGATGTCATGGGCCTTGATCACCGCACGGTCAGCGGCGGCGCCGGTGACGGCGACCTTGAACTTGCGCGGCAGGAACTGGAACTCGGGATGGTCGGTGGACCACTGGCGGATCAGCTCGGCCACGGGGCGGGGATCGGCGACCTCATCGGCGGCGGCGCCAGCGAAATGGTCCGCCGTCACGTTGCGGATGGTGTTGCCGGAGGTCTGGATCGCATGCAGCTTCACCTCGGCCAGCGCGTCGAGCATATCGGGCACATCGCGAAGTTCGGGCCAGTTGTACTGGATGTTCTGGCGCGTGGTGAAATGGCCGTAGCCCTTGTCCCACCGCTCGGCGATATAGGCGAGTTGATCCATCTGGGCGCTGTTGAGCGTGCCATAGGGGATTGCCACCCGCAGCATATAGGCGTGCAATTGCAGGTAGAGCCCGTTCATCAGGCGCAGGGGTTTGAACTCATCCTCGGTGAGCGAGCCGTCGATGCGGCGCTCGACCTGGGCGCGGAACTGGGCGTTGCGCTCGGCGAGGAATTTGTCGTCGAATTCGGTGTAGCTGTACATCAGACGGTCTCCTGTTTGCCGTGGGCGTAGTTCGAGGGGCCGGTGGCGCGGAACTCTTCGCGGAAATGGGTGGGGCGGGGGACGCCCGCGTCGGGGGCCACATCGGCGAGGTAGACGCCGACGACCAAGTCTTGTTGGCTCAGCGCGTCGATCAGGCGCAGGTCGGCGTCGGCCTCATCGGTGAGGACTTCGGCCTCGCTGAGTTTGCGGGTCCAGCCGGTGGCGGTTTGATAGACGACATCGCCTTCGAGTAGCGCATTGGCGGTGATGACCTTGGGGGTGAAGGGTTTGGGCATGTCAGCCCAGCTCCTCTAGCGGGGTTTCGGTGGCAACTTGGACGGCGGCGCGTGGGGCGAGGCCGTAGAAGGTGAGCGCGGGGCCAGTCATTTCGGCATTGGCCAGATCGCGCGGCAGATCGTTCAGCGTGGTCGCCAGCACCCGCTGATCAGCGCGCGAGGCGTTTTCGATCACGGTGACGGGGGTGGCGCGGTCGGCGCCATGCATCAGCAGGCGGCCTTGGACGAAACGGGCGGATTTCTTGCCCATATAGATCGCGGCGACCTCGTTGGGGCGCGCGAGGGCGGCCCAGTCGTGATCGGCGAAACCCTTCATGTCATGCCCCGTGAGGAAGCGGACCGAGGCATTGCGGCCCCGTTTGGTCAGGCTTTGCCCGATGCCCGCCACGGCGGCGGAGGCGGCGGTGATGCCGGGCACGATGTGCCAGCCGATGCCATGGGCGTCGACCGTGTCGATCTCTTCGTCGAGACGGCCAAAGACCGTGGCATCGCCGGATTTCAACCGCACCACCTGCGCGCCGCTTTGCGCGTGTTCGACCAGCAGGGCGTTGATGTGCTCTTGGGCCGTGGAGGGGCCGAAACCCTCTTTGCCAACATCGATCATCAGCGCCTCGCGGCGGGCGAGTTCGAGAATTTCGGGGCTGATCAGACGGTCGTAGATCACCACATCGGCCTCATCCAACGCGCGGCGGGCCTTGAGCGTCAGCAGTTCCGGGTCGCCCGGGCCGCCGCCGACAAAGGCCACATGGCCTGCGCGGGCTTTGCGGGTGAGATGGGTGTGCAGCAGGGTTTTCAGCGCCGGGCGCACGGTGTCCTTGCCCTCGGCCATGGCGCGGGGGCCGGTGGCGAAATAATACTCCCGCCAGAAATCACGGCGCGCGCGGCCCATGGGCAGGGCATCGGCCAGCTTGCGAAAGCCTTTGCCGATGCGCGCCAGCGGGCCGAGGGTGACGGGCAGACGCTCTTCCAGATCGGCCTTGATCGCGCGGGCCAGCACCGGGGCCGCGCCTTCGGTGCCGATGGCCACGGTCACGGGATCACGGTCGACGATGGCGGGGGTGATGAATTCGCTGTCATGCAGGTTGTCGACGATGTTGACCAGCACGCCCGCCGCATGGGCCAGCGCGGCATTTTCGGCATCCAGCGCGTCATCCTCATCCGCTGCGTAGAACAGCCGCGCGCCGGGCAGGTCGGCGGTGGTGAGGGGGCGGCGGTGCAGGGTGAGCTTTCCTGCCGCCTGCCAGTCGACGATCTCTGCTGCCGGGTCGGGGGCGAAGACATGCAGTGCCGCTTGGGTTTTCATCAGCAGACGCAGCTTGGCCAGCGCGGCTTCGCCGCCGCCGGAAAGAAGGATCTTTTGCCCGCGGGTGGCGAGGAAGATGGGAAAGTGATCCATGATGCGCCCTGTATTCTGTTTGACGTGACCTCTTATATAGGAAATATTCCCGATAATTGGCTATATGCTGGCGCAGATAAGAACATGTGTTCGCTTTGGTCGCAGGTTGAGTATGAACGTCCTGCCGGGACGAGAGAGAAGAGAATGACTGTCCGAATTGATGAGACCGACCGGAAGATTTTGGCGCAGCTGCAACGGGATGCGAGCCAATCGCTGGACGATATCGCCCGTGAAGTGGGGTCTTCAAAAACGCCGGTGTGGAATCGGATACGCAAGCTGCGCGAAGCCGGGGTGATTGGCCAGCAGACCGTCGTGCTGGATTCCGAAGCGCTCGGGTTCGAGGCCTGCTTCTTTGTCCTGATCCGCACGTCCGAGCATGAGGCGGCCTGGCAGGCGGCGTTTTTGCAGGCGTTGAAAGACCGGCCCGAGGTGCAGGAGGCGCACCGTCTGGCGGGGGATATCGACTATATCCTGAAGGTGCGGGTCAAGAACGCGCGGGCCTATGACGTCTTTTATCAGGCGCTGATTTCAGAGGTGAAGGTGCATAACGTCACCGCGCTTTTGTCGATGGAAGAGATCAAATCGACGACGATGCTGCCGCTGTAAGAGGGCGGGGCGGCAGGAGCCTCCGCCGCCCCGCATTGGCTTAGGACCGGGCCAGGGCCGCAACGATGGGCGCGAAATCCTCGGCCTTGAGGCTGGCCCCGCCGACCAGCGCGCCATCGACGTTTTCGACCGCGAAGATTTCGACCGCATTCGCGGCCTTTACCGAACCGCCGTAAAGCAGGGGGAGCGCATTGCCGATCTCCGCGCCGAAACGGTCGATCAGGCGGGTGCGGATGAAATCATGCACCTCTTTGATCTGCGCAATGCTGGGGACTTTGCCGGTGCCGATGGCCCAAATCGGCTCATAGGCGATCACCGTGTTCCCGGCCTCCACGGCATCGGGGAGTGACCCGTCGAGCTGCGCGCCGATAATATCGAGGGTCTGGCCCGCGTCCCGCTCCGCCTCGCTTTCGCCGATGCAGATGATGGCGGTGAGACCGGCACCCCATGCGGCAACAGCCTTGGCTTGCACATCGGCATCGGTCTCGCGGTGGGCATCGCGGCGCTCGGAATGGCCGAGGATCACATGGCTGGCCCCGCTGTCGGCAACCATCGCGGCGGAGATATCGCCAGTGTAGGCGCCCGCTTCTTCAGCATGGCAATCCTGTGCGCCGATTTTGATCGGGGTGCCGTGGGTGGCGTCGGTGGCGCGGAAGAGGAGGGTGCTGGGCGGGCAGATCACGACCTGCGGCGGGTTTTCGGGCAGGCCGGTGGCAAGGCTGTGAAGCTCTGTCAGCGCGGCGGCGGTGCCGTTCATTTTCCAGTTGCCGGCGGCGATTTTGGGGCGCATCGGTTCCGTCCTGATCTGTTTACGTTGTCAGATCAGTTCGCAGGCCCGTGGCCTCGCGTCAAGGCCGGGGCAGATCGGCGCGCTTACTTCGCGCCAAGGCTTTCGTCGAATTTAATCGATTCGCCGCACCCGCAGGCTTCGGTCACATTGGGATTGCGGAATTTGAAACCGGATTCGAGCAGCGTTGTCTCATAGTCGATCTCGGTGCCGAAGAGGAACATCTGCGCCATGGGGGCGATCATCACCCGCGCTCCGTCTTGTTCGACCACCTCATCATTGGGGTCGGTCGCTTCGACGTATTCCATGGTGTATTCCATGCCCGCACAGCCGCCTTTCTTGACGCCAATGCGCAGCCCGGCGTGGCCCGCCGATTGCATCAACTTCGCAATCTGGCCAGCGGCTTTGGGGGTCATGGTAACGGCTTGCTTGCCGGGAATGCCAAACATCACAAATCTCCTCTGCGGCCAAGATAGGGGTGCCGCGCGGCGATCTCAAGCCGTCAGAAGGAATTGATTGCGGCCTTGGTGGCGAAGGCAGCGATGAGCGCCCAGCCGAAAGAGGCAAGCGTGCCGATGATCACATATTCGCTGATCTTCTGGTTCTTTTTCACGGTGTCGAAACGCAGGATCGACTTTGCCGCGATGAGAAATCCGATGCCCGCAGGCTCGCCGACCATGACCATCAGAAAGATCAATGCGCGTTCCAGCAGGCCGATCATCCGGCCTGCATTCTCCAGCCCATCCGGTTGGGCCTGTTCCTTGTGCGGCAGCATCAAGCCGCCCACGGCGGGACCGCCTGCGAGCGTTGCAGTGACCAGCCCCGCGATGAACAGGGCAGGTGGGATCAGCGTGCTGCTATGGCTGGCCCAGAGGCCGCTGGCAAAAGCATCGGGTAGGAAGAAGACAAAGATCGCGATGCTAACCAGATGCGCGATCTGGTCGCTAAGGTAGGGCCAGAGCCGGTCGCGCTGCCGCTCTGGCACGGCGTAGGTCTTGACCGCGTCGATCGCGATATGGGCGAGGGCCAGCAATGCGGCGGGGATCAGGCTGCCGCCGAGGGCCAGCGTCGTCAGGCCAAAGACGATAGCGCCGTGCAGGAATAGCACCCCCGGCTTGCGCTTGGCTGCGACCATCGCATTGGTTTGAAACACGAAATCAGCCAGAAGGTGAGCGATCAGGCAAGCGAGAGCGGTGGCGATGGCCTGTTCGGTCATGGAAATCCCGTTTGGTGTGAATGCTTACTATTTGAAAAGCTATGGCGGGCTGGGGCAAGTGCTTTGTTGTGAATTTAAACAGCCTTATTTGGCTGTAAAATATGATAACAGCCTTATATGGCTGATGCATCCTCTTCCAGAACCTCGCAGACCTCCCGCAACTCATCTAACCCCGCCGCCTCCACATGGCCCTGCACGCTTTGCTGTGTCAGGTCAAACTGCCGCGCAAGCTCTGCTTGCACCGGCGGCTCGGGGGCCAGCATGTAATAGGCGACATCGGCTTGGCGCTTGGTCCAACCGCCCGCGATCCGGTCGGCAAGGGGCAGGGACGTGCGCAGGGCGAGGGGGGCGTCGGGCGCGTGCATGCGCCGCGCGCGGGGCATGTTGTCGAGCGCGTGGCCGGAGCTGACCAGTGCCGCTCCGTCCGCGCGGGATAGGTCGTCGCTTGTGAAATGCGCGGGGCCGATACCGATGCCAAAGCGGGTGTCGGCGGTCTTGCCGCAGCGGCGCACGGCGGCACGTAGGACGAGGGCTGCGCGGAAGGAGAAGCTGGGGGTCACGGCCATCTGCCAGCCATCTCCGCGAAAGCGGGTCATGCGGGCGGGCTGGCCTTGCCAAGCAGTCAGCGCCTTGGCGGCGTCATCGAGGCGCGCGAAAATGGCGTCCAACTCCGCCCGGCTCATCGCGGAGGATTTCACGATATCGCCGGTAAAAATTGCCCAAGTTTCCATGGCTTGCCCCTTGTTTCCCGCAATGTTGCAGGAAGGCGAAATCCATGCAAGCCCGGCTAGGGAAAAGGGCCGCCCGAAAGGGGGCGGCCCTGATGGCATTCTAACGGCTAGGACCGGTCAGAGACCCATGCAGTTCGCATAATAAGTCACGGTCGCGGGCCAGTCAGAGAAGACACCGGCCACGCCAACGTCTTGGGCCAGCACGTCCAGCGCCACCAGATAGTCGCTGTCGTCTTTCACGATGTCATTGACCGACTGGAAGTACCAACCGCCACCCGAGCCGAGCGGGCCGGAACGCTCCAGCGTCCATGCAATCAAGGTCAGCCCTGCTTCTTTCGCGGCCATGGCGTATTCGGATGCGGCAATGGCGCCGTCCGTATTGGTCAGCATCATGTTGAGCGAGGGGGCGAGGTAGTTCACGCCCTTGGCTTTCAGATCGGCGAAATCTTCGGCCCACGTCTCGGGGTTTTGCTCATCGAAACCGTCGGACCACTGCACCAGATAGACGGCCTGCTTGCCGAATTCCGGTGTATTCTCAACCCAGTAAAGCACGTCTTCGAGGTTGAAGGACTGCGGCCAAACGTCGGAGGCGGGAATGCCTGCGGCGACATATTCATCCACCAGCTTCTGCGCGTAGTCTGCCTGAGAGAAGCCCTCGTGCGGCATCTCGACGGAGGGGGATTTCAGCTCAGGCGTGAACTTGGCGCCAAGAGATTTGAACAGTTCGATCGATTCCGCATGGGTCATCAGATCGGCCTTGTCGCTGTAAAGCTCGGTGCGCCAGGTCGCGACGCCGCCCTGATAGTCTTCGGCGGTGGTGGCGGTCTTGTCGGCGCTGTCCATCTTGGGCGTCAGGGTGCGGAATTCGGCCAAGGTGATGTCGGAGGTGCGACATTCGGCGCTGGCGGGCGTGTCACCCGACGCGGCGGTGAAGCCGGTGGTGCATTTCTCGGCCAGATCGGAGACGAGGATATTCGTCGTGGTGTGCAGATCGTTCTGTGCGTGACGGCAGACCAGCTCGTGATCGGCGGTAAAGGTCACGTCGCATTCCAAGATGCCCGCGCCCATCCGCGCGGCAGCGACGTTGGACTGCACGGTATGCTCAGGAAACATCAGCGGCGCGCCACGGTGGCCGATGGAAAAATCGGTTTTGGTGGCGTCTTGCCCCATGCAGGAGGCCAGCTTGTCCTTCAATGCGCCCTCGGGCAGCTTGTCCACCAGATAGGCCGGGCGGGGGCCGTATTCGACCGGGGTCGCGGTGGCGTGGGCCTCGGCCAGCGCCATGCCGGGCGCGAGGGCCAGAGCGGCGAGAGAAACAAGTGTTCGCATAATGTTATCCGTTCGTGAATGAAGTTCTGGGGCTTCTATGGGTGCCCGATGTAACGGTTTCACGACCGGTTCATGTCAGTCAAATGAACAATCCTTGGCCGTCCCGCTCGGCGGGATGCGGCCAAAGAAAACGCCGCCGATGCCCTGCACCGACGGCGTCCGTTCTTTGCGTTGTAAAACTGTCGCTTACATGAAGCCCAGTTCAAGGCGGGCTTCGTCCGACATCATGTCCATGCCCCAAGGCGGCTCCCAGACCAGTGCCACATTGACCTGCTTGACCCCGGCGATCGGCTCGACCGCATCGGCAACCCAGCCGGGCATCTCACCGGCCACGGGGCAGCCGGGCGCGGTCAGCGACATCTTGATGTCGACCTCATTCTCGTCGTTGATGTCGATGGTGTAGATCAGCCCCAGTTCATAGATATTCACCGGGATCTCAGGGTCATAGACCGTGCGGCAAGCCTCAACGACCTGCTCGTAGAGCGGGTGATCTGTAGAAGAGGGCGCAATCAGCGGTGTCCCTTCGAGCGGTTGGGTCTGTTCGGTCATCTCTTGCCTCGCATCATTCTCGACGTTTTATATAGGGATTGCGGGCAGGGGCGTAAAGTGGCCCCGAGCCGGGCGGGGCCGCTGCCGCACCCGTTATCCGCCTTTGCGACGCCGCGCGGGCTGTGGCTTCACGCGGGCTTCGATCTCATCATAGACCTTGCCGACGATATCTTTCTTGGTGGCATTCTCGATCCCCTCGAAGCCGGGGGAGGAGTTGACCTCAAGCACCTTTGGCCCGCTCTCGGACCGCAGCAGATCGACCCCGGCGATGCCAAGGCCAAAGGCGCGGGCGGCGCGTACGGCGGTGTCGCGTTCCTCTTTCGAGATGCGCACCACCTTGGCCGAGCCGCCCCGGTGCAGGTTCGAGCGGAAATCCCCTTCGGCGCCAGTGCGTTTCATGGAGGCCACGACCTTGCCCGCCACCACGAGACAGCGGATGTCTTCGCCAGCGGCCTCCTTGACGAAATCCTGCACGAGGAAGTTGGCACGCAGGCCGCGGAAGGCGTCGATCACCGACTCGGCGGCCTTCTTGGTTTCGGCCAGCACGACACCTTTGCCTTGGGTCGATTCCAGCAGCTTTACGATCAACGGCGCGGTGCCCACCAGCGCCATCAGGTTGCTGGTGTCTTTGGGCGAGGCGGCGAAAGCCGTGGTCGGCATGCCAATGCGCTTGGCGGCCAAGACCTGATGCGCGTGCAGCTTGTCGCGGCTGGCGGTGATCCCGGCAGAGCCGTTGACGCAGAAGGTGCCGATGGTCTCGAACTGGCGGATCACGGCGGTGCCGTAGGAGGTGATCGACGCGCCGATGCGCGGGATCACCGCGTCATAGCGCGGCAGGCGCTTGCCGTCGTAATGCACCTCGGGGGCCAGTTGGTTGATCGCCATGTAGCAACGCGTGGTGTCGATCACCTCAACCACATGGCCGCGCGCTTCGCCCACCTCGACCAGCCGGCGGGTGGAATAGTTGTCTTCCCGGCTCAGCACCGCGATGCGCAGCGCGCGCTGCGGCGCTTTGTGGCGCAGGCTGGCGGTGTGGTAAACGTCGTAATTCAGGTCAGGCTGCAACCGCCGTTCGGTGGCCGAGATGTTGATATGTTCGGTCAGCGCCTGACGGCCCAGCAACATGCGGCTGGTCATGGTGCTCCGGTTGGTCAGGGTCACGTCGATGGGCCAGCTTTGGCCGCCGACCTCAAGCGTGGTGGCGATGACGAAACGTTGCTCGGATTCGCCGTTGGAAGAGGTCACCTCGCGCCGGTCGATGATCGGGGCGGAACAGGTGATCGAGATATCCTCGCGCCCGGAAATGGGATGCACGTTGAACCGCACCTTGGGTTTTGACGCGGGGCCAAAGACTTCGATGTCATGGGCATGTAGCGCCGAGGTGCGCGCGCCGGTGTCGACCTTGGCCTTGATCGCGGGCAGGCCGAGATCGGGCAGGGCAACCCATTCTTCCCAGCCGAATGTCAGTTTTTCCATTGCCTGCTCCTTGGGTCATTGGTCCGCCTGCCTAACCTGCGGCAAGCGCTGCATCAAGCGGCGTGATGCTACGGCGTGCCCATATCCGCAGGGGCGGGGGGCAACATGCGGACATCGTTCTCTTTCTCCATCCGAGCGGCGGCGGCAAGAAGTTCTTCGCGCACGCGGCATTCGATATCCCAAAAGGTCGCGGCATTGTCGGTGGGCAACTCGAAGCGCACCTTGATGCCGAAGGCATCTTGGTCGAGCACATGCACCTTGGCCTTGTCCATCGGTTTGACGTCATTGGGGTCTTCCCGCGCCAAAAGGTCAAAGAACACGCGGCGCAGCGCTGCCACATCGGCGTTTTGCGACAGGGTGAGGATGATGGGGCGCACCATGGCGTGATCCTCGATCGACCAGTTTTCAAAGGCGTCGGAAACGAAATAGCTGACCGGCACGATCAGCCGGGTACCGTTCCAGTTGAGCAATTGCACGTAAGTAAAGTGAATTTGCTCGACCGTGCAGAAATGCCCTTCGAAGATCAGTTGATCCCCGATCCGCGCGGAGCGGTTCAGCGCGATCTGGATGGAGGCGAGGATATTGCCCAGAACCTCACGCGCCGCGAAACCCAAGACGATGGTCACCGCACCCGCAGAGGCCAGCAGCGACAGGCCAAGGGTGTTGTCTGCATTGCTGGAAACAAGGATCACCCCTGAGGCCACCAGCACGGCGATCACAATCACCCCTTTGCGCGCCGCCGCGATTGTCGTGGCGATAGAGCGCATATGGGCGTTCATCGGATCGGCAAGCTCATAGGCGTTGTTGGGGCTGATCCGATCAAAGATCTCGTCAAAGGTAAAGACGATGGCGAGGGCCGCGGCGGTGACATAGGCGATCAGCAAAATCGGGCTCAGCACCGCGTCAATAAAGCCTGAGACGACCAAGACCCGGCTGGTGGCCGTGCCGATGATTGCAGCGCAGAGCACGATGGCGGCGGGCCAGCGGAAAGAGCGAAACACAAAGCGCATCCAACGGCGTTTGGCGGCCTCTCCGAGACGGCGCATGACGCCGAAGGCGAACCAGCCGGCCATGAGGGCAACGCCAACCAGCAGCGGCAGGAACAGCACCTCCCACAGATACATGCCCCAAAAGGCGCGGATGCGCAGCCAGTCGGGCAGCATCGTCTCAAGGTCCGTCGGCCCATACTGTGCATGCAGATGCGGGATGTTGTCGATGCTCTGACGGGAGAAGACCCACACCGGCTCGGCATCCTCTCCGGGTTTGATCCGGTTGAGCCGCAGCGGCACGTCATGGCCGCCCAGTTCCAGCCTGTCGATCAAGAGCGAGCGGCGCACGCGCCCGGTGTCATTGTCCTCGGCCGAGCCTGAGAGCCAGCCATCGGGGCGGTCTGCCAGCCTGCGCCATGGCACGACGACCTTGCGCTCCATCAAGACAGAGAGTTGGAAGGCGCGCTCGGCCCCGATAACCGCCTGATCCCCTTGCGGCAGATCCGACAGGTCTAGGATATGGGCCGCGTCCGAATAGTGGCCATTGTCCGTGAGGTAGATGAAACTTTCCAGCGCCGCCATCGGTGTGCCGCGGTCCAGCGTCTCGGGCGGGGGCGGCAGGCCGGGGTTCAGCTCGGTCGTTTCAAACCATTTTTCCTGCGCCTGCCCGGTGGCGGCCCCTGAGAGCAGCGCAAACGCCAGCACGAAAGCCCCCAGAAAACGAGGCAACACAGTCGCGAAAGCGCGTGGGAGTAAGGCAAGCCGCTGCATGGATAGCGCAATGTAGCGGAGGTTCGGTCAATTCAAGGCTGCACCGCGTTTTGAAACGCTATTTGCGGGCTTTGGGCCGCGTTGAGGTTGCGCGTAGCGATCCGCGCATAGTTGGATTGCTGGCTTCAAGGCGTTCGCAGGAATGCATTGGGGGTGATCAAGCGGCAGCGATTTCGCTCTAAGCCCGTTATCCTTTGAACGATACCATTCTCGGGCGATCTCGGCTATTTCCGCTTTATTGCATGTTTCCCGCCACTGGTTTATCGCGCCAGTCGCAGGCAGAGAGGGCAGCGTATGACCAGCACCGGATTCACCAAACACGCGCAGGACGGCAAGGCACGCAGTGGCGTGATCCAGACCCCGCGCGGCGAGATCCGCACGCCCGCCTTCATGCCGGTGGGCACGGCGGCGACGGTCAAGGCGATGATGCCCGAAAGCGTGGCCTCCACCGGCGCGGACATTCTGCTGGGCAATACCTACCATCTCATGCTGCGCCCCACGGCAGAGCGTGTGGCCGCCTTGGGCGGGCTGCATAGGTTCATGAACTGGGACAAGCCGATCCTGACCGACAGTGGCGGCTTTCAGGTGATGAGCCTCGCTGGCCTGCGCAAACTGACCGAACGCGGCGTAACCTTCAAAAGCCATATCGACGGCTCCAAACATGAGATCACGCCGGAACGCTCGATGGAGATTCAGGAGCTTTTGGGCTCCGATATCGTCATGTGTTTCGACGAATGCCCGGCGCTGCCTGCTGACCGGGACCGCATTGCCGAAAGCATGCGCCTGTCGATGCGTTGGGCCAAGCGCAGCCGCGAGGCTTTTGGCGACCGCCCCGGTCACATGCTGTTCGGCATCCAGCAAGGTGGGTTGGAAGAGGACTTCCGCCAAGAAAGCGCCGAGGCGCTGCGCGAGATCGGCTTTGACGGCTATGCCGTCGGCGGTCTGGCCGTGGGGGAGGGGCAGCAGGCGATGTTCTCCACCTTGGATTTCTCGACCGACATGCTGCCCGAGGACAAGCCGCGTTACCTGATGGGCGTGGGCAAGCCCGACGATATCGTCGGTGCCGTGGCGCGGGGCATCGACATGATGGACTGTGTGCTGCCCTCCCGCTCTGGCCGCACGGGGCAGGTCTTTACCCGGATGGGCGTGCTCAATATCAAGAACGCGCGCCATCAGGACGATCCGCGCCCTCTGGACGAGAATTGCAGCTGCCCGGCCTGCCGCAATTATTCGCGCGCCTATCTGCATCACGTTTTCCGCAGCCAAGAGATCATCTCCTCCATGCTGCTGACATGGCACAACCTGCAGTATTACCAAGACATCATGGCCGGCATGCGCGCGGCCATCGCGGCGGGCCGGTTCACCCAATGGCAGGCCGATTTCCACGCGGGCCGCGAACAGGGCGACATCGACCCGCTCTGAGGGGCGGGCGCTGCCGCCTCACGCGAATTTGTGCGGTTGATCCTTGCTGCGGGGCGGCAGGGTCTTAGGTGCCTTGCACATTCTATTGCAAGGAAAGGCCCGAATATGACCGAGAAGCTCTTTACCCCTTTCACCGCCGGTGAGATCGCGGCCGAGAACCGTTTGGTGATGGCCCCGCTGACGCGCAACCGTGCGGACAATGAGACTGGCGAAGTCTCGGACATGCATGTCGACTATTACCGCCAGCGGGCCGGTGCAGGCATCATCATCACCGAAGCCACCCAGATCAGCCCCGAGGGCAAAGGGTACTTCCAGACCCCCGGCATTCATAGCGAGGGCCAAGTCGCCGCATGGCGCAAGGTGACCGACGCGGTGCATGCGGAAGGCGGGCGGATCGTCATCCAGCTGTGGCATGTGGGGCGGATCAGCCACACGTCGCTACAGCCCGATGGCGGCAAGCCCGTCGCGCCTTCTGCGATTGCCGCTGGCGTGAAGACCTTCACCGCCAACGGGTTCGAGGATACCTCCGAGCCGCGCGCGCTTGAATTGGATGAGATGCCGCGTCTGGTCGCCGACTATGCTCATGCCGCCGAGATGGCCAAGAAAGCAGGCTTTGACGGGGTCGAGGTTCACGGGGCCAATGGCTATCTGCTGGATCAATTCCTCAAAACCGGCAGCAACAAACGCGACGATGCCTATGGCGGCAGCGTGGCAAACCGCGCGCGGCTGCTGTTCGAGGTGTTGGATGCAGTGACGAAAGTCTGGGGCGGCGAACGTGTGGGGCTGCGCCTGTCGCCCTTCTCGCCCGCCAATGGGATCGAAGACGCCAATCCGCAAGAGACCTTTGAATATGTCGTCAAGGGGCTGAACCGCTACAACCTGTCCTATCTGCACCTTGTCGAAGGGGCCACGGGCGGGCCGCGCGAGTTGGACGAGGGCGAAAGCATCGCCGCGCTGCGGGCGCTCTTTGACGGGCCTTACATGGCCAACAACGGCTATGACCGCGAGATGGCGATCGAGGCCGTGGCCAATGACAAGGCCGATCTGATCGCCGTGGGCCGCCCCTTCATCGCCAACCCCGATCTGCCGCGCCGATGGCTGATGAATGGCCCGCTGAACGAGGGCGATACCGATACCTACTACGGCGGTGGGCGCAAAGGATTCACTGATTACCCGACGCTGGAACAGGCCGAAGCCTGACCGATCAGGGGCGCCCGCGCGGCGCCCCTGTCCTACGCCGCGCGCTATTGGGGCGAAATCACCCCAACACGCGCTTGCCTCCATCCCGCCGAAGCGCGATGATGGCGGCCGAACAGCCCGCAAGGGATTGAAACAGGCGGATGGGATGCACACATGTCCTGTCCAGAAGAGGGGATGTCAGAGGCCGCCTATGACAGGGGCCCGGATGTCTTGCTAAGATAAGGAATTGAGCATGTTAGAGCCACTGAACGCATCCTACCCGGTGCTTCCGCTGCGCGACATCGTCGTGTTTCCCCACATGATCGTGCCGCTTTTCGTTGGCCGCGAGAAATCCGTCCGCGCTCTTGAAGAGGTGATGGCGGACGATAAACAAATTCTGCTGTCGAGCCAGATCGACCCCGCCGAGGATGATCCCGACACCTCCGGCATCTACAAGGCCGGTGTGCTGGCCAATGTGCTGCAACTGCTGAAACTGCCCGATGGCACCGTGAAAGTGCTGGTCGAAGGCCAAGCACGGGTGCGCATCACCGAATATCTTGAGAATGACAATTTCTTCGAGGCCCGCGCCGAGTATCTGACCGAGATGCCGGGCGACGCGGCCACCACGCAGGCGCTGCTGCGCACCGTGGCCGATGAGTTCGAGCGCTATGCCAAGGTCAAGAAGAACGTCCCCGAGGAAGCGCTCGCCGCCGTTGGCGAAAGCGCCGAGCCTGCGCGTCTGGCCGATCTCGTGGCCGGTCACCTCGGCATTGAGGTCGAGCAGAAGCAGGATCTCTTGGAGACGCTGAGCATCTCCGAGCGGCTTGAGAAGGTCTATGGCCTGATGCAGGGCGAAATGTCCGTGCTGCAGGTTGAGAAGAAGATCAAGACGCGCGTGAAGTCCCAGATGGAGCGGACGCAGCGCGAATACTATCTGAACGAACAGATGAAGGCGATCCAGCAGGAGTTGGGCGACGGCGAGGACGGCAAGAACGAGGTTGCCGAGCTTGAAGCCAAGATCGCCGAGACCAAGCTGAGCAAGGAAGCCCGCGAAAAGGCCGAGGCCGAGCTGAAGAAGCTCAAGAACATGTCGCCCATGTCGGCCGAGGCGACCGTGGTGCGCAACTACCTCGACTGGATGCTGTCGATCCCGTGGGGCGTGAAGTCCCGCGTGAAGAAGGACTTGGGCCGCGCGCAAAAGGTGCTGGATGACGATCACTACGGTCTTGAGAAGGTCAAGGAGCGCATCGTCGAGTATCTGGCGGTGCAGCAGCGCTCGACCAAGATGAAAGGCCCGATCATGTGCCTCGTCGGCCCTCCGGGCGTCGGCAAGACATCTTTGGGCAAATCGGTCGCCAAGGCCACGGGGCGCGAGTTCATTCGCATCTCGCTTGGCGGCGTGCGTGACGAGTCTGAGATCCGCGGTCACCGTCGGACCTACATCGGCTCCATGCCCGGCAAGATCATTCAGGCGCTGAAAAAGGCCAAGACCACGAACCCGTTGATCCTGCTCGACGAGATCGACAAAATGGGTCAGGACTTCCGGGGCGACCCGGCCTCGGCCATGCTCGAAGTGCTCGACCCGGAGCAGAACGGCACCTTTGTGGACCACTATCTTGAGGTGGAATACGACCTGTCGAACGTCATGTTCCTGACCACCTCGAACAGCTACAACATGCCTGGGCCGCTGCTGGACCGGATGGAGATCATCCCGCTGTCGGGCTATACCGAGGACGAGAAGCGAGAGATCGCCAAGCAGCATTTGGTGCAGAAGCAGATCAAGAACCACGGTCTGAAGAAGAAGGAGTTCGAGATCGAGGACTCCGCCCTCACCGGCATGATCCGCTACTACACCCGCGAGGCCGGCGTGCGGAACCTCGAGCGCGAGATCGCCAAGGTGGCGCGCAAGTCGCTGACCAAGATCGTGAAGAAGGAGGCCGAGAGCGTCACCGTGACCGGCGACAACCTCGAGGAGTTCCTCGGGGTGCGCAAGCATCGCTTCGGTCTGGCCGAGGAGAAGGACCAGATCGGCGTCGTGACCGGGCTGGCCTATACTTCCGTGGGCGGTGAGCTTCTGTCCATCGAGGCGCTGCGCCTGCCGGGCAAGGGTCGGATGAAGACCACCGGCAAGCTCGGCGACGTGATGAAGGAAAGTATCGACGCGGCCAGTTCCTATGTCCGGTCGATCTCCCCGCAGATCGGGATCAAGCCGCCGAAGTTCGACACGTTGGACATCCACGTGCACGTGCCCGACGGCGCTACGCCGAAAGACGGCCCCTCGGCCGGTCTGGCGATGGTGACCTCGATCGTATCGGTGCTGACCCAGATCCCGGTGCGGCGCGACATCGCCATGACGGGGGAGGTTTCCTTGCGCGGTAACGCCATGCCGATCGGTGGTCTGAAAGAGAAACTTCTGGCGGCCCTGCGCGGCGGCATCACCACGGTGCTGATCCCCAAGGAGAACGAGAAAGACCTGCCGGATATCCCCGACAACGTCAAAGAGGGGCTGACCATCATCCCGGTTGGCCATGTCTCGGAGGTTCTGGAGCATGCG
This sequence comes from Sulfitobacter sp. 1A12157, assembly GCF_043557345.1. Taxonomy (NCBI): domain Bacteria; kingdom Pseudomonadati; phylum Pseudomonadota; class Alphaproteobacteria; order Rhodobacterales; family Roseobacteraceae; genus Sulfitobacter; species Sulfitobacter sp. 1A12157. The sequence goes on from NZ_JBIFFV010000005.1 coordinate 248,653, forward strand.
CTGGTGAGCAAGCCGAAAGCGATTGATTGGGATGAAGCCGCCCAAGAGGCCGCCGAAGCCGCCGCGATGAAGGCCCGCGCCGCAGGCGTGGACGCCACGACCACGCATTAAGGCGAACGGCCCGTCAGAATGTCATCAACGCGCGCCTTCCGGGGCGCGCGTTTTTCGTATCCACCGTGGCGCAAGCCGCGTCGCACCCCGCGACAGTTTTTGCGCCGAACCCTCTTGCAAGCCGCGCCGCAATTGGCTACTTCGCCCCGCAAGGGTGATTAGCTCAGTGGTAGAGCGCTTCGTTCACATCGAAGATGTCAGGAGTTCAAATCTCTTATCACCCACCATTTTCCCCGTCCTTCGCGTTAGAATAGCTTGCTGCGCTAAGCCTGCGCCCATGTCCCATGGCTTGCCTTCTCCGCGTCGGAATGATCCTTATCCCCATCGGCCCATACCACGGGCACCACGGGCGGAGAGAGCATGTCGGCACATCCCAAAATCTGGTTCCTGCGCCACGGGCAGACCGAGTGGAATCGCGCGTTTCGCCTCCAAGGGCATCTCGATTCACCGCTGACCGATCAGGGCATTGCTGAGGCCGAGCGGCAGGCACAGATCATGCCAGCGATCCTTGCGCAAAAGCCGCATATCCTCGTCTCTCCGCTTGGCCGCGCGCAGCAGACGGCGCGGATTGCGTTGAATGGGGCCGATTTTCAAACGGATGCGCGATTGAAGGAGATACATGCGGGCGATTGGCAGGGGGCAACCCGGGATGAGATATTCGCGGCGCACCCCGACCTTGCGGGCCGCGACCCGGCTCCGTTGGACATCTACGCCGCCGCGCCTGGCGGGGAGGGGGTAGAGGCCTTTCGGGCGCGGATCCGGGCGGTGCTCGACAGTTTGACCGCGCCCACGGTGCTGGTGGCCCACGGGCTCTGGGGGCAGGTGCTTCGGGCAGAGGTCTGCGGCGTCGCTCCGGGAGAGGCCGGTCGGCTCAGCAATAGGCAGGGCTGCGTCTATCTGCTGGAAAACGGGCGCGAGCGTATCTTGGAAGCCCCCGCATGAGCCGTTACCCAACGCTCTATATCCTGCGCCATGGGGAGACGGAGTGGAACCTTGCCAATCGGCTGCAGGGGCATTTCGATTCCCCGCTGACCGAGCGGGGGCGTGAACAGGCCGCGGCGCAGAATGCGATTCTAAAGCGTTGCGATCTGGCGGGGTTCGCGGCGCTCAGCAGCCCGCAGGGGCGGGCGGTGGTCACAGCCGAAATCGCGCTGGCGGGGACGGGGCTGGAGGCTGCGCCCGATCCTCGTTTGGGGGAGATTGGCATCGGCGCATGGGCCGGAAAGTCACGTGAGGCGTTGCTGCGCCAAACCCCCGCCGCGCGTGATTCCTATGATCTTTACCAACACGCCCCCGAGGGGGAGGGATTCGCGGCGCTGCACGCGCGCTGCGCGCGTTTTCTGGACAGTCTGACCGGCCCCCATGTGCTGGTCACCCATGGCATCACATCACGCATGTTGCGCCTTATTTTATTGGGCCGCACCCCCGCCGCGCTGCGCGACATGCAGGGCGGGCAGGGGGTGGTTTTCCGTCTTGAGAACGGCCAGCAAGAAAGGCTGACATTATAGGCTTGAAGCCCGCCCCCACCTTGGGCTATCAGGTCCAAGTCGGGTCGTTAGCTCAGTTGGTAGAGCGCTTCGTTTACACCGAAGATGTCGGGAGTTCGAGCCTCTCACGACCCACCACCTTCTCCAACCTATTTATTTGGATCAACCGGTTGCCCCAGTGGTGAGCCCGACCAACGCCCGCCCGCTGCGCGGTCAGTCTGGGTCGGGAGTTCGAGCCTCTGACGACGTAACATTCTTCTCTCGTTTAGCGATTGGTATGTGGCCCGCAGCTCAAGGTGTAGCGGTGTTCCAAGCCATAGCGTTCGTCAGTCGCGGCCATAAGGACAGCATGTGAGAGTGCTCCAATCCCTCCTTAAAATCACCCGGTTTTCCGCCTCAAACCCAGCCCAACAAGTACCCCGAAAACAACTCACGAAAATTTCACATTTTCGCGCAAACCGCGCTTGACGGCGGCGCGGCCTCACCATAGAACACCCAAACGCTCCGGGGCGACCTGGAGAGTGCAGCGGGCGGTTGTAGCTCAGTTGGTTAGAGTACCGGCCTGTCACGCCGGGGGTCGCGGGTTCGAGCCCCGTCAACCGCGCCACCGCTGCCTGAAAAGGGGACCTCTCTGAGGTCCCTTTTTTCATTTCCAATCCCCTTAAAATGCCGCGCAAAAACTTCTTTCGAGAAAGCGCATTTTCTCGCGCGAATGCGCTTGACGCCCCGCGCCCCGTGGCCTATTCCGCCCCCATCGCGCGGTTGTAGCTCAGTTGGTTAGAGTACCGGCCTGTCACGCCGGGGGTCGCGGGTTCGAGCCCCGTCAACCGCGCCA
>NZ_JBIFFV010000006.1:0-241294 GCF_043557345.1 Sulfitobacter sp. 1A12157
TTGATAAAGTCGGACATAAGGTCGGACTTACCATCGGAAAGAAACAAAGATCAGACGGCCGCCCCCGGAGGCTTACGATATTTTTAAAACCTGACGATCTATTCCGTCGTGTTGCAGCTCGCGAAACCTTAGCAATGTTGCGAGCCAAATTACACGCCACTAAGGCTTTAAGGTTGCGTGACGGAGCCAAATAGTGTACCTTAGAATGAAGCGATGGCATCCTGTTTGCGGGCAGCAGACTTCGATCTCGGCAGCACGTTTAAGCTACATGCATAGGCTCAAAAAGACTCAAACACCTCGATTTGAGCTTCACTGCAGAGAGAGGTCTCAACTTTAAGACCTTTACTTGAACAGGCTCTATGCTTCGCATAATTTTTTGATCTTACGTACTCAGTGAATGAGATTGAGACCATCGGCCCGATAGGGTCGAACTGCGTAGCAGCTTTCAAACTATAGATGCTCGTTCCTCGCATCACTCGTTTGTTCGTTCCTCTCAAACTCCAAGAACCTTAACCACATTTAAAGCTTTTTTTAAGTTCTAGTCTTTATACCATTTTAGATTCAATAAATAACTCGATCCGACAGGATCGACCTGCCTAGCAGGTTATATGAGAAAAGATGCTCGTTCCTCGCATCATTCGTTTGTTCGTTCCTCTCAAACTCATACGACTATAAAATATTCACTTTAAACCTAAATCCTCTTAAGAACTAAAATTTTCAAATATCGCGTAGCGACTGCGCGAAGAATGAGTGCAGTATATATATACGTCAGCGCTTTTGTTCCAGGCGGCCACAATCGCCCGCCGCTTACAGACCAGCGCCCCATCTCACCGCCCGCACTCATATATCCCATCTTATTCTATAGAAACGCCGCAGTGTCGCGGCGTTACGGTGAGGCGTAGCAGCGAGCGAGAGGCACCAGTAGTGCGAAAATCAAATTTACGTAATCATAATAACTTTCAATTTAGGAGTCCGATTTATGCCTTCAACCGTCGAAACCATCTGCGCTTCACCAAAGTGCGTCGAAACGTTCAAGTTCAAATCCAATAAGAAGTTTTGCTCGAAGCAATGCAGAGACTCTGCTGGGCACATCAAGAGAATTTGCCATGAACCTAGGGATTTGAAGGTATTGCGAAAGCGAACTGACAAACGGGACGCAATCGAGGCATTCGATACGTCTTATAGGCTTGCAGAAGTATTCTTCGATCTCGTAACCGATCAAGAACGATTGAGCCTATGTTGGGAGGTTTTACTCCAAGCCCATCGTGGGAACACACGGCTGCGCAGAGCAATAACAACCCCCAAACTGCTGCGCCCGGAATGCGATAAAAAAATGATGTTGGTAAGTGGTATATCAATCGCAAGAAACATCGCTCAAATCATAGATAGGCTATGCAAACAGGTATTCGGAACTGGAACCGCCCAAACGCTTCGGGAAGGATCCTTCGAAATTAAGGAAGGTGTCGATCTAACTAGTATAGATGTATCATCGCTAATAAGTCGAAAGCAAAAGTTCTCGCCCGCCCCATACCCCAGTATAACGTGCCTCACGGCCAAACTATCTCAAAAGCCGTACTGGGTAAGCGCATACTACAAACAGGTCATTGAGCTGGATAAGAGAATCCCAGTTGCAGCCTAAGTTCGGCTGCCGAAACTGCTTCACCAAAGTGTTTATTGATAGTAAATCTCCCATAATCAATTTCAGGTGACCGATAGGGTATACCCTGGCGGACAAGAGCACTTGCCCACCCTACCCTGCACGTTAGCATTGGTTTGCCTCAACGGACATGCTATTATACGGACACTACCCTAAGGGACGATTCTGTACATGCATCAAACAATTCTATACGCTCGCGTATCAACCACTGATCAAACCGCACAGCATCAGCTGTCCCATGCAGAGAATGCGGGATTCAAGATTGACCGTGTCATCACTGATGACGGCATAAGTGGAGTTGCCATCCCCTTCCGCGACCGGCCTGAAGCTAAGCGACTGTTCGACATACTGCGGGCCGGTGACGTGCTGGTCGTCCGATGGGTGGACCGACTAGGCCGTAACTATGATGACGTTACTACTACAATACGCACCTTTGTACGAAAGGGAGTCATCATCCGGACTGTCATCAACAACTTTACATTTGATGGCTCTACAACAGACCCGATTCAGAAGGCCGTTAGGGATGCACTCATCGCCTTCATGGCAGCAACTGCACAGGCTCAGGCAGAAGCTACCAAAGAAGCCCAGAAAGCTGGCATTCTTCACGCGAGGGCAGACAGAACAAAGTATCGAGGGAAGAAGCCAAGTTTTGACCAGGCAACTTTCGAGAAGGTGCAAAGGCTACTAGAACTGGGAAGCCAATCTATCAGCAGCATTGCACGTGATTGCAACCTCTCACGACAGACTGTTCTGCGAATTAGAGACGACCCTGGGAATGCACGGAAGGCATTGAACAGATGGAACAGCTAGCAACTATCCTTTTGTCGAGTTCTCAAAAGTTCCTTAGGCCGCGAACAGATCGAGGTGGAACTCGGAATCTCCGGAAGGTAGCTTGCCGCTAACCTAACCCCCGCTCAATGCGACGATGCTTAAATTTAGAAACCAACCAGGACGCAATGACGAACTTTATAATCAAAGAACCAAGTATTGTCTTTGTTCACTTACCAAAAACTGGTGGAACGTCCGTGAGAGAAGCATTGGGCGAACTCGAAGGGCGGTACTTTGGACATATTCCAGAGAAATTTCGAAAACGGCGATGCCTAGCAATTGTCCGTGAACCCAGGGCTCGGTTCCTGTCCGCGTTTCGGATGTTCAAGTTCGGCAACAAGCTCGACGATGATTATTACGGCAAGCCGCGATGGCCCGACCTTTCAATTTCAGAAGCGCTAGATGTGCTGGAAGACCCTTGGATAGGCTTTGATAGAAGCTATCGAAGCCTACCATGGAATCTCAAGCATCACATTATTCCGCAGACGCATGAGTTTAACTGCCTACACCACGTAGATACAGTCCTAAGATTCGAAACACTAGAACAGGACTTCACTCGATTCTGTGCAGAACAGGGGATATCTGCCGAACTGCCTAGCCTTCGCGCCTCGCGCGGGAGTAGAGAAGATGAGGGCGTATGGAGCGCTAGGGATGAAGAGCGATTTAACCGGTTGTTTGCGGACGACTATCGCGCGCTTAACTACGCCCCCCACCTTACTACCGACAAGAAAAGACAATATGATTTTAGCTGCCTAAAACCTCAGACAGACACAGTCTATGATCTTTGGTCCACTTATTTTTCAGACGAAAAAATTTTCATAGATGAGGCTGCAAGGGCGCTTCCGGATGATACCTGCGCACTCGAACCATTTGCGGATGAGATCATCCCGGGGAAGCCAACTAACGCTTGGGCTGGGAGGTCCAAGAATCTGGTGGTACATTTTCAAAAGCTTCAACCGGAATTTTCTGGTGCTTCCCGCCTGTCGCACCTGCTGGCATGTACGATCGTTGTGCTGCGCAGAGCCCCGAACTGCACGAAAGCCCTTAGGCTCTTTTGGCGAATTATGGACGAACAATTCGAGGCAATCCGTTCGGAGCTTTCCCTCCGCTGGCTAGTTTCAGTAGCGGATACAGTCGCGGATATGGGCCGAAGCCCGGGGGAACGAGCGGTCGGTATGAATGCCAGTATATACGCGAATACCGCGAAACTGCATGAGACCGAACTTAAGCTTTTTTACCCCAAACGCCCCTGGCCACCCCGCAAAAGATTTTCAACAGGGAGCAACCTTTTTGACGGAATGTTGACCTATTGGACCGAGAAAGGCGACATGATCGATAATATGTTTCGCCGGTCATTGGATATCGCTGCCCTAGAGCCAACTGCTGGAAAAATCTTAATCGAGGTGATCGAAAGATTAAGCCTCGGCCCGACGGTTTACCGAAGGTTCAAGCGCATATCTGGAGTGAAGGGCCCGCCAATGATAGACGATAAAATTAGAGAACGAATCCAGCGGATAATGAAGAAAAATGCCTGACTTGATTGCAGATAATCGTAGCGGCTCTGATATGAACTTTACTTCTAGGCCGGCGCTATGTGTGACGATAGGATGAATAAGGGGCGGAAACCAGACATTCTGTGCATAGGTGCGCAGAAAGCAGGAACCTCATGGCTGCATGTCACCTTAGCTTCGCGCGAGGACGTTTGGGTGCCGCCGTTCAAAGAACTGCATTTCTTTGACCATAAGTTCATCGCTGAATGTCGACGGTGGGCACCGTGGCATGTAAAGCAAGGATTGAAATCTGCCCGTGATCGGCATCTGAAGCAGACCCTGCCCCCTGACGAATCTTATTTGGAATACCTAGATCGCCTCCAAACCCCTCCAATTTTGAACGGTACGTGGTACAAGTATGTTTTCTCGAGAGCGTCGGAAAACCAGAAGTGCCTTGATGTCACACCCGAATATTCTTGTATCCCAGACGAGGGCGTCGATTTTTTCAAGCGCTTTTTGCCGCATAGCAAGCTAATCTACATCATTCGGAATCCTCTGGATCGCCTGAAATCTCAGTTGGGGATGAATGCACATCGTAGGAAGAAACTACCGTCTTCCTTAGAAGATTGGAATGAACTGTTAGAAATGCCCGCACTCCAAACCAGAGGCGACTACCTCAACTACATCCCTCGGTGGAGCTCACGATTTACAGCCGAGCAGCTGTTATTCCTACCTTTTGGACGAATAAAGAGCGACCCTCACGGCACCCTTCGGACGATTGAGCAGCACTGCGACTTGCCCCCTGCCGATTATCCTCATGCTGAAGAGAAGGTTCACCGGACGGAACCGATCAACATGCCCGAAATGGTTATCGCGCGCTTGAATGAACTAGCAGCACCGCAGAACCAATTCATACGGGATCATTTCGGCGAAGCCTTCTATAAAGATACATGAGTGTCCAACATGCTGAATGCTATACGCGGTGCCAGGAGATTCATTCTCAGTGGAAATCTCTTGCTAACTACGCGCCAATGAAACATTCGGCATGGATCCAATCGCAGAAAGGTCGAGCTCATATTGAACGTCCATACGCGTCTGAAGCTCATCGTCTATCTGAACAATCTCGGTCAAAAGCTTTGCGTTCTTTAAATGCTCGCAAGCTTTGCTTGAAATATCATGCCGCGTGCGGCGATCAAGAAGATCGTTTTCGATGCCTAGGAGAGATGAGAAGAACGAAGGCATTATTTCATCAGGTTTTTCAAAATTCCACACTGTTACCTCTGCTCTTGGGCATGCATCTCTTATGCGTGTTACGAGATTAGCCCAGGAGTGTACCGGAGTAGCCCCAGTAATGGGCGCAGTTAAAAAATCCTCATCAGCAAGAAGCGAGGTGAAACATTCCGCCTGGGGTGCTATCGCCAAATGTATTTTAATATCTCGATCTGAAAAAGCATGGCCGATGTTTTGAACCCGACGTTTTGCTTTTGGGAACATAGTTTTCTTAGTAAGCATATCCTCTAATGGACCTAATAGCGCGTGCTCGCTAATAACAATATGCTGAAATTTATCGAGGGCCTTCTTACCCTTTAGAACGGGCTCTATCGCATTTTGCAACAATCCTAAGTTGTCAGTTGCAACTATCGCTGCCCGAAGATGTTCTACATACTCTTTGCGAGATATTGCTTTAGTAGAGACGCTTGTTAGAAGCTTTCGCAAATGGTCTGAAACGCAATCTGTAACACTCGTCGCGACTCGATTTGCTCCTAAATGGACCGAAGCCGTTCTCTGATTAGAGGTCATCTAACTCAGGGAACCCATGCTGGGAAATAGTATCGCGGCCTTCAGCAATTGATCTGGCAGTTGCAGCTTGCTGTGTAGCTTGATGAATGAGAATTTTGTATTTTAGCTCCAACGCAGCGAGACCCGGTTGAAGTCGTGTTAATTCATCACTGGTTAACCCGCTCGCGGCGTCATCCGAAGCTACGATCTCGTGGAGAAGTTCCGTGACTTCCTTTAAGCGAACTTGGATTAACTCACTATTCTCCGGTCTGAAGTTGTTTATCTTTAGCGAAATTTGGTTGTCTTCAGTGTCGATACTTAGCTGAAAAGTCATAGTTTACTTCCGTAGCCTGCACTATCTGCGCTACACATCTTTAGCATAGCTCTCCGGGTTACTTCCATCCGTTTTCCTTGTGAGGCTTCAAGTTCTAACCTGGCATTGCTGCGGGCTAAGTGGAACACCCTTGCTGTACTTGCCCCCCCCCCACCTGTGTCATCTTTCCCGGCCTCAAGGGGACATGTTCATCGTATGGTCATCCCGTCGGTGAAAACCAATATGCCTGCCTTGGTAGTAGAACATACCAGTACGGCTAATCTTTTTAGTTAAGTCAACTGATCCATGCGTCCTTCTAAAAGGACCTTACTGAACCGCATCGAGATCATCTGCAAACCTAGCTATGCGTTCCAGCTTGCTCATCTGCCAACCGTCACGACCTCACCGCGCAAGAGGCATCAAGCGCCTTCGTCGGAAGGCTGGCCTTCGAGCGCCAACAAGCGCAAGTAATAGTCACGCGATTCGTCAATAAACCCAAACAACTTAACGTACATTATCAGTATTGCCTCCAGTTTTCTCACGCGTTCGCTTTCAGTCATCGAGCAATCCTCCTGCATCGGTCTACGTTCGTCACAAAAGGTTAAAACATTATTAACTAGCAGCGGTTCTTCTCATCTGAAATTTGAAAATAGCGCCTCAGAGACGGCGGTCGAACGCGACACCCACTTTGGCGTAGCTAGACCCAAATCCCGTCACTCATACCCAAAAGCTTCCATCATCCTCTGCTCAGCATACACGAAAGCAGCTTCTACCCGACTACCAGGAGCATCCGGAAACTTCTCCATGATGCGGAGCCGTAGTTCACTCTTCGTGTTTTCAATTTCGTTGAAGATAAGATACTGATATACGCAGATAGCATAGTACTCGATCTCGGTCTGATCTTCGGACCAAGGCACTGACCTTCCCTCTCTAAACCGCTGATCCTGTTCCGCAGAATTTCTTGGCATGGGCAAGCGTCGATTTACCCAAGCCTGAAGTACTCTTTCATTGATTAAGCCCATACCCCCTTAGACCTCGCCTAAGCGGTTACAGACCGCTTCAGCGGCGCCAGATTCTAAAAATCTCCAAAGGGTATTACCGCCACGGTCTCCGCCCATGTCACCCCACCGTTCACTGCGGATGATGTAGTGGAAGAGCGCTCTAAGCTGTCGGATCGTTAGATACTGAGCGCCACCCAGGGTATCTAGAAGTTTATGGAAAACTGCACTGCCCTCTCCTGCCTCCAAGTCCTTGCACACGAAACCGCAGACATATCCGGCTGAGAGAAAAAGCTGCCATTCCGACCAATCGACCGGACGGCCAAAACCATCAGTAGTTTCATACTTTTCGATCAAGCATTGCAGCACCCAGCGCATGTGGCGAACTTGGTTCACACTGACCTTTTCTTCAATGCTGTCCGAAGAACTGTCGAAACTTAAACAAGGATCATCTGAAAGAGGCAGTATTTTTCGTTTCATATCTCTTTTTCTATTCTCTGTCATCATAAACTACTTTGTGGCTAGCTTCTATAAAATCTCGTCGCGATGAATATCGGAACTACAAGACCGTTACCGATAAATTAAATTTTCAAAACCCATGATGATGGTCGCTGGTATGAAATTTTTCTCGGGGCTAGCGAATAAATTTTTTGCATTTAGAAGAAAGTCCGCCGAGCAACTACAACTTTTCAAAAGTTGTTGAGAAAACACACTAGTACCACGTCTTTTGCATCCAGGCCTTCAGAATTTCGCCATCAAAGCCAGCGCCATACCGAGCAGCGACCTCTGTAGAGCTATGACCTAAAAGAACTTTCGAAATTTCTTCAGGGCATCCGGTACTGCGAAGCTCATCTTTCTTCTTATGGCGAAGACTATGCACTGTCTTCTTTGGCTCGGTAATAACTTTCCGGACGTATTTCATCAGCGCGGCACTACACGCAGTGTTACCCCCACCCCGCCCATACCTTGCAAACACGGGGTTAGAAGCGACTTTGCCAGCCATGCATCTCTCAAGCGCCTTTGAAGCCCGTGGCGATAATGGGATGCGGCGGCGACTACTTTTAGTCTTGAGCGAACGTATCTCGTTGTCTTGGATCGTCAGACAATGTTTTCGTAAATCTACGTCTTTGACTTGAAGCCCAGAGATTTCAGCGATCCTTGCACCCGTGTCGCTCAGCAGCATGTAGATTAAATGCAAATCGGTCTTCGGAGGTATAGATCGTAAGATCGTTTCCGCTTCCACCTTAGACAATGGGAGGCGGTCGCCTTTGTTATTCCCCGCGCCCTTTACTTTAAGGTTGTGAAACGGATTTACAACATTCACACCCTTCTCGTTAATAGCATAGTTTATTACAGCTTTTACGATGTTGATGTATCTAACCGCACTGTTTGCAGACACTCGCTGAAGCAGTTGATCTCTGTATTGAGTTGCGTCAGCCCTGCTTAAGAAATGTATGGAACGCCTCTTCACCTTATTAATCCCCAGCGCGCTTAGAAGATCACTTTCTGCTCGACGAAGGGAATTTGCCATTTTTTTATTGTTCGATGCTCCCTTGAAGTTTTGGTAGATTTCGAAGGCTTCAGACAACGAAACGCATGGTTCCTCAGGGCTTAATCTGGCCCCGTGTAGAGGCGGCAGGTTTGCGGACTGTAGCCAACCTCTGGAGATGCCGCCTGGTAAGTCGTTCCGATTGAAGTCGGCGAGAATTTCCGCAGCTCGGTCTCCGAAGTGCTGACGAACCATTACCAAAGTCTTCTCTCGAGGACCTCTAGCACGGCATTGGTCAAAAACCGCCTCGACTTCCCCCTCAACCTCGGGAAGTGCCCGTAGCATGCTTCTGTAGTCGCCCCCTAGATAGCGATACACATGCGTCTTGCCCAAGATTTCGACTAAATCCTTTGGAACGTTCCGGCGGAACTCATACGCGCCCGAACTTCTCTGACGAACATAGCGAGGAAGTTTGGTCATTGAATATCCTGATGCAACAGGCGCCGAGAAGCTACACCTATGCCCATGAGGGGCGCAAAAAGGATACAATATTTTTCGCTGAACTTCTAGATCATTGTTATAAAACAACAACCTAGTGACATATGGCTCCGGCGGTAGGGATCGAACCTACGACCAATTGATTAACAGTCAACTGCTCTACCGCTGAGCTACGCCGGAATGCCTATGTCTGTCTTTCGGGCAACGCCCTCGGACAGCGGCTCTTTAACGCGGGCGGTCCCGGGTGCGCAAGAGCAATTGGCCGATTGAAGCGAATTTTTTTCGATTATCTGCAAACGCTCCTGAAATGCGCCCCTCGGCCCGGTTCCACACCGGGGTCGGGCGTCACAGGTCCGTGACACACCTCCCCCGGCGCTGAGGGCTGCGCGGGTTACGGGTGAAACTGGGCTCGTATGAACAACCTAGTGTCTTGAAAGGGAAAACATGACCCTCCTATCCCCCTACCAGCCGCAGATGCTCTCGCTTTTCCGCAGCATGGCACGACCAAGAACCTTAGCTTCCCTGCCGGGCCGATGAACGGCGTGTCGATCGCCTCGATGGGCGGAATCTCGGGCGTGGTCGAATGGGGCTTTGGCGTCTTGCTGGTGGTCGGCCTGTTCTCGCGCCTGTCGGCCTTTATCCTGAGCGGCTTGACGGCGGTGGCCTATTTCATCGCGCAGATGCCGCAGCGGTTCTTTCCGCTGCTGGATGGCGGTAATCCGGCGGCGCTTTACAGCTTTGGCATTCTCCACCTCGCGGCCGCCGGGCCGGGGCCATGGCCGGTCGACGCGATGCGCGGGCAAGGCTGAAAATAAAACGGCATGGCCCCGGAACGGGCCATGCCAATCTCACAAGGGCAGAGACGCGCGGATCAGAAGCCCGCCGCCTGCCCGTCTTTGCGCGGATCGGACCCGGCGGAATATCCGCCCTCGGGCAGACGCTGCACCAGCTGCGCGCCGCCGAAGCCGAAAGCGTTGTCCGGCGCTTCGACATGGACGACATGGCCCAGATCGCGCAGCCCTTGCAAAAGCTCGGGCGCCATGGCCGGTTCGCAAGCCACCTCCAGCCCCGACAGGATGCGCCAGCGCGGCGCGTCGGCGGCGACCTGAACGTCCTGACCCCAAAGCTGCGTGCGCAGCAGCAGTTGCATATGGCCTTGGGCCTGGATCGGGCCGCCCATCATCCCATAGGCCATCAGGGGCTGGCCGTTCTTCATCGCAAAGCCCGGGATGATCGTATGGAAGGGCCGCTTGCCCCCTGCCACGATATTCTGATGCCCCGGCTCGGTGGTGAAACCAAAGCCGCGGTTCTGCATCGACACGCCCGTCCCCGGCACCACCACGCCCGAGCCGAAGCCTGCGTAGTTCGACTGGATGAAGCTGACCATCATGCCCGAGGCATCCGCCGTGCTCATCAGAACCGTGCCGCCTTGCTTGGGCGCGCCCGCACCGAAGTCCTGCGCCTTCTCGGTCGAGATCAGCGCGGCGCGCGACTTGAGGTATGCCGGATCGAGCAGCGCCTTTTCGTCCACCTCGGTCATAGCGCTGCGATCCGCCACATAGGCATGCAGATCGCTATAGGCGAGTTTGCAGGCTTCGATCTGCAAATGCACCGCCATCAGGTCGTCTGCGCCATGCGCGCGGATGTCGCTATGCTCCAGAATGCCGAGCGCCATCAGCGCGGCGATCCCCTGCCCGTTTGGCGGGATTTCATGCAATTCCACATCGTCGAAGCTCTGGCTGATCGTGCCGCACCATTCGGGCTTGTTGGCCGCCAAATCCGCCATGGTCATCGCGCCGCCATTGGCCTCGGCATGGGCCACGATCTCTTCGGCGATCTCCCCTTCGTAAAAGGCGCGGCCCTTGGTCTCGGCGATCAGCCGCAGGGTGCGGGCCGCGCCGGGATTGCGGAACCGCTCCCCCGCTTTCGGGGCGCAGCCCTCCGGTAGGAAGGTCTCGGCAAAGCCCGGTTGCTTGCCCAGAACCTCGGCCCCGCGCGCCCAGAGCGTCGCAATGGTGGGCGAGACGAGGAATCCCTCCTCGGCATAGCGGATCGCCGGGGCCAGCACCGTCGCCAGATCGAGCTTGCCGAACTTTTCCATCAATTCGACCCAAGCGCTGACCGCGCCCGGCACGGTGACACTGTCCCAACCATGCTCGACCATGCCATCGGGAAACCGCTCAGGCGACCAAGCGGCGGGCGCGCGGCCCGAGGCATTGAGCCCATGCAGCTTCTCACCGTCCCACAGGATGCAGAAAGCGTCAGAACCCAGCCCGTTGCCCGTGGGCTCCACCACTGTCAGCGCCGCAGCGGTAGCGATCGCCGCATCCACCGCGTTGCCCCCCTGCTGCATCATCAAAAGACCGGCCTGCGTGGCCAGGGGCTGAGAGGTCGCGACGACATTGTCGGCAACCACGGGAGATCGGTGGGACGGGTAAATGGGATCGTGACGAAGCATGGCTGTCCTTTGCTTGGGTAAGGCCAGCGGCGCGGTCAAACCGGCCGCCTTTGGCGTTGCCGGCAAAGTGAACGTGAATGCATCTGCATGCAACTACCCAGCGGGATAATTCCGCGGGGCTGAAGCGCTTGTCGGTGGCGTTGTTACCCGCGGCTGCCCGCGGACCTGCGCGCCTTGAGTCGGAGCAACTTGCGGTGGTGGCGGAAACTCCGCTCGCAGTGGCCCGGGGTGAAGATCATGACCCAAAGCGCCCAAAGAACGCTCTCCTCCCGGTATTGCCACGCCCTTGCACAGAGCGACTGATCGGCATCGGAGAAAATGCAATTATGCAGGATGCGAGACCAGTCTCTTACGTTAACCAACATCTGGAACCTCCCTTTCGCCAAGCGGTGGGGCGCCTCGCCGCCATCGCCAAGGATTTGGTCCCCCCGGATGGTTAGAATGTTGGCTGAAAATTCTGCCGAGAATAAGGCGGAGGGCTGGTGAGACCGTGCCGGGGTGTGACGGAATTGCCAATCAGGGGTACGATAAGGGCGCGTGCGATGACGGCCCTATGTGGGGCGGCGCTGTCATGTAGGTTTTGGTGGCGGAGACGAAGGGATTCGAACCCTCGAGACCCTTCCGGGCCTACTCCCTTAGCAGGGGAGCGCCTTCGACCACTCGGCCACGTCTCCGTCGACCCGTCTAAAGAGGTCGCGCCCGAGGGGCAAGGCGAAATTCGCGGGAAATTCTGCATTTCTTGCGGTGGGTTTCTTTTTCGGCTCTCGTATCTGCCGCCCTGCGACGGAATGCTGCGCTATTAACCGTGCTGCTGCGCAGAAACAGCCGCGCCCATCCCCTTCGTAGGCGGAATTTTCCGGCCATTTGGTGCGGCTGTAGCAACTTACACGGCAGCGTGATTAACTTGTGAAACGGTGCGAGGGAGTGGATAACCATTTGATTAGTTACATAAAAACAGAACCCCGCCCTCCTTCGAACAAGCGAAACGCCCCGCCTGGCCCCCAACCTTGCGACCGCAGCGAAACCTTCACGGGGGACCGCCCGTTACTTCACCACAAACGATGACATCGCAATGACGCGATAGAAACGGAAACCTGAAGGAACACGCTATGAAACTCATCATGACCACCGCCGCCGCCGCTTTGATTTCCACCGCTGCCGTTGCCGACAACTCCACCCGTCACAACGACATTTTCCTCGACACTTCGGTGAGCGCAGACGCGGGCGATGTCTATGGCAACAATGACCGGATGCGGAACCCGAACGCCTCGACCAAGGCGAATGACATCATGCTGAACACTGCCGACAACGCCAAGGACCGCGACACCGTAATGAGCACGCGCAGCGCCCTGCGCAGCCCCGGTGAAGGCTATGTCTACGGTGGCTTCGGCCCGGGCAATGACAGCAAGTAAGCTGTTGCCCCGACAAACAAAAAGCCCGGCAGCGCGCGCTGCCGGGTTTTTTATGTGGGCGGAGGCCTTGCCCCCTGCCCCGCCGATCAGGTGTTGAACAGGAAGTGCAGCACGTCACCGTCTTTGACGATATAGCCCTTGCCTTCGGCCCGCATCTTGCCCGCTTCTTTCGCAGGGCCTTCCCCGCCAAGGCTCACGAAATCATCATAGGCGATGGTCTCAGCGCGGATGAAACCTTTCTCGAAATCACCATGGATGACGCCAGCCGCCTTGGGCGCAGAGGTGCCGGACTTGATGGTCCAGGCGCGCGCTTCCTTGGGGCCGACGGTGAAATAGGTCTCGAGATGCAACAACTCGTAGCCCGCGCGGATCAGACGGTCGAGCCCGGCCTCCTTCAGGCCCATCTCTTCGAGGAACATCTCGGCCTCTTCGGTTTCAAGCTGGCTGATCTCTTCCTCGATCTGGGCGGAAATCACGACATGGGAATTGCCCTGTGCGGCGGCCATCTCGGCGACTTTGGCGGAATGCTCATTGCCGTCGGCGGCCTCGGATTCGCCCACGTTGCAGACGTAGAGCACCGGTTTGGTCGTCAGCAGTTGGAGCATGCGCCACGCTTTGGCGTCCTCCTCGTCCACCTCGACCACGCGGGCGGGCTTGCCGTCTTCCAGCGCTTCCAGCGCCATGCGCATCAGGCGTTCTTGCTGGACCGCTTCCTTGTCGCCACCGCGCACTTTGCGGACGATGTTCTGCAGCCGTTTTTCGATGCTCTCGATGTCGGCCAGCATCAGTTCGGTGTCGATGGTCTCGGCATCGGCCACCGGGTCAACGCGGCCTTCGACATGGGTCACGTCACCGTCTTCAAAACAACGCAGCACATGGGCGATGGCGTCGACTTCGCGGATATTGGCGAGGAACTGGTTGCCCAGACCTTCGCCCTTGGACGCGCCCTTCACCAGACCGGCAATGTCGACGAAGGTCATGCGCGTGGGGATGATGCTTTTCGAACTGGCGATCTCGGCTAGTCTGTCGAGCCGCGCATCGGGCACTGCCACCTCGCCGACGTTGGGCTCGATGGTGCAGAACGGAAAATTCGCGGCCTGCGCCGCAGCGGTGCGGGTCAGCGCGTTGAAAAGGGTCGATTTGCCGACGTTCGGCAGACCGACGATGCCCATTTTGAAACCCATGACGATACCCCTATAAAAGCTGCGCGTGTGTTAGGGGTACGGGCCGTAAAGCGCAAGGCTCAGCGCGCGCGTCGGTCCTGATGCGCCTGATAGATCAGGATCCAAGCCAGCAGGATGAACATCGGATGCGTCAGTCCGCCCGAAAAGATGATCGCGGGCAGCCAGATCAGAAACACCACGATGGACAGGATCGGCCGTCCGATCAGCAGGATCGACAGCGGCGGCAGGAAAAGGGCGAGTACATAATTCATGGCTCATGAGATAGGAGGCTTTGGGCGAAATGGAAGGGCGCGGCCTGCCATAGGCGCCCGCGCGGCGAATTTTGCCGCCCCCTGCCCCGCGGTGGATTGATTTTCACTGCGACATTCGGCATTGCCGAGGAAAGCACCAAATGAGGCAAGCCACATGACCCGTATCGACGCCAAATTCGAAGATCTCCGCGCCCGCGGCAAAAAGGCGTTTGTCTCATACGTGATGGCGGGCGACCCGGATTTCGACCGTTCGCTGGAAATCGTGCGCGGCCTGCCCGCCGCCGGGGTGGACATCATCGAACTTGGCCTGCCCTTCACCGATCCGATGGCCGATGGCCCGACGATCCAGCTTGCCGGTCAACGCGCCCTCGAAGGGGGCATGACGCTGAACCGCACGCTGGAAATGGTCCGCGCCTTTCGGGAAAATGACGACACGACGCCGATCGTGCTGATGGGCTATTACAACCCGATCTACTCCATGGGCGTCGAAACCTTCCTGAAAGAAGCCAAAGACGCCGGGATCGACGGGTTGATCGTGGTCGATCTGCCGCCCGAAGAAGACATCGAGCTTTGCCTGCCCGCGCAGGACGCCGGGTTGAATTTCATCCGCCTCGCGACCCCCACAACCGATGACAAGCGCCTGCCGCGCGTGGTGCAGAACACCTCGGGCTTTGTCTATTATGTCTCGATCACCGGCATCACCGGCTCGGCCGAAGCCAATGCCGCGGATGTCTCGCCCGAGGTGGCGCGCATTCAAAAGGCCAGCGGCCTGCCTGTCATCGTGGGCTTTGGCGTCAACACGCCCGAGAAAGCCCGCGCCATCGCCGAAGTGGCCGACGGTGTGGTGATCGGTTCGGCCATCGTCAGCCGGATCGCCAATGGCGACAGCGCAGAGGATGTGCTGAGCTTTGTGAAATCACTGGCCGACGGGGCGCATTCAGCCTAAGCCCCTTCGCTTCAGGAAACGAGCCCACGCCCGCGCAGCCCCATTGGCCGCGCGGGCTTTTTCGTTGCCGCAGCCTTCCCAATTGCCAAGCCCCCCACCAGTTGCTACCAAAAGTTAACCCATTCAGCACAGGTGGCCCATGCCCGTCATCACCAACATTGACGATCTCAAACGCATCTACAAACGCCGCGTCCCCCAGATGTTCTATGACTACGCGGAATCGGGCAGCTGGACCGAGCAGACCTTCCGCGAGAATTGCAGCGATTTTGACCAAATCCGTCTGCGCCAGAGGGTCGCCGTGGATATGTCGGGGCGCAGCACCGCGACGCAGATGATCGGCGAGGATGTGGCCATGCCGGTGGCCCTCGCCCCAGTGGGCCTGACGGGGATGCAATGCGCCGACGGGGAAATCAAAGCCGCGCGCGCAGCCGAAGCCTTTGGCGTGCCCTTCACCCTCTCGACCATGTCCATCAACTCCATCGAAGACGTGGCAGAGGCGACGACAAAACCCTTTTGGTTTCAACTCTATACCATGCGCGATCAGGACTATGTCAGCCGCCTGATCCAGCGCGCGAAAGACGCGAACTGCTCGGCCCTCGTCATCACGCTCGATCTGCAAATCCTCGGACAGCGCCACAAAGACCTGAAAAACGGCCTTTCCGCCCCGCCCAAACTGACGGTTAAAACACTCGCCAACCTCGCCACCAAATGGGGCTGGGGACGCGAGATGCTGGGCGCGAAACGGCGGCATTTCGGCAATATCGTGGGCCATGTGCATGGGGTCACCGACAACGCCGACCTTGGCGCTTGGACGGCGGAACAGTTCGACCCCTCGCTTGATTGGGACAAGATCGCCAAGATCAAAGAGCAATGGGGCGGCAAGGTCATTCTCAAGGGCATTCTGGATGCCGAGGACGCGCGCATGGCGCTGAAAGTCGGGGCCGATGCGATCATCGTAAGCAACCACGGCGGGCGGCAGCTCGATGGGGCGCTAAGCTCGATCCGCATGTTGCCAGAGATCCTCGACGCGGTGGGCAATCAGATCGAAGTGCATCTCGATGGCGGTATCCGCTCGGGTCAGGACGTGCTCAAAGCCATGGCGATGGGGGCCAAGGGCACCTACATCGGGCGCGCCTTCATCTATGGGCTGGGCGCGATGGGCCAGCCGGGCGTGACCCGCGCGCTGGAGGTGATCCACCGCGAGCTGGACCTGACCATGGCGCTCTGCGGAGAGACGCAAATTGCCAATCTCGGGCGGCACAACCTGCTGATCCCGCGCAACTTCGGCGGTGACTGGCAGGAACGTCCGCGCGATCCGGGCACATGCTGATCTTTCTCAGCCGCAACCTTACCTTTCTCGCCACGCCGAAAACCGGGACCACCGCTGTCGAAATGGCGCTGAAACCCGAGGCCGAGATCATCTTTTCGCGGGGGCGCAAACATGTAACCGCCCTGCGTTATCGGCGGCGCGTGCTGCCCTTTTTGCAGGAGACCTTCTCGGCCTCTCCCGAGGCCGTGGCGGTGATGCGCAACCCTGTCGAGCAAATCCGAAGCTGGTATCGCTACCGCAGCCAACCCCGGCTGGATGGCAAACCGCTCAGCACCAAGGGGCTCAGTTTCGAGGACTTCGCGCTCGAAGTCATATCCGACGCGCCGCCGCCCCGCGCGCAGATCGGCAGCCAGTTTTCCTTTCTGACCTCTGACCACGGCGACCTGCTGGTCGAGCACCTCTTCGCCTATGAACGCCAACCGGCCTTTCGCGATTTTCTGGCTGAAAGACTGGGGCGGGAGGTCAAGCTTAAACCCAAGAACGTCTCACCCGATCTGCCCGCGCCCCTGTCGCATGAGATCGAATCCCGCCTGCGCGCCGCACGCGCCAAGGAATTCGCCCTCTATGACCGGCTCATGGCGGCGGACGGGTATCTGCGCACGCCGCAGGAATAGCGCCGCCCCCGCCCTTTTGCCCTTTCCAGCCGGGCAAAACCGGTCTATACGCGCGGCTTCACGCGGGAATACAGCCTTGGAGGATTCCCGCCCTAACAAATTTGGAGACTAAAATGGCCGGAGAGATTCCTGATCTTGAAGCCTTGGAACGCACGGGGACAGGCAAGGGCGCCGCTCGTCAGGCACGCCGCGATGGCATGGTTCCGGGTATCGTGTTTGGTGGCGACAAAGAGCCGTTGCCGATCAACATCCCTTTCAACAAACTGCTGACCAAGCTGCGCGCAGGCCGCTTCAAAGCGACCCTGTTCAACCTCAAGGTTGAAGGCCACGACGACGTTCGTGTGATCTGCCGCGACGTTCAGCGCCACGTTGTCAAGGATCTGCCGACGCACATCGACCTGATGCGCCTCAAGCGGACCACCAAGATCAACCTGTTCATCAACGTCGAAGTCAAAGGCGAAGAAGAATGCCCCGGCCTGAAAAAGGGTGGCGTGCTCACTCTGGTCCGTCCGGAAGTTGAACTGGTCGTCACCGCCGCGGACATCCCCGAGCATGTGACCGTCGACGTCACCGGCCTCGAAATCGGCGACAGCGCGACCATCAGCCGCGTCGACCTGCCCGAAGGTGTGAAACCCACGATCGACCGCGACTTCGTCGTCGCCACGATCTCTGCACCTGCTGGTCTGGCCGCGTCGGAAGACGAAGATGACGACACGGCAGCGGACGAAGTGCCGACAACCGAAATGGGCCCGCCCGACGGTGAATGATAGCGCGCCGCAAGGCCGTGCTGAAACGGGGTCGCATCACGCGGCCCCGTTTTGCGTTGGGGCCCCGATTTCTTTTAAAGAAATCGCCCCCGGAATCTTTCAAAGATTCCAGCCCCCGCGCGCCATTTCACTCCCCCGCCCCAGTTGTTAGACTGCGTCCAACCACAGGAGATGCCCCATGAAACTGATCGTCGGCCTCGGCAACCCGGGCGGAAAATATGCCCGCAACCGCCATAACATCGGCTTCATGGCGCTGGACCGCATTGCCGATGACCACGGGTTTTCCCCGTGGAAGGGCAAGTTTCAAGGCAGCGTCAGCGAGGGGCGTTTCGGCTCTGACCGGGCGGTGCTGCTCAAGCCGGAAACCTTTATGAACAACTCCGGCCAATCGGTGCAGGCGGCGGTGAAGTTCTACAAGATCGACCCCGCCGATGTGATCGTCTTCCACGATGAATTGGACCTCGCCCCCGGTAAGGTCAAATGCAAGACCGGCGGCGGCCATGCAGGCCACAACGGGCTGCGTTCGATCCACGCGCATATCGGGGCGGACTATGACCGCGTGCGCATGGGCATCGGCCACCCCGGCCATAAGGACGCGGTGGCGGGCTATGTGCTGCGCGATTTCCCCAAGGCTGACGAGGGCTGGCTGAATGATGTGCTGCGCGGCGTCTCTGACGGAGCGGCGGACCTTGCGCGGGGCGACACCGGGCGGTTCATGAATGCCGTGGCGCTGCGCGTGGCCCCGCCCCGCTCGGGCACCGGCAGCAAGGGCCCAAAGAAACCCACCGAAGCCCAGCCAAAGCCCGCCCCCAGCAAGCCCGAACCGGAGGCAGAGCCCCAATCGCCGCTGCAAAAGCTGATGGACCGTTTCCGCTGACGCTTTCCGCGCGACGCACCCCTCCTGACGCCCCTCCCCCCTGACGCCCCTCCTGACGCAATGTCGGGCTGGCCCCCGCCCCCGCGCCGTGGTTCACTGCGGGCCAACAGGGGGGATATCATGCGTGCATTCGGAAAATGGCTGGGCCGGGTCTTGCTGGCGCTTTTGTTGGCGGCCATCGTCATCGGACTTTGGAAGCGGGAAGAGATCGAGCGGCTCCTGGCGGTGAACTCTCTCTTCTCCGAAGAGAAGATCGTGCACAACTTCAGCCATATGGACGGCGCTTTCCTCTCCGCCCCCGTCCCACGCGGGAACGGGCTGACGACCGAGCTTCCCTATGGCCCCGAAACCGAACTGCCCGAAGCGGTCGAGGACTGGATCGCGGCCCGTGACGTGACCGCGCTGGTGGTGCTGAAAGACGGCGCCATCGTTTATGAGAACTACTTCAAAGGCACCGGCCCCGAAGACCGCCGCATCAGCTGGTCCGTGGCGAAAAGCTATCTCTCGGCGCTCGTGGGCATCCTGCTGGAGGAGGGCCAGATCGCATCCCTCGACGATCCGGTGATCAAATATGCCCCCAGCCTGAAGGGCAGCGCCTATGACGGGGCCAGCCTGCGCAACGTGCTGCATATGGCCAGCGGCGTCACCTTTGACGAAGATTATCTGGACTACGATTCAGACATCAATCGCATGGGCCGGGTGGTGGCACTTGGCGGCAAGCTCGACGATTTCACCGCCGAATTGTCCGAGACCTTCACCGCGCCGGGCAGCCAGTGGCAATATGTGTCGATCGACACCCATGTGTTCGGCATGGTGGTGCGGGGCGCCACCGGGCGCAGCGTCCCGGAGTTGCTGAGCGAGAAGGTCATCGCGCCCTTGGGGCTGGAACATGCGCCCTATTACATCGTCGATGGCTCCGGCACCGCCTTCGTGCTCGGCGGGCTGAACATGACCACGCGCGACTATGCCCGTTTCGGCCAGATGTTCGCCCAAGGCGGGCAGTGGAACGGCCAGCAAATCGTGCCCGAAGACTGGGTGAAGGAATCGACCAGCCCCACCGCCCCCACCGCCGAGGGACGCATCGGTTACGGCTACCAATGGTGGATCCCGCAAGGCGCGCCTGAGGGGGAATATATGGCGCGCGGCGTCTATGGGCAGTACATCTATGTCGACAGCGCCCGTGATGTGGTCATCGCCACCAATGCCGCCGATCGCAAATTCCGTGAGGCCGGGGTGGCGGAACAAAACATCGAGATTTTCCGCCAGATCGCGGCCTCACTCGACTAGGAAAGCTGAGACAGAAAGGAAGCCATGACCCCGGACGACAGCATCAACGTTCTGAACCAGCCCCTTGCCATCTGCGGGACCGATCCGGTCACGGGCTTTTTCCGCGATGGCCATTGCAACACCTGCGCGCAGGATCAGGGCAGCCATACGGTCTGCGCGGTGATGACGGCAGAATTTCTGGCCTATTCGAAATATGTCGGCAATGACCTCAGCACCCCGCGGCCTGAGTTCGGCTTTGCCGGGCTGAAGCCGGGCGACGCATGGTGCCTTTGTGCCGCGCGGTTCCTGCAAGCCGCGGATGAGGGCTGCGCCCCGCGGGTGCATCTGGCCGCCACCCATTTGCGCGCGCTCGATATCGTGCCGCTAGAAGTGCTGCGCGCCCATGCCATCGACCCGAGTGAGGAATAACCATGCGCCTGCGTCTCTTGCCGCTCCTGCTGTTTTTGCCCGTCACGGCTTGGGCGGAAACCACGCTCCGCCCCGCCGATAGCGCTCGGCTCGACGATTTCGATTCCGCCTTTGGCGATGCCATGATGCAAGCGCTAAACGGGGGCGACGCCGGGGATGTGGCGGCGCTGACCCGTGCGCTTTCCGGCAAACCTCAGGTCGCATTCTCCGCCGATTTGCAGGGCGATTGGTCGTGCCGAACGATCAAGCTGGGCGGGATCAGCCCGCTTGTGGCCTATTCGCCGTTCAAATGCCGCTTTACCGCCAGCGATCGCGGTTTCACCTTTGAAAAACTCACCGGTTCGCAGCTTACGAAGGGCGAGATCACCCTGCGCGAAGGCCGCGCGATCTATGCCGGGGTGGGCTATGTCCGGGGCGAAACGCCGCCCGATTATGCCGATCTGCCCGCGGATTTCACCTCTGGCGGCAAGGTGCAAAGCGACGTGGCCGTGTTCCAGCGGGTCAGCCCCACCCGCGCGCGGCTGCTCTTCCCGTCACCGGCAGTGGAAAGCGATTTCGATATTTTGGAACTGACGCGCTGAGGCGCCACGCCGCCCTTAGGCCGCGTGGCAGAGATGCAGTTTCGACTTGGGACGCGGCATCAGGGAATCGTCCATCAAGTCTTCGATAAAGGTGCTGAGAAGCTGGGTCCGCCCGGTCACGCCCGCCTTGCGGTAAATCGCATTGGTCTGCGCCTTGACGGTCCCTTCGGACGTGCCGCGCATTTCCGCAATATCGCGTGTATTCAAACCCTTGGTCAGGAAAATCGCCACATCCCGCTCGGCCGGGGTGAGGTGCCATTCGCGAAAGTGTTCTTCGAGCACATCGGCGAATTCCACCGTACAATGACGCAGCGCCGTCTCTGCCCGCTCGGCGCGCTGGAGGCTCATCCGCAGCGCCATCCAGCCCAGAACGACCCCGAGAATCAGACCCAAAACCTGAATACCCTTGTTCGGTCCAATGTCAGCCAGCGGGGTGCCGAAAAGCGTCACGCCGCGCCCCTCCAGTGCAAAAACAAGCACGAAATAGACAGTGGCATTGAACTGTAGAGCGGCGATAACCCACAGTGCGATCTTTTTCTTATTATTCATGGTGAAGCCTTGCCTTAGTATCCGCCGTATTTAACCGCGGCTCACCGAAGTGCAAGGGATGGCGGGCATGCGCCTTGATCAACCCTTAGTGATTTGGCACCCGCCCCGGGGGGCGAGTGCATTTCGTTAAGGCCAGTTTCAGGGTTAATCAGCCGGCCGGAAGACTGTTTTGTCGCAATGCCTTAGCAGGCATCAGGCCGGTCTTAGCGCGGGAAACGGTTCATCTTCTCGGCGTCTTGCGCGGCGGGGAAAACAGTGACGGTCACATCGGATGTATCCTCTGCGCGGAAGGTGCCGCTGTTGAAGATGTCCAACTTCACATTGTCGACCGCGTCGTTGCGGCTGGAGTAGGAAACGCCTGCGTCAGCTTTGTCGTTATAGCCGATTTTCTGGCCTTCCATGCCCTGTGCGAAAACGGCGGAGCCTGCGGTGGCAAGGATCAGGGCGGTGGTTGCGAGTGTCTTTTTCATGTCGTGTCCTTTCGGGGGAAAGTCAGGGTCGCGCAGTGATCAGCGCGGGAAACGGTTGACCGACGCGTCGCTCTGCGCGGTCGGGAAGACGGTGATGGTCACGTCCGAGAGGTCTTCGGCGCGCAGGATACCGTCTTTGAAAATTTTCAGCTTGGTCTCATCCACGGCTTCGCTGCGGCTGGAGTAGGAAACGCCGTTGTCGGTCTTGTCGTTGTAGCCGATGCGCTGGCCTTCCATGCCCTGAGCGAAAGCAGCGGTGCCTGCGGTAGCGAGGATCAGTGCGGTTGTTGCGAGTGTCTTTTTCATCGTTTTAGCCTTTCGGGGAGAAAGTTAGGGGGGAGGAGCCGTGGCCCGCGATTAGCGGACGAAACGGCCATCTTTCTGTGCGTCTTGCGTGGTGACGAAGACGGTTGCTGTTGCCTCGGCAGGTGTCTCGGCGCGCAGGTCGTCAAAGCTCAGAGCGTCGGAAGTGACGTTGCGTGTCGAATAGGCGGCATCTGCGTTATCTGCGGAATAGCCGACTTGCTGGCCTTCCATGCCCTGCGCGAAAGCGGCGGTGCCTGCTGTGGCAAGGATCAGTGCAGCGGTTGCGAATGCGTTTTTCATGTCGTGTTCCTTTCAGTCCCGGGTTGGGTTTCGAGCCGTTCATCGGTGACGCGGCGTTGTTGGGATGACAGGGAAAAGGGCATTCGAGGGGGGATTGGCTATCTGCCCCGGGTTTAAATCGTCCGATCTAAACCCCTGAAGGAGCACCATAAACTTTCGTTTACGGTGCCGATCGGGTGCCAAAAACGGGGGTGGATTGCCTTAGCGTCAAGCCTGTAAGGGCGAAACGGTGTTTCGCGGGCGGGCGCGCGGGCTGCAACCAAAGGCTAGCCGGTCTTTTCGCGCTATGAAAGTTTTTTCGCGCTTTTTCGGCAAAGAACTTCGCCCCCTGCCCAAAGTTTATGTGCAAATCACCTACCGCGCAGCGCCGCATATAAAGACGGGCCCGCGTTTTCACGCGGACCCGTCAAACTCGGCTCGGATTCGGATGGGGGATTTAGGCGAATTCACCCATATCGAAGTCCAATGCGCGGGCGACGGTGAAGATGTCCTTGTCGCCCCGGCCACACATGTTCATCACCAGCAGGTGGTCCTTCGGCAGTTCCGGCGCGATCTTCAGCACATGGGCCAGCGCGTGGCTCGGCTCAAGCGCCGGGATGATCCCTTCGAGCGCGCAGCACAGTTGGAACGCCTCCAGCGCCTCGCGGTCGGTGATCGAGACATATTGCGCCCGGCCAATGTCGTGCAGCCAGGAATGCTCTGGCCCGATGCCGGGATAGTCGAGCCCGGCAGAGATCGAATAGCCCTCAAGGATCTGCCCGTCGTCGTCTTGCAACAGATAGGTGCGGTTGCCATGCAGCACGCCCGGACGCCCACCGGTAAGCGAGGCGCAATGCTCCATCTTCTCGTCCACGCCCTTGCCGCCGGCCTCGACCCCGATGATGTTCACCGATTTGTCGTCAAGGAAGGGGTAGAACAGCCCCATGGCGTTCGACCCCCCGCCGATGGCGGCGATCACCGTATCGGGCAGACGGCCCTCGGCCGCCTCCATCTGCTCGCGCACCTCTTTGCCGATGATCGCCTGAAAATCGCGGACCATCGCCGGATAGGGGTGCGGCCCGGCCACGGTGCCGATGCAATAGAAAGTGTCGCGCACATTGGTCACCCAATCGCGCAGCGCGTCATTCATCGCGTCCTTCAGCGTGCCGCGACCGGAGGTCACCGGCACCACCTCGGCGCCCAGCAGGCGCATGCGGAAGACGTTGGGAGCCTGACGCTCAACATCATGCGCGCCCATATAGACCACGCATTTCAGGCCAAACTTGGCGCAGACCGTCGCGGTGGCCACACCGTGCTGGCCCGCGCCGGTCTCGGCGATGATGCGTTTCTTGCCCATCCGGCGGGCAAGGATGATCTGCCCCAGCACGTTGTTGATCTTATGCGCGCCGGTGTGGTTCAGCTCGTCGCGCTTCATATAGACCTTGGCGCCGCCCAGATGCTCGGTCAGCCGTTCGGCGTGATAAAGCGGGCTGGGGCGACCAACGTAATGAGTCCAGAGGTCGTGCATCTCGGCCCAGAAACTGTCGTCGGTCTTGGCCTTCTCATATTGCTCTTCCAGCTCAAGAATGAGCGGCATCAGCGTTTCCGAGACAAAGCGCCCGCCGAAATCGCCGAAACGACCCTGTTCGTCGGGGCCGGTCATGAAGCTGTTGAAAAGATCGTTGGCCATTGCGCCTCTCCTAGAATGTCGCGTCAGCCTTACCGCAGCCCGCCCGCCTGCGCCACCATGAGTTTCGGCAGGCGGAGGCGGGCGGCGTGAGGCGGCTAGTCGAACAGTTTGAACAACTCGCGTCTGACCGCATTCTCCAACTCATCCTTCACGATATCCTCGGTCGAGCGGGTGTCGTCGGGCGCGATGTTCAATTCTTCCTGTATCTTCTGGCGCAGGACATCCTCGGCCTGCTGCTTTTCTTCGGCAAAGTTCAGGTCGATCGCGGCACGCAGGTCGGCCTTGATCTCAGGGTCGGCCCATGGCCCCCTGATCCGAACCGGCACCGCCAGCCCCCCGCGCGACGCATTGACGCGCAGCGCCTTAGGCGTGACCGTATAGTCGAGCGTCTGCGCCCCCAGATCGACCTGCCCTGCCCCCGTCGCGTTGAAATTCGGCAGCAGCATCGACAGATCGTCGTTGCGCAAGACGCCCTTGGCGATGTCGAATGTCGCTTCCACGGAATCGAACACCGTGCTGCCACCTTCGGCATCGACGGAGCCGAGCAGCGCGTCCAAGTCGATCCCCGCAATCGTGCCGCGGCCCATGGTCAGCGCGCCGGAGCCGCTGAGCGAGCGCATAATCGCGTCGATCGACTGCCCCACCCCGAGGAACGACAGGTCCGCATCGCCCGCCCCGGTAAAGCGCGTCACCCCGGCGGTATCCTCCAGCAGGTCGCGCATCTGCACGTTCTGCGCTTGCAGCCTGCCGCCCACCGACAGGCTACCGCGGTTGTTCATCACGAACTCCCCCGCGACCTTGCCGCCATAGACGTTCATGTCCCTCAGATCAAAGACCATCCGCGAACGCTCATTGCGCAGCACAGCGCGGGTGGGGCCAAGGTCGAACTGCCCCAGATTGATGCTTTCCGCGCTCAGGGCGATGTTCCCGTCAAAAGCCGCGAGCCAATCGGCGTTGATCTCTTGCCGTGACCAGCCCTCTGTTTTCGCCGCGCCCGGGTTGCCGCTGCCGTCCGTCTCTGCCGTTTCCTCGGACAAGGCCGAGAGGTCCAGCGCCCCGGTGCGCAGGTTCGCGGTGATCCGGGGCGTGCCGTTCAGGGCCAGATCGGCCTGCCCGGTCAGGCTGTTGCCGCCCAAATCCGCCGCGATATTGCTCAGCGACAGACGCCGATCCGCCGTCAGGGTCAGCCCAGAGCGCAGATCGACCGACCGACCCAAACCGCGCGGCAGCGCGACTGCGCCCGTGCCGAGCGACGCCAGAAAGCGCGCCGTATCGGGGCTGTCGATCCGGATATCCCCCGCCA
This sequence comes from Sulfitobacter sp. 1A12157, assembly GCF_043557345.1. Taxonomy (NCBI): domain Bacteria; kingdom Pseudomonadati; phylum Pseudomonadota; class Alphaproteobacteria; order Rhodobacterales; family Roseobacteraceae; genus Sulfitobacter; species Sulfitobacter sp. 1A12157. The sequence goes on from NZ_JBIFFV010000006.1 coordinate 25,765, forward strand.
GCGCCCCATTGAGCGATCCGCGCCCGTCGAATGACGCTTCGCCTCCGCCCGTCGCAAGCTCCGCCCGCAGCGGCTGCACGCCGCCCTCCAGAAAATCCGCAAAACCTTCGATCCGCGCGGCAAGCTTAACCGGCTCGCCCGCTGGCGCCATGCTGGCGGTGATCTTCGCCGCCCCGCCCCGCTCGGGCCAGTCCAGCGCCAGATCGACACCATCATAACGCAGCAGGTCCGCCCCTTCGGCGTCATAGATCAGCGTGGCATCGGTCACCGTCAGCTTCTGGATGCTGAGCGGACGGCGGCTTGCGCTCGGCGCGCTCTCGGTCTCGATCCGCGCGCCGCTGGCACTGTCGGTGAACTGCCAGCTTGCGCGCCCATCAAGACGCTGCTCCAACCGGATCACCGGGCTTTGCGCTGCGATATTGGTGATGCGTATCTCACCACGCAAAAGCGCGCCCGCATCCACCCCGATCGCCGCATTGGCCGCCGTCAGCAGCGCGCCCTTGTCGGTCCAATCGGCATTGCCAACCTTAAGCCCGCCCGCGGTCACCCCCAGCACCGGCCAGAGCGTCACGCCCACATCCCCGGTGATCGACACTTCGCGCCCAGTCATCCGGCTGAGTTGATCGCTGGCGATCCGCGCGATCCGCTCTGCGGGCAGCAGGAACAACGCCCCCAGCATGATCACGACGATCAGCAACAGCGCGCCGATGACCCGTATAATCCATCTCATGGCTCTCTCCTCCTGCCTGGCGGCTCTTTCCCCGCTCATCCGCTTGCCTTATAGCCCAAGCCATGAGCACAAACCCACCCAATCTGCGCCCCGACCTCGCCCCGCAGGCGAAGATCAGCGATCCCGCCCGCCCCGGCCAGCCGACCATCGGCATGGTCAGCCTCGGTTGTCCCAAGGCATTGGTCGATTCCGAACGCATCCTGACCCGGCTTCGCGCCGAGGGCTATGGCGTCTCGCCCGATTACGCGGGCGCGGATGCGGTGATCGTGAACACCTGCGGCTTTCTCGACAGTGCCAAGGCCGAAAGCCTCGATGCCATCGGCGAGGCGCTCACGGAAAACGGCAAGGTGATCGTCACTGGCTGCCTCGGGGCCGAGCCTGACTACATCCGCGAACATCATCCCAAGATCCTCGCCGTCACGGGCCCGCATCAATACGAACAGGTGCTCGACGCGGTGCATGGCGCGGTGCCGCCCAGCCCCGATCCCTTCATCGACCTTCTGCCCGCGCAGCAGGTCTCCCTCACCCCGCGGCACTACAGCTACCTCAAGATTTCCGAGGGCTGTAACCACAAGTGCAAGTTCTGCATCATCCCCGACATGCGGGGCCGCCTACAATCGCGCCCCGCCCATGCGGTGCTGCGCGAGGCCGAGCGGCTGGTCGACAATGGCGTGAGGGAACTCTTGGTCATCAGCCAAGACACCTCCGCCTACGGGGTCGACATCAAACATGCCGAAGACCGCGGCCACCGTGCCCATATCACCGATCTGGCCCGTGATCTTGGCTCGCTCGGTGCATGGGTGCGGCTGCACTACGTTTACCCCTACCCGCATGTGCGAAAGCTGATCCCGCTGATGGCCGAGGGTCTGGTGCTGCCCTATCTCGACATCCCCTTCCAACACGCGCATCCCGATGTGCTGAAACGCATGGCCCGCCCCGCAGCGGCGTCGAAGACGCTGGACGAGATCGCCGCATGGCGCGACATCTGCCCCGACATCACCCTGCGCTCGACCTTCATCGTCGGCTACCCGGGTGAGACCGAGGCGGAGTTCCAGACCCTGCTCGATTGGCTCGACGAGGCGCAGCTCGACCGGGTCGGATGCTTCCAATACGAAAACGTCGAAGGCGCGCGGTCGAACGCGCTGCCGGATCATGTGGCGCCCGAGATTAAACAGGACCGTTGGGAGCGTTTCATGGAAAAGGCGCAGGCGATTTCAGAGGCCAAGCTCGCCGCCAAGGTCGGCAAACACCTCGACGTGATCGTGGATGAGATCGACGAAGACGCCGCCACCTGCCGCACCAAATCCGACGCGCCCGAGATCGACGGCAACCTTTTCATCGACGAGGATTTTCAGAACCTCAAAATCGGCGACATCGTCACTGTCGAAGTCGAAGAGGCCGGCGAATATGACCTTTGGGGACGTCAGATCACCTGACGCCCCCAAGGGCTGGTATCAGGCGTAAGCGCCCGCCGAATAGGTCAACTCATAGCTGTGGCTGTAAAGCTCGAAGACGATGCCGAAGGGGTCTTCGACATAGACCATGCGGTAGGGTTTCTCGCCCGGGAAATACTCCCGCACCGGCATCCGCTGCTTGCCGCCCGCCGCGATGATCCGCTCCAGCAGACCTTCGACATCGGGGTCTTGAATGGCGAAGTGGAAAGTGCCGTGGCGCTTGTGCTCCAGCTTTTCAGCGGGGGCGTAGTTGCCGGGGAATTCGAAGATTTCGATCCCGATGCCATCCGCTGTCGCCAGATGGGCGATGCGCAGCGATCCCCATCCGGGGCCAAAGACATCGGTGCACATGACGCCGATGGCGGTGTCTTCTTCCACCGCTTCTGTGGGCTGCATCACGACATAGAAGCCGAGCACTTCGGAATAGAATTTCACGGCGGCGTCGAGGTCCGGCACGGATAGGCCGATGTGAGAAAAGGTACGGGGGGTGGTCATATGCGGTCTCCTGTTTGCGCTAAGGTTGAGATAGACAAGCGCACCCCATATGTGAAATTATCAAACCTCATCAAAATCATAACGAACCGTTTGCCATGCTGAACGCCACTTGGCTTGAGACCTTCACCACCCTTTGCGAGACCGGCCATTTCACCCGCACGGCGCAGCGGCTCAACATGACCCAGCCGGGGGTGTCGCAGCACCTGCGCAAGCTCGAGGACCAGTTGGGCCAGCCGCTGATCGCGCGCGAAAAGTTTCACCCTGACCCCGGCGGGCGAAGCGCTGTTCGAAACCGGCCTTGCCCGCCGCCGAGAAGAGCAGCGCCTGCGCGAACGTATCGCGACGGACCTGCCCGACCGGGGCGTGGTGCATATCGCCTGCTCCGGCAGTTTCGCCATGCTGCTCCAGCCGCTGCTGCTGGCGTGGATGGCCCAAGCGCCCGACCTTTCCCTCCACCTCGAAGCCGCACCCCAAGCCACGATCCGCGCCGGGCTGCTCGATGGCCGCTTCGATCTGGGCGTGCTGGCCGATGACCCGGCCCATGCAAGGCTCGAGGCGCGGCATCTGGGGCGCGAGGAACTTTGCCTTGTGCTGCCGGTTAATGCCTTGGAACAGATAGAAAGTTTCGCCGATCTGGAAAGCCGCGGCTTCATCGCCCATCCCGATGGTTTTGCCTATGCCGACGATCTGCTCCAGCTAAATTTCCCGGACAGCTATCCGGGGGCCGACCGGATGCGCCTGCGCGGCTATGTGAACCAAATCGGCCAGATCCCGGCGGCGGTGGCGCGGGGCGTGGGCTATACGCTTTTGCCGCGCAGCGGGGTCGAAACCTTTGCCGCCAAGGACCGGCTCAGGCTGCTGCCTCTGCCCAAGCGGCGCTGGCATGACCTTTGGCTCGCCTCGCGGCGCGGACGGCTCTTGCCCGCGCGGATGGTAAAGACGGCGGACCTGATCGCAGAGGCGGCGGAACAGCTACGATAGCAGACGCATCACAGATATTGCGGAACAAAACACCCCCGCCACTAGATATATTACCAAGGAAGGGCGAGATTACGGAGAGACTTGAATATGTTCCCTTTCTGTTCTATATGTAGAACGCAGTAGCAGAGGAATGACCACATGTCTTTTCAACCTCAGTTTCCCGGCATCTTCGACCTTGAGCAGCAAGGCCGCCCGCCCCGTGGCAGCGACAGCGCGCAGCCCAAACAGGCCGACCGCCGCATGCCCGCGACCGAAAAGCAGATGCAATACGCCCGGTCCCTCGCCAAGCGAACGGGCGAAGAGCTTCCCAAAGGGATCGAAGCGGATCGCGCGGCGGTCTCGGAATGGATCGACGCCCATAAACCGCAGGCGCTGGAGGGGCCCTTTGCCGCCTATCCTTCCGCCAAACAGGTCGCCTTTGCTGAACGCATTGCGCGTTTGAAACGCCGCGATGTCCCGCAGGAGTGTTTTCGCGACAAGACCCTGATGTCGCGCTGGATCGACGGCAATAAACCGCGCTGATCCACCGGGCTCTGGGCTTTACCTTTCGTCACCCATGGCAGAGGGCGGTTTCGCTGCTACCTTTCTGCCATGGGCTATCCGACCTCCATCGCTGAGACTTTGGCCGACGGCACCGTGCATGTGCTGAGCCTTGGCTTCGCCATTCCCGCCAGCATCCTTTTGATGATCCATGCCGCCGGGCAAGAGGGGCAGTTGACCGCCACCGCGATCTACGCAGGCTGCATCCTTGCCTCCTTCACTGCCTCCGCCGTCTATCACCTTTTGCCCTTCGACCGCAGCCGCGCCTTTCTGGGCCGGGTCGATCATGCGGCGATCTATTTCAAGATTGCGGGCACCTATACGCCGCTGGTGATGGTGATCGGTTCGGGCTTTGCCTATGGCATCCTTGGCGTGGTCTGGGCGCTGGCGGTGATCGGCGCGGTGGCCAAGCTCTGGTTCTGGCGCACCGATGCGCGCGGATCACTCGCGCTCTACCTTGGTATGGGCTGGCTCTCGGTCCTGTTGATCTACCCGATGTGGCACAACCTGCCGGGGGCGGCGCTGGCGCTGGTGGCCGCGGGCGGGCTGACCTATTCCGCGGGCACCTTGGTCTATGCCCATCCCGGTATGCGCTATCAAAACGCGATCTGGCATGTCTTTGTGCTGGTCGCCACGGCCTGTTTCTTTGCCGCCATCGCGCTCAGCCTTTAGCCTGCGACCTCATCCAGATAGGCCCGCACGCAGGTCTGCACATGGCGAAACCGGTCGCCGCCCAGATGTTTGCCCCCGTACCAGCGGGTGACGACGATCAGATGATCGGTCAGCCCCTCGCGCTCCAACATCCGCACGATCACCATGCCCGCGCCGGATTCGCCATCGTCACCCTTAAGCGCGCCCCCATCCGAGAGCAGCACCGCCCAAGTGTTATGCGTGGCCTTGGCATAGGATTTGTCGCGTTTGAGGTCTTTCAACGCGGCATCGACCTCGGCCCGGTTCCGCGCGGGGCAGCCCGACACCGCGTATTTCGACCCGCGGTCGTTCAGCACCTGCCCCAGTTTGCGCAAGCCGTCACAGCCCCGCCATGGTGCGCCGCACGATATCAATGCGCGAACTGTTGGGCGGATGCGTGCCAAGGAAACGGTCGCCGGGATCGGGAATACGGGTAAAGAACTCGGCCCCGCGCAGCGGATTATAGCCCGCCCGTGCGGTGATGATCGTGCCCAAAGCGTCGGCCTCAAGCTCGAAATCCTTGGAATACCGGCGCGCGCCGACCTCCGCGCCCAACTCCTGCGCCGTGCGCACGGCAGTCGCATCGCCCCCGCTCAGCGTGGCGATACCGGCAAAGATCACCGCCCCTGCCATGGCATTCTGCTGTTGGCGCTCAATATGGCCCGCGATGTGATGCGCGGTCTCATGGCCCAGCACAAAGGCAAGCTCGTCTTCGTTACGGGCGTCAGCGATCAGCGCCAGCGTGAATGCCACGATGGGGCGGCCATTTTTGTCAAGCGTTTGGAAGGCGTTGGCCGGTTGACCGGGGCGGTCATCCACCACGATATTGAAATTGCAGTTCATCCCCGTGGTCCGGTTCCGACACTCCCGTTCGGCCACGGGTTCAAGCGTGCGGACCACCTGAACAAAGCTCCGCGCCGCCGCGCTCGCGCTCAGCCGTGGGCCTGCCTGCCCCGTGGTCTGCGGCCTGTCGACCGGAATCGGGCCTGTTTGGATCGGTGCCACCTCACAGGCCGAAAGCAGGGCGATGACGGCAAATGCGCCAAGGGCATTCAACAATTTCACGGCTGTTCCTCGCTCGGGTTTGCTTGAGCCCCCTGTCTATCACGCCGCCCTGCCGCCGCCACCCCCGTTCACGGAGCTTTGACGCCGCAACGGCGGTCTTGCGCTTGGCCCCACAACCCCTAATGTGCCCTCATGTTTACCATCGAGCATGAATTCGACGCCACCGTCATCACCCTGATCGACGAATCCGACGCCCCCCTGCGCGAGGACGTCACCGTCTCTGCCTTCGCGGGGCAGATCACGATCGAGCAATGGGACGCCCGAACCGACTGTGTGGCCAAGATCACCCTGTCCCCCGCGCAGCTGAGCGATCTGACGGCGGCACTGAACCTGCCCGAGGGCATCTACCGAAGCAATTCCTGAGGATCGTCACATGGCCACCGGCACAGACATTAAGACCTATTTCAACGGCGCATGGCATGACGGCGATCTGCCCACCATCAAAGCCGCCGACCACGGGGCATGGCTGGGCACCACCGTTTTCGACGGGGCGCGGCTGTTCGACGGGCTCGCCCCGGACCTTGAAGCGCATTGCGCGCGGATCAACCGCTCGGCCCGGGCGCTGATGATCACCCCCACGGTTGAGACCGACGAGATGGTCGAGATGTGCCGCGAGGGGCTGAAGAGCTATTCGCGCGATCAGGCGGTCTATATCCGCCCCATGTATTGGGCGCTGGCAGGCGACGAGCTGGGCATCGTGCCGCGCGAAGGTGCCACCGGCTTTGCCATCAGCCTAGAGGCCATCCCCATGGCCCCGCCCGAGGCCGCGACCACCCTCACCCGCACCCGCTTCCGCCGCCCGGTGCTGGAGGATAACGTCGTAAACGCCAAGGCGGGCTGTCTCTACCCCAACAACGCCCGGATGATGGTCGAGGCGCGGTCCAAGGGGTTTGGCAACGCACTGGTCGCCGATGCCATGGGCAATGTCGCCGAAAGCGCCAGCGCCAATGTCTTCATGGTCAAGGATGGCGAAGTTTTCACCCCCATCCCCAATGGCACCTTCCTTGCCGGGATCACCCGCGCGCGGCATATGTCGAACATGCGCGAGGCGGGGATGAAGGTGCATGAGACCGTCCTCAGCTTTGACGACTTCCATGCCGCCGATGAGGTTTTCCTGTCGGGCAATATGATGAAAGTCACGCCTGTCAGCGCCTTTGACGATACGCAATATGGCACCGGGGACAACCAGAACCCGGTCACGCGCCGGGTGCGCGAAATGTATTGGGACTGGGCTGCAAGTCAGCGCGGCTGAAGGCCTGGGCGGCAGCGGCGCGTGAAAGCGATTGCCAGCGCCGCCCGCCCGCGCCATGATCGCACCGCACCGGGAGGAGGTGCGGAGAGAGGGTTTGATGCGGAAATTCCTAGTGGTGTTGGACGATAGCACCGAATGTTTGAATGCCATGCGTTTCGCCGCCCTGCGCGCGGCGCGCACGGGGGGCGGCGTGGCCGTCCTGTCGGTGATCCCGCCCGAAGAGTTCAACCATTGGATCGGCGTCGGCGACCTGATGCGCGAAGAGGCCCGCGAACGGATCGAGGTGCATTTCGAAGTCTTCGCCAAATGGATGCGCGACAAACAGGGCGTCGATCCCGAGTTGATCATCCGCGAGGGCGAACCCACGGATGAGATCATTCAGCAACTTTCTGACGACCCCGACATCGGCGTTCTGGTGCTCGGCGCCAGCGGCGACCGCAAGAAAGGCCCCGGCCCGCTCGTCACGCAATTGTCGCGCTCCGCCGGTGCCCTGCCCGTCCCAATCACCATCGTGCCCGGCGATCTGAGCAAAGAACGGCTCGAAGCGATCACCTAAGCGCTCTGGCCCCCGCCCATTGATCGGCGCCGCAATTTAGAACGGTTCTAAACCTTGACTTGCCGCCCGCGCAGGCGCATATCAGTAGCCACGCCGAAAGCGAGGTACACCCCATGTTCATCCAGACCGAATCCACTCCGAACCCCGCAACGCTCAAGTTCCTGCCGGGTCAGACCGTGCTGGAGATGGGCACCGCCGATTTCCCCTCCCCCGAAGCCGGGGCGACGTCGCCACTGGCCCAACGGCTTTTTGCGGTCGAGGGCGTAACCGGCGTGTTCTTCGGCACCGATTTCGTCACCGTGACCAAGCAAGAGGCGGTGGAATGGGACCATGTGAAACCCGCCCTGCTGGGCGCCATTATGGAGCATTTCCAGTCCGGTGAGCCGGTCATGGCCTCCGACCACCAGCCAACCTCCGGCCATGCCGCTCATGACGGCGAAGATGGTGAGATCGTCGGCCAGATCAAAGAGTTGCTGGACAGCCGCGTGCGTCCCGCCGTGGCTCAGGACGGTGGCGACATCACCTTCCACGGCTTTGAACGGGGCGTTGTCTACCTGCATATGCAGGGCGCCTGCGCGGGCTGCCCCTCCTCGACCCTGACGTTGAAAATGGGCATCGAGAACCTGTTGCGCCACTACATCCCCGAGGTGACAGAGGTGCGCCCGGTTGCCTGAGCATGGCGCAAGCGGGCCGCTGATTCTGGCCTTCGACACATCGGCCGCGCATTGCGCGGCCGCTTTGCTGTCGGGCGACCGGATCTTGGCCTCCCGCACCGAGCCGATGACCAAGGGTCAGGCCGAGCGGATCATGGTCCTTTGCGCGGAATTGCTGAGCGAGGCCGGGCTCGCCTATGCCGACCTTACCGCGCTTGGCGTCGGCGTGGGGCCGGGGAATTTCACCGGCATCCGCATCGCCGTCTCCGCCGCGCGGGGGCTGGCGCTTGGCCTTGGCATTCCGGCAGTCGGCGTCGATGCTTTCGACGCGCTGCGTGAAGGCCATGACGGCCCCTGCGCCTGTGCGGTGGATGCCCGCCGCGATCAGGTATTTCTGCAAGGCTTTGACAACCCTGCCATTTCCACGCCTGCGCTCTATGATGCCACAGCCTTCCCGGCCTTCACCGGCCCGCTGATTGGCGCGGGCGGAGAGCCGCCCGCGATGCCCGTCGCCGAAGCCATCGCCCGCATTGCCGCGCGCCGTTTTGCCAGCAATCCGCCCCGGCCTGCGCCGCTTTACCTGCGCCCCGCCGATGCCGCCCCCGCCCGCGACGCCGCCCCGGTGCTGCTGCCGTGACACCGGCGGCCCTCGCCGCGCTCCACGCTGCGGCCTTCACCCAAGACAGGCCGTGGCAAGAGGCGGAGTTCGCAAGCCTGCTCGATAGCCCCTTCGTGCGCCTTTTCACCCGCCCCGGCGGCTTTGCCCTGACCCGCACCATCGCGGGCGAATCCGAATTGCTGACCCTTGCCGTGGACCCTGCGCAGCAGCGCCGGGGGCTGGGCCGGGCCCTGCTGCGCGACTGGCTGGCCGCCCTGCCCGCCGACTGCGAAAGCGCCTTTCTCGAAGTCGCCGCCGACAATCTGCCCGCCCGCGGGCTCTATGCGGATCAAGGCTTTGCCCAAATCGCCACCCGCCGTGCCTATTACGCGCGCAGCGGCGCCCCGCCCGTGGATGCCTGCATCCTGCAACGCATCTTGACCCATGGTCACGCTGGCGATCCGGGCGGCTTGCCCTCAAAAAGCGGTTGACCCTACCCCCCGCCTGCGCCCTAGATTATACCTGATCACATGATCCACAAACGCCGTGGCGGCAGCATCTGATTGACCGCCCGACACCACAACCCGGGAGACACCAAATGACCCTCATGACGAAATTCCTCGGCGCTGCTGCGGGCCTCGCGCTCACCGCCGGCGCGGCGGCAGCCGAACCGGCGCTGATCTTCGACCTCGGCGGTAAGTTCGACAAGAGCTTCAACGAAGCGGCCTTCAACGGTGCCTCCCGCTGGGCCGAAGAAACCGGCGGCAAATTCGCCGAGATCGAAATGCAGTCCGAAGCGCAGCGTGAGCAGGCTCTGCGCCGCTTCGCCGAATCCGGTGCCAACCCGATCATCACCATGGGCTTCGCCATGGCCGATCCGCTGGCGACCGTCGCACCCGACTACCCCGACACCAAGTTCGCCGTGATCGACGTGAACTGGCTCGACCTGCCCAACGTGCGTCAGGTCAGCTTTGCCGAACATGAGGGGTCCTACCTCGTCGGTGTCATGGCGGCGATGGCCTCTGAGAGCAACACCGTGGGCTTCGTCGGTGGCATGGACGTGCCGCTCATCCGTCACTTCGGCTGCGGCTATGCCCAAGGCGTCAAGGCGACGAACCCCGACGCCACCGTCATCGCCAACATGACCGGCACGACCCCCGCCGCCTGGAACGACCCGGTGAAGGGCTCCGAGATCACCAAGGCGCAGATCAACCAAGGCGCTGACGTGGTCTATGCCGCGGCGGGCGGCACCGGCGTGGGCGTGCTGCAAACCGCTGCCGACGAGGGCATCCTGTCGATCGGCGTGGACAGCAACCAGAACCACCTGCACCCGGGCAAGGTTCTGACTTCCATGCTGAAACGCGTCGATGTCGCCGTCTATGACGCGATGATGGCGGGCGAAGACCTTGAAGTCGGCGAAGTCGTGACCCTCGGCTTGGCCGAAGAAGGTGTCGGCGTTGCCATCGACGAACATAACCAAGAGCTTGTCACCGAAGAGATGAAGGCCGCTGTCGACGAAGCGCGCCAGAAGATCATCGACGGCGAGATCAAAGTGGTTTCCTACTATGAGAACGACAGCTGCCCGGCACTGGACTTCTGAGCCCGATTTATCCACAATCGACCCTCGGGGCCGCGCCGATCATCGGCGCGGCCCCTTTTAAAACCCCACAGCGTGACCGGGGCAGAGATGGACCAACGCCAGACCAAGGGCTGCCATGCCCGCAGGACCTTTTGACATGACCGATACCGCCCCCGCGATCGAACTCAAGGGCATCTCCAAGGCCTTCGGCCCGGTACAGGCCAACAAGGATATCTCGATCCGCGTCATGCCGGGCACGATCCACGGCATCATCGGCGAGAACGGCGCCGGCAAATCGACGCTGATGTCGATCCTCTATGGCTTCTACAAGGCCGACGCGGGCGAGATCTTCATCGGTGGCCGCAAGACCGATATCCCCGACAGCCAAGCCGCAATCGCCGCCGGCATCGGCATGGTGTTCCAGCACTTCAAGCTGGTCGAAAACTTCACCGTTCTGGAAAACATCATCCTCGGGGCCGAGGATGGCCGCCTCTTGAAGCCCTCGCTGTCGAAGGCGCGCAAGACGCTGATCGAACTGTCGAAGGACTACGGCCTGAACGTCGACCCCGACGCGCTGATCCAGGACATCGGCGTAGGCATGCAGCAGCGCGTGGAGATCCTGAAAGCACTCTACCGGCAGGCCGATATCCTCATCCTCGATGAGCCCACCGGCGTGCTGACCCCCGCCGAGGCCGACCAGTTGTTCCGCATCCTCGGGCGTCTGCGCTCCGAGGGCAAGACCATCATCCTGATCACCCACAAGCTGCGCGAGATCATGGAGATCACCGACACCGTGTCGGTCATGCGCCGCGGCCAGATGACCGCCACCGTGAAAACCGCCGAGACCTCGCCGCAGGAACTGGCCGAGCTGATGGTCGGGCGCAAGGTGCTGTTGCGCGTCAACAAGCAGCCCGCCACACCGGGCGAGGTGATCCTCGACATCAAGGGCCTGCGCGTCGTCGATGACAAGGGCGTCGAGCGGCTGCGCGGGATCGACCTGCAAATTCGCGCGGGCGAAGTGCTGGGCCTTGCAGGCGTCGCGGGCAACGGCCAGTCGGAACTCTTGGAAGTGCTGGGCGGCTATGCCGACGGCAGTGGCAGCGTCACGCTCAACGGCACCCCGCTTGACCTCTCGGGCAAGAAAAGCGACGGCCAGTCGCGCCGCGCCCGCGGCGTCGCCCATGTGCCCGAAGACCGCCAGCGCGAGGGTCTGATCATGGATTTTCAGGCTTGGGAGAACAACGTCTTCGGCTACCACCACGACGACCGTTTCAACAGCGGCATGCTGATGGACCACGCCGCGATCCGCGCCGACGCCGAAGACAAGATGGCCCGTTTCGACGTCCGCCCACCCGACCCGACGCTGGCGGCCAAGAACTTCTCGGGCGGCAACCAGCAGAAGATCGTTCTGGCCCGCGAGATCGAGCGCAACCCCGACCTGCTGCTGATCGGCCAGCCCACCCGCGGCGTCGACATCGGCGCCATCGAATTCATCCACGAGCAGATCATCGCGCTGCGCGATCAGGGCAAGGCGATCCTGCTGGTTTCGGTCGAGCTTGAAGAAATCCTCGCCCTGTCGGACCGCATCGCGGTGATGTTCGACGGGCAGATCATGGGCGAACGTGCCGCCGACCAGACCGACGAAAAGGAGCTTGGGCTGCTGATGGCCGGGATCACCGATACCGAGAACGAACACAGCGTGGCCGAGGTCGAGGCCAATCTCGCCCGGGCGGGCGGCGACGCGCGCAAGGAGGTCTGAGATGGACGTGATGCCGAAATGGGCCGAGGTGATCCTCGTGCCGCTGATCTCTTTGCTGCTAGCCGCCGTGCTCTCGGCGCTGGTCATCCTTTCGATCGGTGAAGACCCGGTCGCCGCCGTGAACCTGATGGTCAAAGGCGCGCTCGGCTCGACCTATGGCTGGGGCTACACGCTCTATTACGCCACCAACTTCATCTTCACCGGCCTCGCCGTCGCCGTGGCCTTTCACGCGCGGCTCTTTAACATCGGCGGTGAGGGTCAGGCGATGCTGGGCGGCTTGGGCGTGGCCTTGGCCGCGCTCTACATTCCCTGGCCGCATTGGACGCTGGCGCTGATCGGCTGTGGCGTCATGGCCGGCCTTCTGGGCGCGGTCTGGGCGGCGATCCCGGGCTGGCTACAGGCCAAGCGCGGCTCTCACGTCGTGATCACCACGATCATGTTCAACTTCATCGCCGCGGCACTGCTGAACTACGTTCTGGTGAACCTGATGCGCCCGCCCGGCAGCATGGACCCCGCGAGCGCCCGCTTCCCCGAGGCCGTGCATCTGCCGACCCTGCATGAGTTGCTGGCCCCCCTTGGCATCGCCTTCTCCAAATCCGCACCCGCCAACGTCTCGCTGCTGGTGGCCGTCGGCGCCTGCGTGGCGATCTGGATGCTGATCTGGCGCACCCGTCTGGGCTATGAAATCCGCGCCTACGGCCATTCGCAGCCGGCGGCGCGATACGCTGGCATTTCGCCCGTGCGCATCACCATGATCACCATGATCATCTCGGGCGCGCTGGCGGGGCTGATGGCGATCAACAACGTCATGGGCGAAAGCGAACGTCTGGTACTGAACGCGACCGAGGGCGCGGGCTTCATCGGCATCGCCGTGGCGCTGATGGGCCGCTCGCACCCCGTGGGCGTCTTCCTTGCCGCCCTGTTGTTCGGCTTCCTCTACCAGGGCGGCGCGGAACTGGCGCTCTGGACCTCGATCCCGCGCGAGCTGATCGTCGTGATCCAGGCGCTCGTGATCCTCTTCACCGGCGCGCTCGACAACATGGTGCGGATGCCGCTGGAGCGTCTCTTCTTGATGTTCCGCCGCCCCGGCCCGCCCAAACCCGGCCCCCGCAGCGCCCAGTCGGAGAGCGCGGAATGAGCCCCTATACCCCCCTGAGAAAGCGGGTCTGACCTATGGACTACATCACGCTCATCCAATTGCTCGACAGCACCGTGCGGCTTGCCACGCCGCTGCTTCTGGCCTGTCTTGCCGGTCTCTTTTCCGAACGCGCGGGCGTCTTCGACATCGGGCTCGAGGGAAAGATGCTGGCTGCGGCCTTCTTCTCGGCGGCGCTGGCGTCGATCACCGGCTCGGTCTGGATCGGTCTCGCGGCGGGCATCGCCTCCTCGCTGGCGCTCAGCGCCGTGCATGGCCTCGCCTCGATCACCTTCCGCGGCAACCAGCTGATTTCCGGCGTGGCGATCAACTTCCTCGCCGCGGGCATGACCGTGCTGATCGCGCAGGACTGGTTCGCCCAGGGCGGCCGCACGCCCTCGCTCTTTGGCGGCGCGCGGTTCGAGCCGATCACCCTGCCCTTCGCTGAGGAGATGGAGAGCGTGCCCGTCATCGGCCCGCTCTACGAAGAGCTGATCTCCGGCCATTCGATCCTCGTCTATGCCGCTTTCCTCGCAGTGCCGCTGACATGGTGGATCCTGTTCCGCACCCGCTTCGGCCTGCGCCTGCGCGCCGTGGGTGAGAACCCCGCCGCCGTCGACACCGCCGGTGTCTCGGTCGTGGGTCTGCGCTATGCCGCCGTGGCCATTGCGGGGCTGCTCTGCGGCGTGGCGGGCGCCTATCTCAGCACCGCGCTACAGGCGGGTTTCGTCAAGGACATGTCCGCAGGCCGCGGCTTCATCGCGCTGGCGGCACTCATCTTCGCCAAATGGCGGCCTTGGTACGCGCTTTGGGCCACGCTGCTCTTCGGCCTTTTCGGGGCGCTGGAAACCCGGCCTGACGTGATCCAGTCGGTCATCGGCATCAAGGTGCAGGGCCAGCTTCTGGGTGCCCTGCCCTACCTGATGACCGTGGTGATCCTCGCCGGTTTTGTCGGAAAAGCGATCCCGCCGCGCGCGGGTGGCGAGCCCTATGTGAAAGAACGCTGACACTTCCTTCCGGCCCTTGCACCCGAGGGCCGGATCGGCGCAACCTGTCAAAGTCGTCGCCTCACCGCGACAAGCTATGTTGAACTGCGCCGCCGTTCGGGGCTAGGAAACGTCATGCAAATCTACCTGCCCATTGCCGAAGTATCGGTCAACGCCTTCCTCCTTTTGGGGCTGGGCGGCATCGTGGGCATCCTGTCGGGCATGTTCGGCGTCGGCGGCGGCTTTCTGATCACGCCGCTGCTGTTCTTTGTCGGCATCCCGCCCGCCGTGGCGGTGGCGACTTCGACCAATCAGATCGTGGCCTCCTCCTTCTCGGCGCTTCTGGCGCATCTCAAGCGGAAGACGGTCGATTTCCGAATGGGCTGGGTTCTGCTGGCCGGGGGGCTGATCGGCTCCGGCATCGGCATGTTCATCTTCAACTACCTGAAATCGCTTGGCCAAGTCGATCTGCTGGTGACGCTTTGCTATGTCGTCTTCCTTGGCATCATCGGCGGGCTGATGTTCGTGGAATCGCTCCGCGCCATCCGCCGCACCCGCAAGGGGGGCCGGGTCAAACGCAAGAAGCACTATTGGGTACATGGGCTGCCGTTTAAAATCCGCTTTCGGGTTTCGGGCCTTTATATCTCGGTGATCCCGCCGGTGCTGGTGGGCGCGGCGGTCGGGATGCTCTCGGCGATCATGGGCGTGGGCGGCGGTTTCATCATGGTGCCCGCGATGATCTACCTGCTCGGCATGCCGACCAAAGTCGTCATCGGCACCTCGCTGTTGCAGATCATCTTCGTCACCGGCTTCACCACGATGCTCCATGCCACCACCAACCAGACGGTCGACATCGTGCTGGCAGTGCTCCTGCTGGTGGGCGGCGTGTTGGGCGCGCAGGTGGGGACGCGGATCGGCGTGCGGATGCAGGCCGAACAGCTGCGCATCCTGCTGGCGGTGCTGGTCTTGGCGGTCTGCGGCAAGCTGGCGCTCGACCTTCTGCTGGAACCTGCGGAACTCTATTCTCTCAGTCCGGTGGCCGCGGAATGATGCGCGCCGTGATCGCCTTTCTCGGCCTGTGTTTCACGGCCCTGACCGCCATGGCGGAAGAGGAAATCGTGCTTGGTCTCAGCCAGGCCGAAGTCTCCATCACCACCAATTTCGACGGGTCCGAGATCCTTGTCTACGGGGCCGTGAAACGCGAAGCGCCGATCCCCGAGGGCGCGCCGCTCGAAGTTGTCATCACCGTCTCTGGCCCATCGGCCCCGGTCATGGTGCGCCGGAAAGAGCGGCGTTTTGGCATCTGGGTGAACACCGCCGCGGTTGAGGTCGACCGCGCGCCAAGCTTCTACGCCGTCGTCACCTCCGGCCCGCTGGCCGAGGTGCTCAAACGCATCGAAGACCTGCGCCACCGCATCTCCATCCCCCGCGCCATCCGGTCGGTCGGCGCCCCGATGGAGATCGCGGACCCCACCCAGTTCACCGACGCGCTGATCCGCGTGCGGAAAGATGCCAACCTGTACCAAGTCATCGAAGACGGGGTGAAGGTGGATGAGCAAACCCTCTTCCGCGCCGCCGTCGCCCTGCCCGCCTCGCTCACCGAAGGGGCCTATGACACGCGGATTTTCCTCACGCGCGGCGGCGATGTGGTGGCGCAATATGAGACGATCATCGACGTGCGCAAGGTCGGGATGGAGCGTTGGCTGTTCAACCTCGCCCATCAGCAGGCGTTTCTCTACGGGCTGCTATCGCTCTTCATTGCGGTTGCCGCGGGCTGGGGCGCCTCTGCTGTCTTTGGGTTGCTGCGCCGCTAAGCCGCGCCATCCTCGGTCGCCTCAAGCGTCAGCGCCGCCGCGGGCGCCGCCCGCAGATCATCCACACGCAGCGGCCCCGACGGCTTGCTGAGCCGGTTGCGCACCACCCAGATCAGCCGCTCCTGCGCGCGGGTGATGGCGACGTAAGCCAGCCGTTTCCACAGCGGTTGCCCGGCCTCAGACCGCCCCATCCGCGCGGCGGCATAGAGATCGGGCGCGAAGACCTGCACGTTCTCCCACTGGCTGCCCTGCGCCTTGTGGATCGTCACCGCCGCCCCATGCAGGAAAGTCGCCCCCATACGTGCGGCGAAGGGGATAAAGGGTTCCTCCTCATCCGGCTTCTCGATCTTCACGATCGAGGCGGCACTCACCTGCGGGTCTTCGGCCCCGATCACATGCAAGCGGCTGAAGCCGGGCTTTCGCCCCTCGCCCAGATAGACCACCTGCGCGCCCTTGATCAGGCCGCGCGCCTCAAGGTCCAGCCGTTTCTTGCGGTGTTTCAGCGGCAGTTCGATCCCGTCGCAGATCAGCGGCTCGCCCGCCAGCAACGCATCTTCGGGCGCGCCATGCACGGCGCGAAAGGCGTTGATCAGCCGGATGCGCGTCGCGTTGCGCCAGACCAGCACCGGGCTGCGCGCCATCAAGTCCACCTCAACCCGCTGGCCCCAGACCACCCGGTCATCTTTCCGCGCCGCCTCCTCGACCATACGCTCGAAATCGTAGAACTCGAGCTGCGGATCGGCCAACGCATGGGCCAAGTCGAGGATCGGATTATCTGCCTCCTGCCGGTGAATGCGGTTGAGGTTCAACACCCGCTTCTCGGGCAGTTTCTCGAAAACCATGGTCCCCGACTGCCCCACCGGCGCCAACTGCGCCGGATCGCCGAACAACAAGAGCGTCGGGAAAATCTCCTTGAGATCCTCGAACTGCTTATCGTCCAGCATCGAGCTTTCATCGACAAAGCCGATGTCCAAAGGCTCCTCGCGCCGTTTCCAGCCGGTGATGAAATCGCTGCCGCGCAGCCCCGCCGCGGCCAGCGCCCCGGGCACGGACTTGTTGCCCGCAAAAAACGCCGCCGCCCGGTCAAGCGCCTGTTCGCTCAAGCCCTCGATCTCGGGCTTATCGCCATTGCCGGTCAGCCATTCGGCGATGCGCTCGTACTCGGGGTGATAGACCGGCGTGTAGAGGATGCGGTGGATCGTCGTCGCCGGCACCCCGCGCAGGCGCAGCACGCTTGCAGCCTTGTTGGTGGGCGCGAGGATCGCCAAGCTGCGCTTCTCGCGCTTCTTGCGCGATTCGTAGTCGCCCGAGACGATCTCGACCCCCGCCGCCTCCAGCGCGCGGTAAAGCTCGGCCAGCAGCAGGGTCTTGCCCGATCCGGCCTTCCCGGTCACCGCCATCACCTGATCCGGCCCGCCCGCAGGCGGCATCAAAAGCGAGTCGTCCAGACCAATGCCCGCCGAGCGCAGCATATCGGCCACCTTGTCATGGGCAGCGGCTTGGTCATCGGAATAGGTGAGCGCGGTAGATGTCATTGGGCGACCCTAAATGAGCCCCGCGCCGGGGGCCAGATGGCTTTGCCCCGCCCGCCTGCAATTCATGTGGATTATCCGCCTCAGACAACGATGAGCCCCCGGCTGAGTGCACGGGCGACAGCATGTGTGGTGTTGGATGCCCCCAGTTTGAAGCGGGCGCTTTCCACATAGGCCCGCAGCGTATGCTCCGAGATCGACAGACGGTCGGCCACCTGCGCGCGGCTATAGCCCACCGCCAGCAGGGTCATCGCATCCACCTCGCGCGGAGAGAGCGCCTGCACGGCACCCGGCGCCCGCTCCGGAGCCAACGCCAGCGCCTTTTCATTGAAGCAATGTGCCGCCCAGATCAAATCGCGCCGGTGCCGCGCGGTGAAAGCGGCCCAAACCCGATCGGTGCAACTGTGGTTCGTGGTGAAAAGCGCGAATTGCCCATGCGGCCCCCGGATCGGAACCGAGAACCCCTGATCGCCGACCCCATGGTCCAAAGCATCCCGGCGAAACTGCCGCGCCGCGCGCGAGGACCAATCGAGGTCTTTCCAATCCACCGGCTCGAACCGGCGATAGCAGCCTGCGACCACGGGATCGATGCGCAGGTAGTTATGCGCCTGATAGCGCTCAGACCAGAGCGCGCCATAGGTGCCGCAGCCATATTGCACCCCCGCCGTGTCGACCCAGTGATAGACGACGTGCAAAATGCCATAGTGATCGCGCAGGTCTTTGCAGGCCTGCCCAAGGGCGGGCTGGCCATCAGCCTGCGCCAGCCTTTCCCAAATCCGTTCCAGATGCGGCTCTATCCTCATGCGTCCGGCCCACGGCCCTTTCGCGTTGCAAGGACATCTCAGCCAAAGCGATCAGCGCCGCGTCGTCCAACTGTTCCGCCGTGCGCGGCAGTTGGTTCGCCATGGCAAACGCCCTGAGATCGGCCAAAACGTCCAATATCCAATCATCTCGCATGAGGGTCGCCCAGCTTTGGTTAATGGCAGATTAATACAACCATAGCATGTACGAAATTTTGCACCATCCGCGCTTTCTGCCCCCCCATAAATGGCGGGGTTTCGGGCGCTAAGCCGCTGTTTCTAAAGGGCGCCACGCAAAACCCCCGCAGCCGAAGCCACGGGGGTCTCATCTTTGCCAAAAAGTGACGCTCAGTCGCGGGCGACCAGCGTGTCCTCCAGCGTGCGCAGCCCGGTCGTCGGCGCTTGGACCAGCACCGACATATTGCCCGGCTTATGTTCGTTGCGCATCATCTTCATATGCGCTTCGGGCAGGTCGGCCCAGCTAAAGACCTCGGACATGCAGGGGTCGAGCCGCCGCTCCATCATCAGCTTGTTGGCGGCACTCGCCTGTTTGAGATGGGCAAAGTGGCTGCCCTGCAGGCGCTTCTGGTGCATCCACATGTAGCGCACGTCGAAGGTCAGGTTGAACCCAGAGGTGCCGGCGCAGATCACCACCATGCCGCCCTTTTTGACGACGAAGGTAGAGACTGGGAAGGTCGCCTCGCCGGGGTGCTCGAAGACCATATCGACATTCACGCCCTTGCCGGTGATGTCCCAGATCGCTTTGCCGAACTTACGCGCCTCTTTGAACCACTCGGCATATTCCGGCGTGTTCACCGTGGGCAATTGGCCCCAGCAGTTGAAGTCCTTGCGGTTCAGCACCCCCTTGGCGCCCAAATCCATCACGAACTGCCGCTTGCTCTCGTCCGAAATCACGCCGATCGCATTGGCGCCCGCGGTGTTGATGAGCTGGATCGCATAGGAGCCGAGGCCACCCGACGCCCCCCAAACCAGCACGTTCTGCCCGGGCTTGAGGTCATGCGGCTCATGGCCAAAAAGCATCCGGTAGGCGGTGGCCAGTGTCAGCGTGTAGCAGGCACTCTCTTCCCAGGTCAGATGCTTGGGCCGCGGCATCAGCTGCTGGCTCTGCACCCGGGTGAACTGCGCGAAGGAACCGTCCGGCGTCTCATAGCCCCAGATCCGCTGGCTGGGGGAATACATCGGGTCGCCGCCGTTGCATTCCTCGTCGTCACCGTCGTCTTGGTTGCAGTGGATCACCACCTCGTCGCCGACCTTCCAGCGGGTCACCTTGTCGCCCACCGCCCAGACGATGCCCGAGGCATCGGAGCCCGCGATGTGGTAAGGCTCGCCATGGCCGTCGAAGGGGCTGATCGGCACGCCGCGCGCGGCCCAGACACCATTGTAGTTGATGCCCGCCGCCATCACGAGAACCAGCACGTCTTGGCTGTCGAGCTTGGGCACATCGACCACCTCTTGCAGCATCGCGCTGTCCGGATCGCCGTGCCGTTCGCGGCGGATCGCCCAAGCATACATCTGTTTCGGGACATGCCCCATCGGGGGCATCTCGCCCACTTCATAGAGGTCCTTTTGCGGGGCGTCATATTCGGCGTGTTTCGTATCCAGTGCCATGTGGGCCTCCTGCCGGTGATCGGTGTCTACAAGGTCTGTGCCGCACCGCAGAATCGCGGCGGCTCCCTTTCGGGATATGATCCACCGCGCAACAATGCAACCCCTAGATGCCGACGTTTGTAATTTTATGACCCAGCAGTTGCAGCAATTTCTGCCGCATGTGCAGCATCATCCGCCGGAAAATGTGCAATGGAATTAGCGTAGAAGGCCAAAACGGGCGCCTGCCCTTCGACGATCTCCAGCCCCTCTGGGCCTTCGGAAATGACGCCACGTTTCTTCAGCCGCGCAACGGCGCGGGCGACCCGTTCGGGCAGGACTTCCGGCTTCGGCACCCGGTTGCGCGACGGCATCCGCTCCAAAGTCGCGGCCACTTCGGCCAGCAGATCGGCCTCCTGCATCGGACGCGCGGCCTGCAACATCACCCGCGCGATCAGCGGCACGGTCAGCACCGGCATCGCCTGCGCGATCCGGTCCATCAGCATTTCGGACAGTTCCGAGACCGGCACCCCTGCCCCGGTGCGGCGCAGCGACAGCGGATCGCCAAAGGTCACCGCCGCCGTGCCAAAACGCGTGTCGCGCCCGCGCAGCCGCCGCCACATCTTGCGCAGCACAAAGCCCGCGACCACCGTGATCCGCGCCCCGAAACGCCGGTCCCCGCGCTGCCCGGCCGCGATCAGCACACGGTCCTCCAGCACCCGGTCATAGTTGATCGCCACGGGCACAAAGATGATGTCGCGCTCGCCTTCGGGATCGAACCCATCCACGACATAGGACAGAAGCCCGACCTTCGGCGGCTGCAAGGCCCCGGTCAGGCTCAAGCCGCCCTCGGGATAGAACGCCTGCGTCACCCCGCCCGTGGTGGCCATCTGCACATAGCGCGCCAAGACCTTGCGATAGAGCGCCCCGCGCGACCGGCGGCGGATAAAATACGCCCCCATGGAACGGATCAGCGTGCTCAGCGGCCAAACCCGCGCCCATTCCCCCACCGCATAGCTCAGCGCCGAAGACCGCGCGGCCAGATAGGTCACCAACATATAATCCATGTTCGACCGGTGGTTCATGATGAAAACCACCGTGGCATCCCGCGGCAGCGCGGCGAAAGTTGTCTCGTTGCTGACCGCCGTCTCGACCCGGTAGACCGTATTGGTCAACAGCCGCGCCAGGCGGATGCCGAAACTGAAATAGGCAAAGGCCGAAAACCGCGGCACGATCTCGCGCGCATATTCCCGCGCCTTTTGAAAGGCCACGTTTTCGGGCACGCCGTTGCTGCGGGCGTAATTGACGATCTCTTGGCTGACCTCCGGATCATAGATCAGCCGCTGGATCATGTCGTGCCGCCGCGCCAATTTGAAGGGCTCGATGGGCCGGGTCAGCCGCTTGTTCAACCGCTCCACCGCCCGCTCAAGCCGACGGCGAAAGAACCAACGCACCGAAGGCAGCAGAAAATGGCTCAGCGCCGTGACGGCTGCGAAAACCACGATGAGGATGAACAGCCAAAGGGGCAATTGCACAGTCTGCGTCATGGCTTAACCCTTACAGAGCGCGGGCGAGAGGACAATATTTATCTGTTTCCCGCCCGCCCAAGCGACCCGAGTGATGCCGCAACGCAGCGAATTGACAGAGGCATATTATTTCCCCTATCAACGCAATGACGCAACTTTATTGCCAACCAGATTCAAGAGGCCACAATGACCCAACCGCAGAAAGACCGCCCCTGGCTCATTCGCACCTATGCGGGCCATTCCACCGCCGCCGCGTCCAACGCGCTTTACCGCTCGAACCTCGAGCGCGGGCAGACCGGCCTTTCCGTAGCCTTCGACCTGCCGACCCAAACCGGCTATGACAGCGACCACGTGCTCAGCCGTGGCGAGGTGGGCAAGGTGGGCGTGCCGGTCAACCACCTCGGCGATATGCGCGCGCTGTTTGACGGCATCCCGCTGGAACAGATGAACACCTCGATGACGATCAATGCCACCGCCCCTTGGCTGCTGGCACTCTATATCGCGGTGGCCGAGGAACAGGGCGCGGATGTCGCCAAACTGCAGGGCACGGTGCAAAACGACCTGATCAAGGAATACCTCAGCCGCGGCACCTATATCTGCCCGCCTGCGCCATCGCTTAAGATGATCGCGGATGTGGCCGAATTCTGCTATACGAATGTGCCGAAATGGAACCCGATGAACGTCTGTTCCTACCACCTGCAAGAGGCGGGCGCGACACCGGAACAGGAATTGGCCTTTGCACTGGCCACCGCCACCGCCGTGCTCGACGCGCTGAAACCCCGCGTCCCGGCAGAGGATTTCCCGAAATTGGTGGGCCGGATTTCCTTCTTCGTGAACGCAGGCATCCGTTTCGTCACCGAAATGTGCAAAATGCGCGCCTTTGTAGACCTTTGGGACGAGATTTGCCGCGAGCGCTATGGTGTCGAAGACCCCAAATTCCGTCGTTTCCGCTATGGGGTGCAGGTCAATTCGCTGGGGCTGACCGAACAACAGCCCGAGAATAACGTCTACCGTATTCTCATCGAAATGCTGGCCGTCACCCTGTCGAAAAAAGCCCGGGCCCGCGCCGTGCAATTGCCCGCATGGAACGAAGCCCTCGGCCTGCCCCGCCCGTGGGATCAACAATGGTCGATGCGGATGCAGCAGATCATGGCCCATGAAACGGACCTTTTGGAATTCGACGATCTATTCGACGGCAATCCGGCGGTCGATGCCAAGGTCGAATTGCTGAAGGAAGGCGCGCGGGCCGAATTGGCGAATCTCGACGGTATGGGCGGCGCGATTTCCGCAATTGATTACATGAAAGGACGTTTGGTCGAAAGCAATGCCGACCGGCTGCGCCGCATCGAAAGCGGCGAAACCGTGGTGGTCGGTGTCAACAAATGGCAGCAGGGCGCGCCCTCGCCCCTGATGACCGGCGCGGGCGATATCATGCAATCCGACCCCGGCGCCGAGGCCGACCAACTCGCCCGCCTCGACAGATGGCGCAGCGCGCGCGACGAGGGTGCCGTGAAACAGGCGCTGGCCGATCTGCGCGCCGCGGCACAAGCGGGCGAGAACATCATGCCCGCCTCCATCGCCGCTGCGAAAGCCGGGGTGACCACCGGCGAATGGGCCGCGCAGATGCGCGCCGTCCACGGGGAATATCGTGGCCCCACAGGGGTTTCCGCAGGTCAGTCCAACAAGACCGAAGGACTGGACGACCTGCGTGATGCGGTGGATGCGGTCAGCGACAAATTGGGCCGGAGGTTGAAATTCCTCGTTGGCAAACCGGGGCTCGACGGCCACTCGAACGGGGCCGAGCAGATCGCCGTCCGCGCCCGCGATTGCGGCATGGACATCAGCTATGAAGGCATCCGTCTGACACCTGCGGAGATCGTCGAAGCAGCACAAACGGAAGCCGCCCATGTGGTCGGCCTGTCGATCCTCTCGGGCTCCCATGTGCCCTTGGTCGAAGACCTGATGAAACGCATGGCCGAAGCCGGATTGACGCATGTTCCCGTCATCGTCGGCGGCATCATTCCCGAGGCCGACGCGACCCGTTTGCGCGCCGCCGGGGTGGCGCAGGTCTATACGCCGAAGGACTTTGAATTGAACGTCATCATGCAAGATATCATTACGCTCGCCGATCCCAAAGCGGTGGCGGCGGAATAGGCTGACACAAAATACATCGTGCAATTAACCTATTGGCTCTATAATTCCCTCTCCCAGCACAATCTGGAAAGGAAATATCAGATATGGAAAATGACCTGAAATCCATGAGCCGCAAGGAATTGGAGAAACTTCTGTCGGATGTCAAAAAGGCATTGCAGGCCGCACAGGCCCGCGAACGCCGCGCCGCACGCAAGGCGGCGCAAAAGGCAGCGGCGGAATATGGCTTTTCCCTGAATGAGTTAGCTGATGAAGCCCCCGCGCCGAAGAAGGCTAAGAAGCCGCGCAAGGCGCCCGGCGGTCCGAAATCGAAACCCCAGTTTGCCAATCCGGAAAACCCGTCCCAGACTTGGACTGGAAAAGGCCGCCAGCCGAATTGGTTTCGCGCCCAGGTAGATAAAGGCGCCGACCCGGAAACGATGCGGGTATAATACTTCCCCGAATACGGGAATTTCGCGCCGGTTGAATAGCAATTCACCGGCGTTTTTTATTGTTGACGGAAAAGTGAATTCGACAGTCATCCCCTGCACGGTGCCGAGCGGAAGTTAACGTCGCGCCGCCTGCCCTACCGCGGCCCCCCGGCCCCACGGCAGCCCTTGTGAAGCCCGCCGCGCGCAGGCAAAATGCGCCAAACATCAGGAGACAGAAATGACCGTCCATATTGGCGCGAAACCCGGCGATATCGCCGAAACCGTATTGATGCCCGGCGACCCCTACCGCGCGAAATGGGCGGCGGAAACCTTTCTCGAAGGGGCCGAACTGGTCAACGAAGTGCGCGGCATGCTGGGTTTTACCGGCACATGGCGCGGCAACCGGGTGACGATCCAAGGCTCGGGCATGGGCATGCCGTCGCTGTCGATCTACGCCAATGAGCTGATGACCGAATATGGCGCGCAGACCCTGATCCGCATCGGCTCTTGCGGCGGCATGCAATCTCATGTCGGCATCCGTGACGTGATCATCGCCATGACGGCGAGCACGATCACCTCGCCTTCCTCTGGCATTTTCCGCGAATTGAATTACGCGCCCTGCGCCGATTACGGCCTATTGAGCGCCGCCGTGGCCGCCGCCGAAAAGCTGGAGGCAAAGACCCATGTGGGCGGCATCTATTCTTCGGACGTCTTCTATGCGGAGCGCCCCGACCTTGACGAGCAGATGGTGCGCCATGGCATCCTCGGTGTCGAGATGGAAGCGGCGGAGCTTTACACGCTGGCCGCGCGGCACAAGCGGCGGGCATTGGCGGTGCTGACAGTAAGCGATCATCTCCAAACCGGCGAGGCGTTGCCATCGGAGGATCGGGAGAAGAGCTTTGGCGATATGGTCGAGATTGCGCTGGAGGCGGCCTTTGCCTGAGTGCGGCGCCTGCTGAGAGGGCGGGATTGGTATTTGAAAAAGGATGAAGGGGCGCGGCGGGGGTCGCGCCTTTTTTTCGTGGCTTGGCGGGTGGTGTGAGCGAGGGGGGTGCTTCATCGGCTGATGTTGGCGCGGAGGAGAGTGCGGAAGGTATTTGGGAAAGGATGAAGGAGGGGGGTGTGGCGCGTCTTTCAGGCGTGTTGGCCAGCGAGCCGGCCGGAGTAGAGGCAGCCGCCCAAGAAGGTGCCTTCGAGGGCGTTGTAGCCATGGTAGCCGCCGCCACCGAAGCCGCAGACCTCTCCGGCGGCGAAGAGGCCGGGGAGGATGGTGCCCGCCGGCGTAAGCACTCGGCCTTGGGTATCGCTGTGTAATCCGCCGAGCGATTTGCGGGTGAGGATGTTCAGGCGCACGGCGATGAGCGGGCCGTTGGCCGGGTCGAGAATGGCGTGGGGTTTGGCGGTGCGGATCAAGCGGTCGCCACGGTAGTTGCGGGCGCCGCGGATTGCGGTGATCTGGGCGTCTTTGGCGAAGGGATTGTCGAGCTGGCCGTCGCGGGCCGCGATTTGGGTGCGGATGTGCTCTGGGGCAAGGGGAGCGTCTGCTGTGAGGGCGTTCATCCGGGTGACAAGGGTCTCGAGGTCGTTGGCGACGATGAAGTCCGCGCCTTTTTCTTTGAAGGCCTCGACTGCGGCGGTTGCCCCCTTGCCGAGCCGTGCTTTCAAGACTTCGCCCCATTTGCCGGAGGTGAGATCGGGGTTCTGTTCGGAGCCCGAGAGGGCGAACTCCTTTTCGATGATCTTTTGGGTGAGGATGAACCAGCTGTGTTCGCCCGCTTGCAGGATGCGTTTGAGGGTCGAGAGCGTGTCAAAGCCGGGCAGGCAGGGTGCTTCCATCCGGTCGCCGCGCGCGTCGAACCACATCGAGGACGGCCCGGGCAGTATGCGGATGCCGTGGTTGGGCCAGATCGGGTCCCAGTTCTGGACGCCCTCGCAATAGTGCCACATGCGGTCTTCGTTGATCAGCCCCGCCCCGGCCTCGGCAGCGATGGCGTGCATCTTGCCGTCGACGTAGTCGGGCACGCCGCTGACCATCCGGCCCGGCGCGGGGCCGAGGCGGTCTTTCGGCCAATGTTGCCGCACCAGATCGTGGTTGGCGCCGATGCCGCCGGTGGTGAGGATGACAGCCTCGGCGGCATGGTCAAATTGGCCTGTGGCGTTGCGTGACGTGCTTTGACCGCGCGGGGCGTCACTGTCTTCCAGCACCTCGCCCGCCACGCCGGTGACCGCGCCATCCGTTGCAACCAGCCTCGTGACGCGGTGGCGGAAGGCGAGGCGCAGTTTGCCCGCTGCCGCATATTCCTGCATCAGCCGGGCGAAGGGGGCGACGACGCCGGTGCCGGTGCCCCAGGTGATGTGGAAGCGCGGGACAGAGTTGCCGGGCCATGCGCCCCTGCCCCGCCGCGCTCGGCCCAGCCGACGACCGGGAACCAGCGCAGGCCGAAACCTTGCAACCATGCGCGCATGTCGCCCGCCGCCCAGTCGATGAAACCTTCCGCCAGCTTGCGGGGGTTGGCGTCCTCGGCCCGGTCGAACTGCGCCGAGCCCATCCAGTCGCGATAGGCAAGCTCGGCGCTGTCGCGGATGCCCATGCGGCGTTGTTCGGGCGTGTCGACCATGAAGAGACCGCCGAGCGACCAATAGGCCTGCCCGCCAAGGCTTTGCGGGGCTTCCTGGTCCAGCAGAAGCACGCGGCGGCCGCGCAACACAGCCTCATGCGCGGCGACCATGCCGGCCAGACCCGCGCCCACGACGATCACATCTGCTTTAAAACGCGCACCCATTGCCGCCCCCCCCTGTTCCGGCAAGCTTGCGGTGCTCTGGGGGCAAAAGCAAGTCACAGGCGCGGGGTGTCGAGCCCTTTGAGACAGCGGTCGGGCGGGCCTTCGCTGCGGTAGGCTTCGGCCCCGCAGGCGACGCAGTGGTATTTGCGCAGGGCGCCCTTGTCCCCTGCCCGGTCTTCGCGCCAGCGGCAGTCGCGCGTGGGCGCGTTGCGACGGGCAAAGGTCAGCACGATCACAAAGACGATAACGATGACGAAGGGCAGGATCATGGGAAAACCAAAGGCCCGGCGCTTGGCCGGGCCTTGTTGTTTTTAGACGGTCCGTTCGACCATCAGCTTCTTGATATTGGCGATCGCCGCTGCCGGGTTCAGCCCCTTGGGGCAAGTCTTGGCGCAGTTCATGATCGTGTGGCAGCGGTAGAGCTTGAACGGATCCTCAAGGTCATCCAGACGCTCGCCCGTCGCCTCATCCCGGCTGTCGATGATCCAGCGGTAGGCATGCAGGAGCGCCGCCGGCCCGAGGTAGCGGTCGCCGTTCCACCAGTAGCTGGGGCAGGAGGTCGAGCAGCAGGCGCACATGATGCACTCGTAAAGACCGTCGAGCTTGGCGCGGTCGTCGATCGACTGTTTCCACTCCTTGCGCGGCTCGGGCGTATCGGTCTCGAGCCAGGGCTGGATCGAGGCGTGCTGGGCGTAGAAATGCGTGAGGTCGGGGATCAGGTCTTTGACCACCGGCATATGCGGCAGCGGGTAGATCTTCACCACGCCGTTGATCTCTTCCATGCCGTAGGTGCAGGCCAGCGTGTTGATCCCATCGATGTTCATCGCGCAGGAGCCACAGATGCCTTCGCGGCAGGAGCGGCGGAAGGTCAGCGTCGGGTCGATCTCGTTCTTGATCTTGATCAGCGCGTCGAGAATCATCGGCCCGCAATCGTCCATGTCAACGAAATAGGTGTCGAGCGCCGGGTTCTTCCCGTCGTCGGGGTTCCAGCGATAGATGTGGAACTCGCGCAGGTTGGTCGCCCCTTCGGGCTTGGGCCATGTCTTCCCGCTGGTCATGCGGGAGTTTTTCGGAAGCGTCAGTTGAACCATTATGCGTCTCCTAAAGCGTCAGACCAGCTGCGGGCGCGGCGGCCAGCAGGCAGGTACGGGTCTCGGGGCGCGACAGGATGGTGCGCACGGTGCCCGTTGTTGTGTCATCCACGCCAACCACGGTGGCGCGGGCCAATTCGCGCAGCTCCAGCGCGTCGGCATTGTCGATGATGCAATCGGTGAAGGGGGTGATCAGCTCTTTCGGCACCTGCGGGAAACGGGTGGCCAGAACCTCGGTCACCACGCCTTTGGAGGTCTGGCGGGCGGTGTCATCCACCGCCTGCTGAACCTCCACACAGGCCGACAGGCCGAGCAGTGTGGCCGCGATGAGTGCTGTGCGGACCATCAATACACCCGTGCCTTGGGGGCGATCTTTTTCATGTCGATGCCGCCTTCATCCTCTTTGGTCAGCGGATCAAGGTGCACGGCGCGGTAGGTCAGCTTGGCCTCGTTGCCGTCGAACCAGGCCAGCGAATGCTTGCGCCATTCGTCGTCGTTCCGATCCGGGTAATCCTCATGCGCATGCGCGCCCCGGCTCTCTTTCCGGGCGGCGGCGGCGGTGATCGTGGCGGTGGCGTTGGGCATCAGGTTGGTCAGCTCCAGCGTCTCCATCAGGTCGGAGTTCCACACGAGGCTGCGGTCGGTGACATGCAGATCGTTCAGCTTGTCGGCCACGTCGATCATCTTCTTGCGGCCTTCCTCCAGCGTCTTGTCGGTGCGGAAAACGGCAGCATCGGCCTGCATGGTCTTTTGCATCTCAAGGCGCAGTTCGGCGGTCGGCGTGCCGCCCTTGGCATTGCGCAAACCGTCGAAGCGATCGAAAGCCTTCTCGACCGATTTGAGGTTCGGCGCGGGGACCGGGCTGTCGGCGTCGACAATCTTGGCGGCGCGGATTGCAGCGGCGCGGCCAAAGACCACGAGGTCGATAAGCGAGTTGGAGCCCAGACGGTTGGCCCCATGTACAGAGGCACAGCCCGCCTCGCCCACGGCCATCAGCCCGGGTGCGATGGCATCGGGGTTATCGGCGGTCGGGTTCAGCACCTCGCCCCAATAGTTCGTGGGGATGCCGCCCATGTTGTAGTGCACGGTTGGCAGCACCGGGATCGGCTCTTTGGTGAGGTCCACACCGGCAAAGATCCGTGCGGATTCCGAGATGCCCGGCAGGCGCAGGTCCAGCGTTTCCGGCGGCAGGTGGTTGAGGTGCAGGTGGATGTGATCCTTATTCTCACCCACACCGCGGCCTTCGCGGATCTCCATGGTCATGCAGCGCGATACCACGTCACGGCTGGCCAAGTCCTTGTAGGTTGGCGCATAGCGCTCCATAAAGCGCTCGCCCTCGGAGTTGGTCAGATACCCGCCCTCGCCGCGCGCACCTTCGGTGATCAGGCAGCCCGCGCCATAGATGCCGGTGGGGTGGAACTGGACGAACTCCATGTCCTGCAGCGGCAGGCCCGCACGGGCCGCCATGCCGCCGCCGTCGCCGGTGCAGGTGTGCGCGGAGGTGGCCGAGAAGTAGGCACGGCCATAGCCGCCGGTGGCCAGCACCACCATCTTGGCGCTGAACAGATGCATGGTGCCGTCGTCGAGCTTCCAGCAGAGCACACCTTGGCAGACACCGTCGTCCGACATAATCAGGTCGATGGCGAAATATTCGATGAAGAATTCCGCGCTTTGCTTCAGCGACTGGCCGTAGAGCGTGTGCAGGATCGCGTGGCCGGTCCGGTCGGCGGCGGCACAGGTGCGCTGCACGGGCGGGCCTTCGCCGAATTCCGTGGTGTGGCCGCCGAAGGGGCGCTGATAGATCTTGCCTTCCTCGGTGCGCGAGAAGGGCACGCCGTAATGCTCAAGCTCGTAAACCGCCTTGGGCGCTTCGCGGGCGAGGTATTCCATCGCATCCGTGTCGCCCAGCCAGTCCGAGCCCTTGACGGTGTCATACATATGCCACTGCCAGTTGTCGGGGCCCATGTTGCTCAAGGACGCGGCGATGCCACCCTGCGCCGCCACGGTGTGGCTGCGGGTCGGGAACACCTTTGAGATACAGGCCGTGCGCAGCCCCTGCTCCGCCATGCCCAAAGTCGCGCGCAGACCAGCACCGCCTGCCCCCACCACGACAACGTCATATTCGTGGGTTTCGTATTCATATGCTGCCATTTAATCGGTCTCCCGTTTGGGCGTATTGTTTACAGGGCGAGCTTGGCGATGGCGAAAACGCCGACCGCTGCTGCGCCGTAGCTGATGATGGTCATCACGATGAGGGCGACTTTGTTGGCCAGCCCATGGACATAGTCCTCGATCAGCACCTGCACGCCGTCATTGAAATGTTTAAAGCCCACGATCAGCGTCAGCGCCGCCACGATGGCCGGGAAAGGACGCGCGTAATAGGCAAGGATTTCTTCATAGCTGCCGCCGAGCGCACTGCCGAAGGTAAAGACGAACAGCGGGATCAGGACCAACAGCGCCAGCGAAGAGACTTTCATCGCCCAGAAATGCGCGGTGCCGGTTTTCGCCGAGCCAAGGCCGCGGGCGCGTTTGCGATCTGTCATGTATGCCATGGTGTCGCTCCTCAAACGATGATGATGGTCAGGATGGTCAGCACGACCGATCCGATCAGCACGGTCCAGCCCAGCTTTTCCGCGGTGGGGATATCGAGCATCCGGCCCGTGTCCCAGATCAGGTGCCGAACGCCGGCCAGCGTGTGATACCACAGACCTAGGAGAGACAGGGTAAAGACCAAATCACCGAACCAGCTGGTCATGATCCCGTTTACCGTGTCGAAATACTCAAGCGACGTGGCGGCGGCGAGGAACCACCACACGATCAGCAGCGCGGTGATCAGCATCGCGTTGCCGGTGATCCGAGTGAGAATCGACGTCATAGAAGTCAATTGGGGGCGATAAATCGTCAAATGCGGGGAAAGCGGGCGGTTACCCCGGTTCACATCGGCCATGGCGCGGTCCTTTGTCCTGTGCTTTGTCCTGTGCTTTGCATCTTGATAGCGGTTTTTACAGGACTGTCACGGGGAACTGCGGGGAATCTGCGGGGTTTGGCCGGTGTTTCGGTGGAAAAATGACAGAGTGATGTGGTCCTGCCCGCTTTTGTGATCACAGCAGATTATCGTGTGATCACAAAACCTCCCCCTTCCCCGAACGAAAAAGCGCGCCCCGATTGGGACGCGCTTTCGAACGCATATGCGGTGAGGCTCAGGCGAGGGTTTCGTCGATGCCTTTGCACGCTTCGACCAGACCTTTGACCGCGTTGACGGAGTTGTCGAACATCGCCTGCTCGTCTTTGTTCATCGAAATCTCGACAACACGCTCGACACCGCCCGCGCCGATCACCGTGGGCACGCCCACGTAGAAACCGTTCAGGCCGTAGGCGCCATCGACATGCGCCGCCGTAGGCAGCACGCGCTTTTGGTCTTTGAGATAGGCCTCGGCCATCTCGATCGCGGAGGTGGCAGGCGCGTAGAAGGCCGAACCGGTCTTCAGCAGGCCCACGATCTCGGCGCCGCCGTCACGGGTGCGCTGTACGATCGCGTCGAGCTTGTCCTGTGTGGTCCAGCCCATCTTGACCAGATCCGGCAGCGGGATGCCCGCAACGGTGGAGTAGCGCACCAGCGGCACCATCGTGTCGCCGTGACCACCCAGAACGAAGGCGGTGACGTCTTTCATCGACACGTTGAACTCGGTCGCGAGGAAGTGGCGGAAACGCGCGCTGTCGAGAACCCCTGCCATGCCGCAAACCTTGTTGTGCGGCAGGCCCGAGAATTCGCGCAGCGCCCAAACCATCGCGTCGAGCGGGTTGGTAATGCAGATCACGAAAGCGTCGGGCGCGTGTTTGGCGATGCCTTCGCCCACGGATTTCATAACCTTGAGGTTGATGCCCAGAAGGTCATCGCGACTCATGCCCGGCTTGCGGGCGACACCGGCGGTGACGATGCAGACATCTGCGCCCGCGATATCGGCGTAATCCTGAGTGCCCGACATGGTGGCGTCGAACTTGCCCGATGGGCCCGACGACGCGATATCGAGAGCTTTGCCCTCAGGGGTGCCCTCGGCAATGTCGAACAGGACGACATCGCCCAATTCTTTCAACGCTGCGAGATGGGCGAGAGTGCCGCCGATTTGCCCCGCGCCGATAAGCGCGATTTTGGGTCTGGCCATGGTCATGTCTCCGACAGAGGTTTCATTTGCGCCGGAGATACCGAAATGCACGGTCCCGTGCAAGTTGCAGCATTTAGCAGCGGCTAACCCCTGCCCTCACCACGAAAAAGGCCGCCCCGAGGGGCGGCCGATTGCTGAACCTTAAGGCGAATAATTATTCACCTTGGTACTCAGGCTGCGATTCCAGACGCTCTTCGGTGCTGTCGATGTAGATGCGCACGTCGTCGCCTTCCACGTTTTTCAGAACCTGAAGTTCATCAAAAGTCACGGCCACCGGCTTTTCGCCCAGACCAAGGAAACCGCCCACGTTGATGACAACACGGTCAACCTTACCGTCGTCGCCGATCAGCAGCGTGTCGATCTCACCCACGGTCTCATCGTTGGCACCATATACATAGGAGCCTTCGAGGTCATCGGCGCTCATCTGTTGGATCATCTCGGCTTCGGCGGCGGCATAGCCTTCACGCTCGACTTCCGGGCGCGGCAGCAGTTCACGCTCAACAGTCTCGTTGCCTGTGATCACGGTGGTGTTGGCTTCGGCTTCGTTGACAGCTTCTTCTGTCTCGGCCTCAGCGTTCTCCATCATGGTTTCGGCTTCTTGCGCCATTTCCTCGGATTCGGCCTCTACTTCGTTGGCCATCTCTTCGGTCTCGGCTTCAAGGTTCTCGGCCGCCTTCTCTGCGTCCTGAGCCATCTCCTCGGTCTCGGCCTCTACTTCATTGGCCATTTCCTTGGTCTCGGCTTCGGCCTCATTGGCCATCTCTTCAGCTTCGGTCTCGCCGTTGACGACGGTGACGTTCGCGTCAGTCTCTTTCATGGCGTCGCCTTCCATAGGCTCGCCGTCCATCACGGGGCGTTCGAACTCAGGCGCCTGCTCCAGCATCTCTTTCGAGGTGTTCACAACGAGGAAACGGTCACCGTCTTCGTCGTTCAGGATTTGGATCTTGTCCATGGAGATGGAAACGTCACGCTCGCCCAAGCCAAGGAAACCGCCGACGCCGAGGATCACGGCAGTCACTTCGCCGTCCTGCGACACGATGATGTCGTTAATCTCACCGATGTCGTCCCATTCCTGCTCTGCGCCATTGGCGACAGGGGTGGCCGCGTCAACTTCGGCTTCGGAGTTGTAGATGCGCATGCCGATCAGGTCGGACGCAAGGAAATCTGTCTGCTCGACAGCGACGTTGCCAAAGCCCTCGGAATGCGCCTCAGCAAAGGCTGCGCCGGACATGGTCAGTACGATGGCCGTCGTGCTCAGAAAACGTTTCATTGTAAGTCTCCTTCCAAAAACGAGCGTTGCTTGCTCTTCTGGAACCACAACCCGGATGGCCCTATCCAGTTCCACGGCCAGACAAATAAATAGCGGGCCTTTGCCCGAGAACCGCCAAGACCCAAACAGAAAAAAGGCGACCATGGGCCGCCCGTGTCTTCCCGATATGGCTCGCTTTCAGGCGTCCTCGCCCTTGGCAGGCAGCTCTTCTGTCAGCGCCTCGAACCCTTGGCCCGAGGCGACCAGACAGGTGATGCCATTGACCCCGGTCACGGTGATCGTCCAACTGCCCGTCTGGTCAGAGGCGAAAACCTCGACCACTGCATTATCGCCGCCCAAGCCCATGGACTGGCGCGTTTCGCCATAGCCATCCGCCAGCCGCAGCACCACATGATCGCGCGGCGCGCAATTGCGCGGCGTCTGCGCCTCGGTCGTGGTGGCCAGCACAATCGCCGAAGCGGCGGTGAGCGCCGCGAGGTGAAGAAATTTAACGAAACCTGTCATAGCATCTGCCTTCGCATCGAAAGGCGTGATCCTTGGGGGGGGTGAAATGCGCCATCTTTCGCACCGGCCCCAAAGCAGCCTTGGTTGAAATGACTGCATCCGCTGCGCCGAGTGTTGCCTCAGATGCGATGCAAAAGACAGTGCGCCGCAAGGCTGAAAGACTGGTTAATTCGCCGCGCGGAAATCTCTGCAACGGCTTCGCTGCGTCGCGGCATGTTTTGCCTTGAAGTTTTCGCACAAAAATGCCCCTCTGTGCGCAACAATGTTAGGCGGCCAGCGCGCCGCCCTACCCGAGGAGCCTTTCATGACCGCCACAACCCGCCCCCTGCGTTCCGTTCTCTACATCCCCGGCTCCAAGCCCCGTGCCTTGGACAAGGCCCGTGGATTGGCCTGCGACGCCGTGATCTTCGACCTCGAAGATGCCGTCTCCCCCGACGAGAAAGTCGCTGCACGTGAAACATTGGCCGAGGCACTGGCCGAGGGCGGCTACGGCGCGCGGATGCGGGTGGTGCGGATCAACGGGCTCGACACCGAATGGGGCGCCGATGACGCCCGCGCCGCTGCCGCGATGCAGCCCGATGCGATTCTCTTGCCCAAGGTCGGCTCCCCCGCCGACCTCGAAGCGCTGGCCGAGATCGTGGGCGACATCCCCCTCTGGGCGATGATGGAAACCCCCGGCGCCATGCTCAACGCCGCCGCCATCGCCGGACACCGCCAGTTGCAGGCCATGGTCATGGGCACCAACGATCTGGCGAAAGACCTGCAAACCCGCTTCCGCCCCGACCGCCTGCCGCTGATCACCGGCCTCGGCCTTTGCCTGCTGGCCGCCAAGGCCCATGGCGTGGCGATCATCGACGGGGTGTATAACGCGTTCAAAGACGAAGACGGGCTGCGCGCCGAATGCGAACAGGGCCGCGACATGGGGTTCGACGGCAAGACCCTGATCCACCCCGCGCAGCTCGACATCGCCAATGCCGCCTTCACCCCGTCGGAGGCGGAAGTCGCCCTCGCCCGCCGCCAGATCGACGCCTATGGAGAGGCGCAGGCCGCAGGTCAGGGCGTGGCGGTCGTCGACGGTAAAATCGTGGAGAATCTCCATGTTGCCACCGCCCGCGAAACACTGGCAAAACTGGCGGCAATTGCAGCCATGAGCCCGGAGCCTTCGCCATGACAGTTCTCATCCTCGGCCTGATCCTTTGGATCGGGGCCCATCTCTTCAAACGCCTGATGCCTGTCCAACGGGCGCAGATGGGCACCGCAGGCCGAGGCGCAGTGGCCGCCGCATTGGTCGTGGCACTCGCCCTCATCATCTGGGGGTATCGCGCGGCGGAATTCATTCCGGTCTGGACCCCGCCGAGCTTCCTAACCCACCTTAACAACCTGTTGATGGTGCTGGCCTTCTGGGTCTTCGGCTCCAGCGCCGCCAAGGGCGCCAAGGCATGGCCCGCCTATAAAACCCGCCATCCGCAACTGCTGGCGGTGAAAATCTGGGCCACGGCGCATCTTCTGGTCAACGGCGATCTCGCCTCTATCCTGCTCTTTGGCACCATGCTCGGCTGGGCGGTGAGCGAGGTGATCCTGATCAACCGCGCCGAGCCGGGCTGGACACCCCCGCCCCACGCAGGCCGCGCCACCTATATCCGCCTCATCGTGATCTCCACGATCCTTTTCGTTCTCGTCGCCGGCATTCACACATGGCTTGGCGTCATCCCCTTCCCCCATTGACCCCGGAGCCTTCCATGAAAGTTTACCGCTTCCTCTCCGAAGAAGACACATCCGCCTTTTGCCACAAGGTCACCGACGCGCTGAACAAAGGCTGGGAGCTTTACGGCTCCCCCACCCAGACATGGGACCACAAGGCCGGGGTCATGCGCTGCGGCCAAGCCGTGGTGAAAGACGCCCCCGGCACCTATTCGCCCGATACCAAATTGGGCGAGCAGTAATGAGCAAGACCAACCGGGGCCGCTTCTTTGAGGATTACACACTGGGCGAGGTGCTGCATCACGCGGTGCCCCGCACGGTCGGCGCGGGCGAACGCGCGCTCTATCACGCGCTCTACCCCGCGCGGCACGCGCTCTATTCCGCCGACAGTTTCGCCCAGTCCTGCGGGCTGAAGGCCAGCCCGCTCGACGATATGATCGCCTTTCACATCGTCTTTGGCAAAACCGTACCCGATGTCTCGCTCAATGCCGTGGCCAATCTGGGTTATGCCCAAGGCCGTTGGCTGCGCCCCGTCTGGCCCGGCGACACGCTGCGTGCGCAAAGCGAGGTCATCGGCCTCAAGCAAAATTCCAACGGCAAGACCGGCGTGGTCTGGGTCCGCACCACCGGGCTGAACCAGAATGACGAAATGGTGCTGGACTATGTCCGCTGGGTCATGGTGCGCAAAGCCGACCTCGACGCCCCCGCGCCCGAAACCACCCTGCCGGATCTCCCCGATGCGCTGAGTGTGGATCAATTGCATATCCCGCAGGGCCTCGACTTTACCAATTACGACTTCGCCCGCGCCGGGGAGCCGCACCGCTGGGGCGACTACGTGGTCGGCGAAAAGATCGACCATGTCGACGGCGTCACGATTGAGGAAGCCGAACACATGATGGCCACGCGCCTGTGGCAGAACACCGCCAAGGTGCATTTCGACACTTCCGCCCGCCCCGACGGTTCGCGGCTGATCTACGGCGGGCATGTGATCTCTATGGCGCGGGCGCTGTCCTTCAACGGGCTGGCCAATGCGCAGATGGTCGTGGGGCTGAACGGCGGCGCCCATGCCAACCCCTGCCTTGCAGGCGATACCGTCCGGGCATGGACCGAAGTGCTCGACAAGGCCGAGACTTCGGCCCCCGGTGTCGGCGCGCTGCGTCTGCGCCTTGTGGCAACCAAGGGCGGCGCCCCCTTCGAGCTGCGCGATGAGGCCGGAAAATACCGCGCAGAGGTTTTGCTTGACCTCGATTATTGGGCGCTCATGCCGCGCTGACTGGCCGGTCCGCCCCTTGAGCGGGGCGGCCTATCCCCCCTTAATCAAGCAAAAATCAGCCGATTCGGAGCCTTTGAGCGGAAATGTGATCACACGTATTTATCGTGTGATCACAAATCTCATTTTTAGCTGGCCAAACCCCGCTTTCTCCGAAAAAACCCTTACAGGAACGAGAGTCATCCCCATACTACGGGGCAACTGGAACAGAAACGGGACCGTTTTCATGAACATCCACGAATATCAGGCAAAAGCCCTCCTGCGCAGCTATGGCGCCCCTGTCTCCGACGGCCGCGTTGTGCTGAAGGCAGAAGACGCCAAGAACGCAGCCGGCGAAATGGACGGGCCCCTTTGGGTTGTCAAAGCGCAGATCCACGCAGGCGGTCGCGGCAAGGGCAGCTTCAAGGAAGCCGCCGCTGGCGAAAAGGGCGGTGTGCGCCTTGCCAAATCCGTGGAAGAAGCGGCCGAGGAAGCCAAGAAGATGCTGGGCAAAACGCTGGTCACGCATCAGACCGGCCCCGCAGGCAAGCAGGTCAATCGCATCTACATCGAAGACGGCTCTGACATCGAGCGTGAGCTGTACCTCGCCCTGCTGGTCGACCGCCAGACCAGCCGCATCTCCTTTGTCTGCTCCACCGAAGGCGGCATGGACATCGAAGAAGTCGCCGAAGCGACACCTGAAAAAATCCTCAGCTTCTCCGTCGATCCGGCCACCGGCTACCAGCCCTACCACGGCCGCCGCGTCGCCTTCTCGCTGGGTCTTGAGGGTGCCGCCGTCAAGCAATGCGTGAAGCTGATGGGTCAACTCTACCAGGCCTTCATCGAGAAGGACATGGAGATGCTCGAGATCAACCCGCTGATCGTCATGCCCGGCAACGAACTCAAGGTGCTCGACGCCAAGGTCGGTTTCGATGGCAACGCCATGTACCGCCAGCCCGACATCGCCAACCTGCGCGACGAGACCGAGGAAGACGCCAAGGAACTCGAAGCCTCCAAATACGACCTGAACTACATCGCGCTCGACGGTGAGATCGGCTGCATGGTGAACGGCGCGGGCCTCGCCATGGCCACAATGGACATCATCAAACTCTACGGCGCGGAGCCTGCCAACTTCCTCGACGTGGGCGGTGGTGCGACCAAAGAGAAAGTCACCGAAGCCTTCAAGATCATCACCTCCGACGAGAACGTCAAAGGCATCCTCGTGAACATCTTCGGCGGCATCATGCGCTGCGATGTCATCGCCGAAGGCGTGGTCGCCGCGGTCAAGGAAGTCGGCCTGAAAGTGCCGCTGGTCGTGCGCCTTGAGGGTACCAACGTCGAAGAAGGCAAGGCAATCATCAACAACTCCGGTCTCGACGTCATCGCCGCCGACGACCTGAAGGATGGCGCGCAGAAGATCGTGAAAGCGGTCAAAGGCTAAGCCTTTTCGGCCAGTCCCGCCCGGCCCCCGCGCCGGTCGGGACTGGCCGTTTCCAACGTTCCTGCCGCCCCGCTGCGGCAGGGGCAAATGCGACGACACGGCGCCGCGCCCACCCGATTACGCAATGAGGTCAGTATGGATCACTCTCCCAAATCCTCCCCCGTTCTGACGGGTATTGCGCTATTGGGGGCGGGCATTTTGATCCAGCAATGGCAACCCGGCGCGCTGCGCCTGCCCGAACCGGCCAACCACCGGCGCCACGACCGCGGGCTGCGCCGCGCCGCGCGGAAATCCCGCGACGGGCTGGCGATGATCCTGCCGTCGAACCTCACCGGCTCCATTGGCCGCAGCCTGATGATCATGGGTGCGGGTCTGCTGACCCTGCGGGTGCTGGACCTGCTGGTCGATCAAGATGAGCAGCTTTACTGATGCCCGCGCTGTCGCTCGCCCCCCTTACCCAACACGCGGCCAAGCGCGACAGCGCCCCGCGAAAGGCGGCCCTATGACACCGGCGTTTGCCTCTTCCCGCGCGGGCTGGGGGGTGATCCTTGCCCTGATCCTGGCCTTTGCCGCGCAGATGGTCGTTGTGAACGGCCTGCCCGCCGCCACCCAAAGCACGCTGCTGGCCGAAGGCGGCTTTTACGAAAGCCTTTCGGTCGTAGGTTACATCCTTTGCATTCTCGCATTGGTCTGGACCCTGCGCGGCGCGGTGCTGCGGGTCTGGTATCTGCCGCTGGTGCTGGCGGTCATGGCCGCGCGGGAACTGGACCTCGACAAAAGCCTCTTCTCCCGCGGCCTCTTCAAAGCCCGGCAATATACCGGTGAGGGCGTCCCGCTGGGCGAGCGGCTGATCGCCGCACTGATCCTTGCGCTGATCGTCACCGCGATCCTGCTGATGCTCTGGCGTCACGCCCGCCCCTACCTCACGGCCCTGTTTCGGGGCCGCGCTTGGGCCGGGGCCGTGCTGCTGGGGATCGGTTTCACCGTCGCATACAAACTGCTCGACGGCATCGCGCGCAAACTCGCCCCCTTGGGGATCGAGATTTCCGCCGATGCCGAACGCACCGCCTTCGTCGTCGAGGAGATCGGGGAGCTTGGCATCCCGGTCATGTTCCTCGCCGCCATCCTGCTGTGGCCCGGCCCTGCGCCTGCCACGGCCCATCCCACCAACCGGGCGCACCGCGTCTGACGCCCCCGGGGCCTGCCCCCGGGATTAAACATCACCGACCAAGGAAGAAATCATGGCCGTACTAGTCAACGAAAACACCAAAGTCATCTGTCAGGGTCTGACCGGCTCGCAGGGGACGTTCCACACCGAACAGGCCATCGCCTATGGCACCAAGATGGTCGGCGGCGTGACCCCGGGCAAAGGCGGTCAAACGCATCTCGACCTGCCGGTCTTCAACTCCGTGCACGAGGCCAAACACGCGACCGAGGCGAATGCCTCCGTGATCTACGTCCCGCCCCCCTTCGCCGCCGACTCGATCCTCGAGGCGATCGACGCCGAGATGGAACTCATTGTCTGCATCACCGAAGGCATCCCGGTTCTGGACATGGCCCGCGTCGCCCGCGCGCTCGAAGGCTCCAAATCGCGCCTGATCGGGCCGAACTGCCCCGGTGTCATCACGCCCGACGCCTGCAAGATCGGCATCATGCCGGGCCATATCCACCGCCGCGGCTCTGTCGGCGTCGTGTCGCGCTCGGGCACGCTGACCTATGAGGCCGTGAAGCAGACAACCGACATGGGCCTCGGCCAGTCCTCGGCCGTGGGCATCGGCGGCGACCCGATCAAAGGGACCGAGCATATCGACGTGTTGGAGATGTTCCTTGCCGATGACGAGACGCAATCGATCATCATGATCGGTGAAATCGGCGGCTCCGCCGAAGAGGAAGCGGCGCAATTCCTCGCCGATGAGAAGAAGAAGGGCCGTTGGAAGCCCACGGCCGGTTTCATCGCGGGCCGCACCGCCCCTCCGGGCCGCCGCATGGGCCACGCGGGCGCGATTGTCGCCGGTGGCAAGGGCGACGCAGAGAGCAAGATCGAGGCGATGAAAGAAGCCGGGATCGTGGTCGCCGACAGC
The DNA here is from genome assembly GCF_043557345.1 of Sulfitobacter sp. 1A12157. Taxonomy (NCBI): domain Bacteria; kingdom Pseudomonadati; phylum Pseudomonadota; class Alphaproteobacteria; order Rhodobacterales; family Roseobacteraceae; genus Sulfitobacter; species Sulfitobacter sp. 1A12157. The sequence goes on from NZ_JBIFFV010000006.1 coordinate 66,359, forward strand.
CCCGCCACATTGGGCGAAGCGGTCAAAGAAGCGATCGACAAGGGCTGATGCCTGCCGGGCGGGCCACGGCCCGCCCATTGACCCACTCTGCAAAGCGCTATGTTTTGCGGGGTCTTGATGAAAACCACCCGGCGCCGCCGACAGCGAAGGAGGGCAAGATGCACATACAGACCGCGGTCAATCTCTGCCCGCTTTCGCCCGGCGCCGGCCCGCGGGCAAGCGCCCGACCCGGCGGCCCGGCAAAGCCCTGCACCTCCGCCTTCAATACCTATGGCCCCCCGCGCCGGGCCTGACTATAGACCGACCCTGATTCTGACCCTGTCCCGTCTGCCCCGCCGAACAAAGGTGACCCAATGACCGACCAACCCGCCAACGAACAATTCCATGCCTCTTCCTTCATGGAAGGCGACAACGCGGAATATCTTGAGGCGATGTACGCCCGCTATGCCAACGATCCCAACGCGGTGGACGAGGCATGGCAAACGTTCTTTGCGGCGATGGGCGATGACGCCGAAACCGCGCAGGCCGAGGCCGCTGGCCCCTCTTGGGCACGCCCCGATTGGCCCCCCGCCCCCCAAAGCGAGGTGATGGGCGCGCTGACCGGCGTCTGGCCCGAACCGACCGAGGCGAAGGCCGCAGGCGAGAAGATCAAGAAAAAGGCCGAGGAAAAGGGCGTTCCCGTTTCCGACGACCAGATCCGCGCCGCCGTGCTCGACAGTATCCGCGCGCTCATGCTGATCCGCGCCTACCGGATCCGTGGCCACCTCGCCGCAACGCTCGACCCTCTGGGCATGCGCGACATGGGCGAACAGCCCGAGCTTGACCCCAAGTCCTACGGTTTCACCGATGCCGACATGGACCGCCCGATCTTCATCGACAATGTGCTGGGCCTTGAAGTGGCCACCATGAAGCAGATCGTCGACATCGTCCGCTCGACCTACTGCGGCACCTTCGCGCTGCAATATATGCATATCTCCGACCCCGAACAGGCCGGTTGGCTGAAAGAGCGGATCGAAGGCTACGGCAAGGAAATCGCCTTTACCAAGGAAGGCCGCAAGGCGATCCTGAGCAAGCTGGTCGAAGCCGAAGGTTTCGAAAAGTTCCTGCACGTCAAATACATGGGCACCAAGCGTTTCGGCCTCGATGGCGGCGAAAGCCTTGTTCCGGCGATGGAGCAGATCATCAAGCGCGGCGGCCAGTTGGGCGTGAAGGACATCGTCATCGGCATGCCCCACCGGGGCCGTCTGTCGGTGCTGGCCAATGTCATGCAAAAACCCTACCGCGCGATCTTTAACGAATTCCAAGGCGGCAGCTTCAAGCCTGACGATGTGGATGGCTCGGGCGATGTGAAATACCACCTCGGCGCCTCCTCCGACCGTGAGTTCGACGGCAACTCCGTGCACCTGTCGCTCACCGCGAACCCCTCCCACCTAGAGGCGGTGAACCCCGTGGTGCTGGGTAAGGTCCGCGCCAAACAGGACCAATTGAACGACCAAGACCGCACCGCCGTCATGCCCGTGCTGCTGCACGGCGACGCGGCTTTCGCGGGCCAAGGGGTCGTGGCCGAATGTTTCGCGCTGTCCGGCCTCAAGGGCCACAAGACCGGCGGCACCATGCATATCGTGGTGAACAACCAGATCGGCTTCACCACCGCGCCGCATTTCTCGCGCTCCTCGCCCTATCCGACCGACAACGCGCTGGTCGTGGAGGCACCGATCTTCCACGTCAACGGCGATGATCCGGAGGCCGTGGTCCACGCCGCCCGCGTCGCAACCGAGTTCCGCCAGAAGTTCCACAAGGACGTGGTCATCGACATCTTCTGCTACCGCCGCTTCGGTCACAACGAAGGCGACGAGCCGATGTTCACCAACCCGGTGATGTACAAGAGCGTCAAGAAACAGAAAACCACACTGAGCCTCTATACCTCGCGTCTGGTGGCCGACGGTCTGATCCCCGAGGGGGAGATCGAAGACATGAAGACCGCCTTCCAGAACCATCTCAACGATGAGTTCGAGGCCGGGAAAGACTACCGCCCGAACAAGGCAGACTGGCTCGACGGCAAATGGTCCGGCATGGACAAAAAGAACAAGTCCTACCAGCGCGGCAAAACCGCCATCGCCCCCGAAACGCTGCAAGACGTCGGCAAGGCGATCACCACCGCGCCCGAGGGCTTCCCCCTGCACAAGACCATCGGCCGTCTGCTCGACGCGAAAAAGAAGATGTTCGAAAGCGGTGAAGGCTTTGACTGGGCCACGGCAGAGGCGCTCGCCTTCGGCTCCCTGCTGACCGAGGGCTATAAGGTCCGCCTGTCGGGTCAGGACAGCACGCGCGGCACCTTCAGCCAACGGCATTCGGCCTTCATCAACCAAGAGAACGAAGATCGCTACTATCCGCTGAATCACATCCGCGAGGGTCAAGCCGACTATGAGGTCATCGACTCCATGCTCAGCGAATATGCGGTATTGGGGTTCGAGTATGGCTATTCGCTGGCCGAACCCAACGCGCTGACGCTCTGGGAAGCGCAGTTCGGCGACTTCGCCAATGGCGCGCAGATCATGTTCGACCAGTTCATCTCCTCCGGTGAAAGCAAATGGCTGCGCATGTCGGGCCTCGTCTGCCTGATGCCGCATGGCTACGAAGGTCAGGGGCCCGAGCACTCCTCGGCCCGTCTGGAGCGTTTCCTCACCATGTGCGGCGGCGACAACTGGATCGTGGCGAACTGCACCACGCCCGCCAACTACTTCCACATCCTGCGCCGTCAGTTGCACCGCAGCTACCGCAAGCCGCTGATGTTGATGACACCGAAATCGCTGCTGCGCCACAAACTGGCCATCAGCAAGGCCGACGAATTCACCACCGGGTCCAGCTTCCACCGGGTGCTTTGGGATGACGCCGAAAAAGGCAACTCCGACACCAAACTGGTCGCGGATGACAAGATCAAGCGTGTGGTGATGTGTTCGGGCAAGGTCTATTACGACCTGCTGGAAGAGCGGGACGCCCGCGGCATCGACGACATCTACATCCTGCGCTTTGAACAGTTCTACCCCTTCCCCGCGCAATCCGCGGTCAGAGAGCTGGAGCGTTTCAAAGAGGCCGAGATGATCTGGTGTCAGGAAGAGCCCAAGAACCAAGGGGCTTGGTCCTTCATCGAGCCCAACATCGAATGGGTTCTGGGCCGCATCGACGCGAAACATGGCCGCGCCTCCTATGTGGGCCGCGCCACTTCGGCCTCGCCCGCCACGGGTCTGGCCAGCCAGCACAAAGCACAACAAGCCGCCCTCGTTGACGAGGCGCTGACCATCAAAGGAAAGTAAACCATGACAAGCGAAGTACGCGTCCCAACGCTGGGCGAATCCGTCACAGAAGCCACCGTTGCCACATGGTTCAAGAAACCCGGCGATACCGTCGCGGTGGATGAAATGCTCTGCGAGCTGGAAACCGACAAGGTGACCGTCGAAGTGCCCAGCCCCGTCGCCGGCACCCTGAGCGAGATCGTGGCCCAAGAAGGCGACACCGTGGGTGTCGACGCCCTTCTGGCCAATGTCAGCGAAGGCGACAGCGGCTCTGCCGCCGCGCCCAAGGCCAAGGAAGCCGCCGAAGATGCCGGTGCCGCCTCCCAGTCCGACCGTGGCGGCGATGCGCCCAAAGCCATCGACGCAGGCGCTACCGAAGTCGCCGCCCGCGAAGGTCAAAGCATCGACGTACAGGTGCCCACCTTGGGCGAGTCGGTGACCGAAGCGACCGTAAGCACTTGGTTCAAAAAGGTCGGCGACAAGGTCGAAGCCGATGAGATGCTTTGCGAGTTGGAGACCGACAAGGTCAGCGTCGAAGTCCCCGCCCCCGCCGCAGGCGTGCTGGCCGAGATCTTTGCCGAAGAAGGCAGCACCGTCGAAGCCTCTGCCACGCTGGCCGTTCTGACCACCAGCGCAGGCGCCGCCGCCCCCAAGGGCGAAGACGCCAAATCCGGTGCCGGTGCCGCGCCTGAGACCAAGCCCGCCGGTGGCAAGGATGTCGAAGACGCGCCTTCCGCCAAGAAAGCGATGGCCGAAGCAGGCATCAGCCGCGATCAGGTCACAGGTTCGGGCCGTGACGGTCGCGTGATGAAGGAAGACGTGGCCAAAGCCGTGGCCGCCGGCACCTCCTCCGCCCCGAAGGCCGAGGGGAAACCCGCAGCCCCCCGCGCTGCCTCCGCCCCCGATGACGCCGCCCGCGAGGAGCGGGTCAAGATGACCCGCCTCAAGCAGACCATGGCGCGCCGCCTGAAGGAAGCGCAGAACACCGCCGCGATCCTGACGACCTTCAACGAGGTCGACATGACCGAGGTCATGGCCCTGCGCAACGCCTACAAGGCCGACTTCGAGAAGAAGCACGGCGTGCGGATGGGCTTCATGTCCTTCTTCACCAAGGCCTGCTGTCACGCGCTGAAGGAAATCCCCGAGGTCAATGCCGAAATCGATGGCACCGACGTGATCTACAAAAACTACGTCCACATGGGCGTCGCCGCAGGCACGCCCACGGGCCTCGTGGTGCCGGTGATCAAGAATGCCGACGCGATGTCCTTTGCCGAGATCGAGAAGGCGGTGAACGCCATGGGCAAGAAGGCCCGTGACGGCAAGCTCACCATGGCCGACATGACCGGCGGCACCTTCACCATCTCCAACGGTGGCGTCTACGGCTCGCTGATGACCGCGCCGATCCTGAACCCGCCGCAGTCCGGCATCCTCGGCATGGCCAAGATTCAGGACCGCCCGATGGCGATCAACGGCGAAGTCGTGATCCGTCCGATGATGTATATCTCGCTCAGCTACGACCACCGCCTGATCGACGGCAAGGGCGCGGTGACCTTCCTTGTGCGCGTCAAGGAGATGCTCGAAGATCCGCGCCGTCTGTTGATGGATCTGTGATACTATGGGCGGGGGGCGACCCCCGCCCTATCTACCTGTGGACCCGTGGATTTTCCCACATAGCGAAAGGACACAGACCATGACCGAAACCACCCTCCTCGCCGCCTATGGCCTTCTGGTCATGCTGACGATCCTCTTGCAGGTACTGGGGGCCACCCGGCAGCTGTCGATGGGCTACCTGATGTCCTCGCGCGATGAGACGCGCACCACCACCGGCATGACCGCCCGTCTGGGCCGCGCGCTTGATAACTCTGTCGTGGCCATGGCGATCTTCGCCCCCGCCGTGCTGCTGGTCGAGATCTTGGGCCGCAACAACAGCGCCACTTTGCTGGCCGCACAGGTCTTCCTGCTGGCACGCATCATCTATCTGATCGTCTACGCCCTTGGCGTGCCGACGATCCGCACGCTGGCGTGGCTCGCAGGCTATGCCGCCACCGCCGTTCTTTATTTCCACGCGCTCTGAAAGGCATTCCCATGCAGATGATCTGCCACTTCGACGTCACCGATTTCGCCGCTTGGAAAGACGCATTCGACGCCGATGCCGAGGCGCGGCGCAATGCGGGGCTCTCGGTGCTGCAAATCTGGCAACACGCCGACAGCAGCACGAAAGCCTCTGTCCTGTTGGATGTGAACGACCGCAAAAAGGCCGACGATTGGCTCGCCCGGTCCGATGCGCTCAGCAGCGATGACAGGGGCACCGTGACCAGTTCCACCGCCTATTTCGTGAAATCCGCATGAGCGCCGAGCTGACCGTTCTGACCCTCGCGGCCCTGCTGCAGGGGGTGCAATTCGTGCTCTACGCCGTGCCCGCCAACCGGGAGCTTGGCCCCGGCTACACCATGTCGGCGCGCGACCGTGAGCCGTCGCGCGCGATGAGCGACCGCACCGCCCGCTTGGGCCGCGCACTCGACAACCATTTCGAAGGGCTGATCCTTTTCGGCATCGCCGTGGGCGTGGTGCAGATGTCGGCCCAGAACACCGCCTTCACCGCCGCCTGCGCTTGGGTCTATCTCATCGCCCGGCTGCTCTATGTTCCCGCCTATGCGCTTGGCCTGCGCCCGCATCGGTCGTTCATCTGGATCGTCGGTTTCGCCGCGACCATGCTGATGCTGCTGGCGGCTCTCGTTTAACCCTTTCCCAAACACCCGCAGGCAGCGGCGCTTGCACCTGAAACCCGCGCCTCATACCTTGCCTGCACCACCCGACTGCTAAGGAGACCCCCCCATGTCGAGCTATGATGTCATCGTGATCGGCTCCGGCCCCGGCGGCTATGTCGCCGCCATCCGTTGCGCGCAACTGGGCCTGAAAACCGCCTGTGTCGAAGGCCGTGAGACCCTCGGCGGCACCTGCCTCAACGTGGGCTGCATCCCCTCCAAGGCGCTGCTGCACGCCACGCATATGCTGCATGAGGCCGAGCATAATTTCGAAGAGATGGGTCTCAAAGCAAAAGCGCCGACCGTCGATTGGAAGCAGATGCTGACCTATAAGGACAAGACAATCGAGACCAACACCAAGGGCATCGAGTTCCTGTTCAAGAAGAACAAGATCGACTGGCTCAAGGGCTGGGGCTCGATCCCCGAGGCGGGCAAGGTCAAGGTCGGCGATGAGGTCCACGAGGCCAAGAACATCATCATCGCCTCGGGCTCCGAAGCGGCTGGCCTGCCGGGCGTCGAGGTCGACGAGAAGACCGTGGTAACCTCCACCGGCGCGCTGGAACTGGGCAAGATCCCCAAGAAGATGGTGGTGATCGGCGCAGGCGTGATCGGGCTGGAACTGGGCAGCGTCTATGCCCGTCTCGGCACCGAGATTACGGTCGTCGAATATCTCGACGTGATCACCCCCGGCATGGACCCAGAGGTGCAAAAGACCTTCCAGCGCATGCTGAAAAAGCAGGGGTTGAACTTCGTCATGGGTGCCGCCGTGCAGAAGACCGAAGTCACCAAGGGCAAGGCCACGGTTAGCTACAAGCTGCGCAAGGACGACAGCGAACATGAGATCGAAGCCGATGCCGTGCTCGTCGCCACAGGCCGCAAGCCGGTGGTCAAAGGCATGGGGCTCGACGATCTTGGCATCAAGATGACCGAGCGCGGCCAGATCGCCGTGAACGAGCATTGGGAGACCTCCGTCAAAGGCGTCTATGCCATCGGTGACGTGATCGAAGGCCCGATGCTCGCGCATAAGGCCGAGGACGAGGGCATGGCCGCCGCCGAAGTCATCGCAGGCAAACATGGCCATGTGAACTACGGCGTGATCCCCGGCGTGATCTACACCCACCCGGAAGTCGCCAGCGTGGGCGAGACCGAGGCGACGCTGAAGGAAGCGGGCCGGGCCTATAAGGTCGGCAAGTTCTCCTTCATGGGCAACGCCCGGGCCAAGGCAGTCTTTGCCGGTGACGGTTTCGTCAAGCTGATCGCCGACAAAGAGACCGACCGCATCCTTGGCTGCCACATCATCGGCCCCGGCGCGGGCGATCTGATTCACGAGGTCTGCGTGGCGATGGAATTCGGCGCCTCGGCGCAGGATCTGGCGATGACCTGCCACGCGCACCCGACCTATTCCGAGGCCGTGCGCGAGGCCGCTCTGGCCTGCGGCGACGGGCCGATCCACATGTAATGCAAAGGGGCGGGCCAAGGGTCCGCCCCTTTTCGTTGCGCAGACGGCGCCCGCTGCGGCTATCGCGGGTTAACACCCCTGCCCTACAACCTCCCCCGTCGCGACATTCACGGAAGACGAGGCCCCTCGCGGGGTCATGTCGATACGTAGAGACATGCAGGGTGACGCCTGTTCTTTCCACCTCCCCCGGCGGCGCCGCCACTTTAACGGCTTCCCAGATATCCGAGATTGCGTCCCGCGAAACCGTCGTTTCAGCGGGCACTATGGCATGCCGGCGCCGCCCGGCCAGCGACCGGGTGGAACATGCCAACCCCTGCTCCGCACAAGCAAAAACGGCCCGCCTAGATTAGACAGGCCGCTCAAGACTGGCTTTATACGCCCGAAGGTCTAATCAGCTTTAGCCGGAGCTACTCGCCGGAAAGTGATCCCGCAATTTTTCTGGATGCTCATTTTCTCCAAGGCTTCTAACTCGCCTTTCAGGCGCCCCAGTTCTGCCGCGGTCTGCTTGTCGCCCTTGATAAAGAAAGCGGCCGGCCAGAACACGACCAGCGCCACGCCGGTGGCGACCGCGTCATCGCTGGCTTTTTTGTTTTGAACGCCGGAGAGTTCGCCAACCTTAGCACTCACGCGGTTCGCTTCGGCCACCAATTGCTTGCAAGAGTAAGATTGGTAAGTCACTGGCGACACATAGGACGGAGCAATTGTGTCGGCCTTTTGAGCACAAGCGCTTACAGAAACCGCTGCCAACGCAAGCGATGCTATAATTTTCTTCATTTTAAAGTCCTTAACGAAAAATACACCTCTTCGTAGACTTACAAGCTTGAAGGTTCCAGAGGAAATTCAATCTAAGCGCGAATTTCGTCGCGTCACCTATACGCCTACCCCGCCTCCGCAGGCTGCCATCCGGCCTCGCGCAGCAGCGCGTCGGAATGGCTCTCCACCTCCTGCTCCAGCCGGGCCATGAAGGCGCGCTTATCCAGCCCCGGCTCGATCGGCGCCAGAAACTCCACCACGGCCAAGCCCGGGCGGCGGTAAAGGCCACGGCGCGGCCAGAAGTAGCCCGCATTTGTCGCCGCAGGCACGCAGACCTGTCCCAGTTGATCGTAAAGCACCGCCGTGCCGACCTTGTAAGGCGCGCTGAGCCCCGGGGCGACACGGGTGCCTTGGGAATAGATCACGATCTGCCCCGGCTCCACCCGGCCTGCGTTCACGTCTTCCATCATCTTGGTGATCGCCTGCCCGCGCTTGCCCCGGTTCACGGCGATCATCTGCATCCGCTTGGTGTATTGCCCGATCACCGGCGTCCAAAGCACCTCGCGCTTCATGATGAACTTGGCCCGTGGCAGGGCGTGGAAGATCATGATGATATCGAGGAAAGACTGATGTTTGGCCGCGATCAGAACCTCACCCTCGGGGACTTGGCCGCGCACCTCGCAGCGCAGCCCGATCAGCCAACGCGCCGTCCACATCGCCCAAGCGGCATAGGCTTTGCAAGCCGCATAGGCGCCGCGTTTGGAAAACATCGCCCAAGGCGCAAAGGCCAGTCCGATCACCGGCATCGCCACGGTCACCTGCACGATATAGAGGATCGAGCGGACCCATTGCAGCAGCTTCATGTCAACTCCCTCAATGTACGCCGCGCGGCGGCCCCGGTGGCGGCAAAGGCGACCGCACCCACAAGGAACGGCACCATCAGCGGCACCGCCCAATGCCAGCCTTGGAAGCCCAGGCCGGTCAGAAACCCGCCCGCCTCGCCCGCGTCGGGCAGCAACACCACCGCGATCATGCCCAAAGCCGTGCCCGCCGCCGCACCCAGAAGCGCGCGCAGGGTGAAACGGCGGATGAAGGCCCGCGCGATATAGTCATCGGTCGCCCCCACCAGCCGCAGCACCGCGATCACCTGCGCATTGGCGGCAAGCGCCGCCTGCGCGGCAAGCGTCACCATCGCGGCCACCGCAGCCCCGATCAACAGGGTCGATATCCAGCCCAAGAGGCGCAAACGGCCCGCGGCCGCCACCAGCGGCGCGCGCCAACGGCTGTGATCGTCCAGCACCGCGCCCGGCACCTCGGCCGACAGGCGCAGGCGCAGGCCCACGGGGTCCAACCCCTCGCCCTCCTCGACCACTTCGATCAGCCGCGGCACGGGCAGGTTCTCCATCGCCAGTTCGGGGCCGAACCACGGGGCGAGCAACTCTTCTTGCTCCGCATCCGTCAGCGCACGGGCCGAGGCCACGCCCTTGGTCGTCTGCAACACCTTCAAAGCCGCCTCCGTCTGGGCCGCACGTTGATCCAAGGGGGCCACAATCCGCACCGTTGCCGACTGCGCCAACTCCTGCCCCCAGACCTGCGCCAACCGGCCCGAGGCCAGCGACAGCGCCAAGGCAAAAACCGCCAGAAAGGCCATCGCCGCCGCGGCGAAAAGGGTCAGTTGCGCGGTGAAACCCGAAGGCGGCACCACACGGTCGGCCTGCCGGTCGCCTTTGAAAATCGCGCGCAGGGCGCCCAGATCGAAGCGTTTCACAAATCCGCCCCCGCCAGTTGGATACGCCGGTTCGCGATGCGCAAGACGCGGGCCTGCACATGCGCCTTGGTGGCGCGGATGAGGCCCAGATCATGGGTTGCGATCAACACGGTCTTGCCCATGCGGTTCAACTCGATCAGCAGGCGCAGCAGCCGCTGGGACATGTCCCAGTCGATATTGCCCGTCGGCTCATCCGCGAGGATCACATCGGGCGACATGATCACCGCGCGCGCCAAGGCGGCCCGCTGCCGCTCCCCGCCCGAAAGCTCAGGCGGCAGGGCGTCGGCGCGGTTGGTCAGGCCAACCCAAGACATCAATTCTTCCAGATCGGTGCCCCCCGCCTCGGCCCCACGGCCCGAAACATTGAGCGGCAGGGCCACATTCTCGGTCAGGGGGAGATGGTCGAGGAATTTCACGTCCTGATGCACCACACCGACACGGCGGCGCATCAGCGCGATGTCATCGCGCCCCAGCCCGCGCACGTCTTGCCCGAACATCCGCAAATGCCCCGCCGTGGGCAAAAGCGCCCCGTAGCAGAGCTTCATCAAGGTGGTCTTGCCCGCGCCCGAGGGGCCGGTCAGGAAATGGAAGGATCCGGGGGCGAGTTTCAGCGTGATGTCAGACAGCAATTCGCCCCCGCCATAGCTGTAGGCCACATTTTCGAGCTCTATCACGCATCCACCTTAAAAAACTTCGACCTGTTGTGCCTCAGCACCGGAAAGGATTCAATCACTCAGAACCCCAGCACCCTGCCCAGATATCACTTTTCCTACGTTATTCTAGGACATATGCTGCCCGTTACGATCTCAGAGCACCGAACGAACCCAGGAATGACCATGCGGCTGATCTGCCCCAACTGCGACGCGCAATACGAAGTTCCCGACGATGTGATGCCGGCGGCGGGGCGTGATGTGCAATGTTCCAACTGCGGGCAGACGTGGTTCCAACATCACCCCGACAACGCGCCGGAGGCCGAAGAGGATGATTTCGCCGACGACGTGATGCGGATGAAGCAGCGCGGCCCGGATGAGGACAGCGAAGCCGCCGCAGCGGCCAGCCTGCCTGATTTGCAGCCCTTCGGCGATGAAGAGGAAGACGCGCCCTTTGACGACGGTCAAGACGACGACTTCGAAGACGCATCCGACCCCGAGGAGGAAGCCCCCCAGCCTGCCCCTGCCCCTGCCGCACCGGCGCGCCGCCCCCTCGACCCCGCCATCGCAGAGATCCTCCGCCAAGAAGCCGCGGCAGAGCAAGAAGCCCGCCGCCGCCGCCAATCGGAACCGCTGGAAAGCCAGCCGGACCTCGGCCTAGACGACGCGCCCCGGCCCCAGCCGCAGCAGGCCCCCGAGATCGCCGCGGACGATCATGTGCCCGAGGATGAAGACACCCGCCGCGCCCAAGAGGCTCGCCTGCGCATGGCCAAGATGCGCGGAGAGCCGGTGCCGGAAAGCGAGGTTGACGCCTATGGCAGCGCCTCGCGCCGCGATCTTCTGCCCGATATCGAAGAGATCAACTCGACCCTGCGCCATGACCGGCAAGAGGGCAGGCAGGCCGGGCCGACCCCCACCGCCGCGCTCGACCGCCCCGAAAAGCCGCAGAAATCCGGCGGGTTCATGCGTGGGTTCACCATAATGATCGTCTTGGCGGCCCTTCTGGCGGCGGTCTATGTCTACGCCCCCGAGATCGCGCAGTCCCTGCCGCAGGCCGATCCCTATCTGTCGTCCTATGTGGCATGGATGGACGATGCGCGGCTCTGGCTCGATGGGCAGTTGCAAGACCTGCTGGTCTGGCTCGACACCGTGGCGACCCAATCGCAGGGGTAAGCCGGGTCAAAACCGATCTAACAGCCTGTTGAGGTAATCCCGCTCGACCTCGGGCCGCTCCGCCTCGCCTGAACGGCGGCGGATTTCGTCGAGCAACCGCCGCGCGCGGCCCTGATCGTCTGGCCCCTGCGCCAGCGGCGCGTCCGAGCTGTTGGCCCCGCTGCCGCCCTGCTCACGCCCAAGCGGATCGCGCCCCTCGCCGCGCTGATCGCCCCCCTCTGCCGTGCCTTGGCCGGGCTGGCCTGCGCGCTGCTCCTGCTCCATCGCCTCACCGAGGGCGCGCATCCCCTCGCGCAGCGCTTCCATCGCCTGCGCCTGATTGTCGATCGCCTCGGCCAGTTCGTCGCGGCGCAACGCCTCTCCGGCGCGGTCCATCGCCGCGCCCGCGCGGTCCAGCGCGTCGCGGGCCGCGTCCCCCTCAGCCGTGCCCTGCCCGGGCGAACGCCCCTGCTGGCGGCGCAGCTCGTCGCGCAGCGCTTGCTGGCGACCGGCGAGCCCTTCCTCGCCCCCGTCTTCACCGGAGGGGCCGCCCTGCCCGCGCCGGCCCTCATGGCTCTCGCCGCGCCCTTGCCCGCCGTTGCGGCCCTCGTTGCCGTCACTTTCGCCTGCGCCGGTGCCGGGGTTGAACTGCTCTTGCAGATCACGGAAGGCCTGATCGCTTAAGCCCTGCTGCTCCCGCAGCGTGTCTGACAGCCCCTCCATCGCCTGCTCACTGGGCGAATTGCCGCCCTGTCCGGGCTGGCCTTCGGTGACGCGCATATTCTCCATCATTTCCTGCAACTGGCGCAGCGCCTCGGCGGCTTCGGCCATACGGCCCTGTTCCATCAACTCCTGAATGCGGTCCATCATGCGTTGCAGATCGTCTTGGGTCATCTGCATCGCCTCGCCCTGCGGCTGCTGGTTTTCGCCCCCGCCTTTCTGCGCCTGCTGGCGCTGAAGTTGTTCAAGGTAATCTTCGGTGGCGCGGCGCAGCTCGTCCATCAGTTCGGCGATCTCGGCCTCGGAGGCACCATTCTTCATCGCCTCGTTCAACCGATCCTGCGCGCGACGCATCCGGTCGAGCGCATCGGCCAAGACGCCTTCTTCCAATTCGATCGCCAGCGCCCATAGGTCTTCGGCCAGCTCGGTCTGCACCTCTTCGTCCAGCCCGTAGCGCGCGCGCAGTTCCAGCCGCCGGATCACCTGCTTGAGCCGCAGTACCGTCACCTCCGACCGTAGGTCATCGCCGGGGGCATAACTCACCGCGCGCAATACCTGCGCGATGCGCGGCGCATTGGCGCGGGACCACAAAAGATCGCGCCGCATCTCGATCACCGCCGCCGCCGCCGGATCGAAAAAGCGCCGCCCCGGCAGGGTCAACTGGCTCCCCTCGGTCACGGCCTGCTGTTCGGAGGCGTCCAAGACCGAAAGTTGCAGCGACACCGGCAAATTGGCCCATGGGTGTTTCGAGAAATTCTCGATCAGCCTCTCTTCGAAATCCCGCCGGTCGCCGCTGATCGGCATGGGCAGCGGCACCACGATCTCGGGCCGCGGGTCGGGGTCGACGGTCAGACCATAGCGCCGGTCGACCGAGGCCAGATCGAGGCTGATCCGCGCCTCACCGGCTTCGACGCCATAATCGTCGCGCGCAAGGAACGGCAGGCTCATCTCTCCCAAAGCAGTCACCTCGGGCGGGCCGAGCCTTTCGACCTGCGGCGCGGCATCGGGCAAAAGCGTGATTTGCCACGCCCGCGCGCCCGGCCCGTCGATGCTGATCTCCCCGCTTTGGCGCAGGGTGAAATCCTGCGCGGGTTCCGAAGACGCCGCCACTTCCCGGCCCGAGACGCTCTCAGCCACCGTCAGCGCGCCCAATTCGCCATAGAGCCGCAGGGTGATCAGCGTGCCCTCAGGCAGCGACAGCGCCCCGCCCTCAAGATCGTTGAGGTAGAGCGTCGGCTTGCCGGTATGACGCGGCGGCTCGGCCCAGCCTTCCCAAACGGGGCCGGAGGCCAGCGTGCCGCCCGCCCCGCCGGGGGCCAGATGCGTCACCTCGCCCAACCGCCAGACGGATCCGAAGACAAGCGCCACGATGAACCCAAGCAGCGCCACATAGCGCAGCGCATAGGGATCGGCCTGCGCGACCCGAAGGTCGCCCTTCACCGGCTTCGCCGCAGCCGCCCGCGCGGCCATGCGCCGCTGATGCGCCTGCCAGACCGCCGCCGAGGCGGCATCGCCCGCGCCAATCGCCTGATCGTCCAAGAGCGCGCGAATGGGCCGCCCCGGCAAGCTATCATCCAAACGCGCCAACGCCGCCGCGCGGGATGGCAGGCGGAAACGGCGCAGCGCAAAGACCAGAGTAAAGAGGGCCGCCAGACCGATTACGGCCAGCACGGCCCAAAGCACGCCGCCCGCCAGAGCATCCTGCGCCCCCATCATCAGCGCCGCCAGCACCGCCAGCACCAGCGCCAGCATGGGCCAGAGCGCCTGCACCAGCGCCTCGGCCAGCATCCCTGCCCAGGTCAGCCGCAGGGGCCAGCGCAAAGCGCGCAGCCTGTCTGTCCTGTCAGTGGATGTCTCCATGCGTCACGCTCCGGTGGCCCGGCGGCGGGATGCCGTCAGAGCCATTCAGGGATGGTATCGCGGTTTATCATTTCGTCAAAGCTTGGCCGTGGGCGGATAACCGCGAATTGATCGCCGTTCACCAGCACCTCGGGGATCAGGGGCCGCGAGTTATACTCGCTGCTCATCACCGCGCCGTAAGCCCCGGCAGAGCGGAAGGCCACCAGATCGCCTGAGCCCAACACCGGCATCATCCGCTGTTTTGCGAAAGTATCACCGGATTCGCAGACCGGCCCCACGATATCGACGGGGCGCGGCTCGGCCCCCGGGGCGGGTTCATTGAGCGGCACGATGTCATGCCATGCGTCATACATGGCGGGGCGAATGAGATCGTTCATCGCGGCATCGAGGATCAGGAAATCGCGGCCTTCGCCGGATTTGAGATAGATCACCTCGCTCACCAGCACACCTGCGTTGCCCGCGATCAAGCGGCCCGGCTCGATCTCGACCTCGCAGCCCAGATGCCCCAGTTTGCGCTGCACCATCGCGCCGTAATCCGTGGGCAGCGGCGGGGCGGAATTCGAGCGCTCGTAAGGGATGCCCAGGCCGCCGCCAAGGTCGAGCCGCCGGATGTCATGGCCATCGGCGCGCAGCACCTCGGTCAGTTCCGCGACCTTGCCGTAAGCCTGCTCAAAGGGCGCCAGATCGGTCAATTGGCTGCCGATATGCACGTCGATGCCCACGATCTCGAGCCCCGGCAGCTTGGCCGCCATGGCATAGACTTCGCGGGCGCGGGCGATGGGGATGCCGAACTTGTTCTCGCTTTTGCCGGTGGCGATCTTGGCGTGGGTTTTCGCGTCCACATCCGGGTTCACGCGAATGGTGATCGGGGCCACTTTGCCCAATTCCCGCGCCACGACATCCAGCAGGATCATCTCTGGCTCGCTCTCGACGTTGAACTGGCGGATGCCCCCCGTGAGCGCCAGTTCGATCTCCTCCCGGGTCTTGCCGACGCCGGAGAAGACGATCTTATCGCCCGGCACGCCCGCCGCTTTCGCCCGGCGGTATTCCCCGCCCGAGACCACATCCATCCCCGCGCCCGCCTGCGCCAACGTGCGCAAAACGGCTTGGTTGGAATTGGCCTTCATCGCATAGCAGACCAGATGGTCCATGCCCGAGAGCGCGTCGTCAAAAAGGTGGAAATGGCGCAGCAGCGTGGCGGTGGAGTAGACATAGACGGGCGTGCCCACGCTGGCCGCGATCTCGGCAAGACTCACGTCCTCGGCGTGCAACACACCGTCTTTATAGAGAAAATGATCCATCTGCGCTTGGCCCCATGTCGTCGCCGCTTATCTGATGGGCGCTGTCCGCAGGAAAAGATAGAGCGGCAGGCCACAGCTCACCCCAATACAGAACGTGGCGGGAATGGCAATCAGGCTGAGGAAATTGCGCCGCACGGCGACCTCGGCAATGATCCAGATGGTCAAGGTGACGGCCGCGATGGTCAGATCCCAGACCAGCCCGCTGGCGGCGGCATTGGCGTGCCATGCGTCCACCATGGCGCTCAGGCTCCAGCCTTCGGCGTTGAACCATGTGACGAAGTAATACATCGGATGGACCGCCCCCCAGACCGCGAGGGCGAGGTAGAGCATCCGCAAAAGCGACATCAGAAACTCTTGACCACGCCGACGGTGGCATAGCCCGACAGGCTGATCCCCGGCTCGGTCGGCGGTGTGGGCGCGGCCTGCCGTGGGGCGGACTGCGGCGGTGTGCAAGCGGCCAAGGCAAGCGCCCCGGCCACCAGCGTGATCTGCAAAAGCGGCCTCATGACCCGGCCCCGAGCATCAGCGAGAACGGCCCGCGGCGCAGCCCCACCGCCGTCCCCACCGAGACGCCCGAAGAGGACATGGTGATGCTGCTGCTGGCCGTGGGCCGCACCGGCTCCCCATCCGCGCCACAGGCGGCAAGGCTCAACAGGGATAGGGCCGCAAGGAGGCGTTTCACTTCAGGATTTCCTTCCAACGCTCAATCTGGGCACGCACCTGCGCGGGCGCGGTGCCGCCATAGGACATGCGCGAGTTTACCGAATTTTCGACGCCAAGCACGTCAAAAACGTCCTCCGTGATCTCGGCATGGACCGATTGCATCTGCTCTAGCGTCAGGTCGGGCAGATCACAGCCCTGCGCCTCGGCCATGGCGACCAGCGTGCCGGTGACGTGATGCGCGTCGCGGAACGGCAGGTTCGGCACCCGCACCAGCCAATCGGCCAGATCGGTGGCGGTGGAAAAGCCCGAGCCCGCGGCGGCGGCGAGGTTCTCACGCTCGGCGGTCATGTCGCCCACCATGCCGGTCATCGCGGCCAGCGCCAGCATCAGGTTGTCGGCAGCGTCAAAGACCTGCTCTTTGTCCTCCTGCATGTCCTTGGAATAGGCCAGCGGCAGCCCCTTCATCACCATCATCAGCGCGGTGTTCGCGCCGAAAATGCGGCCCACCTTGGCGCGGATGAGCTCGGCGGCATCGGGGTTCTTCTTCTGCGGCATGATCGAAGAGCCGGTCGAGAAGCGGTCCGACAGCGCCACGAAACGGAACTGCGCGGAGGACCAGATCACCAATTCCTCGGCGAAGCGCGACAGGTGCATGGCGCAGATGCTGGCGGCTGACATGAATTCCAGCGCGAAGTCGCGGTCGCTCACCGCGTCGAGGCTGTTCGCGGCGGGGCGGTCGAAACCAAGCGCCTCTGCCGTCATCTCGCGGTCAATCGGGAAGGAGGTGCCCGCCAGTGCGGCGGCCCCCAGCGGGCATTCGTTCATCCGCGCCCGCGCATCGCGGATGCGCGACAGATCGCGGCCAAACATCTCGACATAGGCCATCATGTGATGCCCCCATGTCACGGGCTGCGCGGTTTGCAGATGGGTAAAGCCGGGCATGACCCAATCGGCCCCCGCTTCGGCCTGAGACAAAAGCGCGCGGATCAGCGCCTGCAGCCCTTCGTCGGCGGCGTCCAATTGGTCGCGCACCCAAAGCTTGAAATCGGTGGCGACTTGGTCGTTCCGGCTGCGGCCCGTGTGCAAGCGGCCTGCGGGCTCTCCGATCAGGTCTTTCAGCCGTGCTTCCACGTTCATATGGATGTCTTCGAGCGCGGCGGAGAATTCGAACCGGCCCTCTTCGATCTCTGACAAGATTGTGAGAAGCCCTTCCCGTATCGCGTCGGCGTCGTTATCAGTCAGGATGCCTGTGGCTGCCAGCATGGCGGCATGGGCACGCGACCCTTTGATGTCTTGCGCGGCCATCCGTTTGTCGAACCCGATCGAGGCGTTGATCGCCTCCATGATCGCATCCGGTCCGGCGGCGAAACGCCCGCCCCACATTTTGTTCGAGGTCGTGTCGGTCATGTTGAATACCCTTGGAGGGACGTATGAAAAATCTTGTGCTCGGCCTCGTTTATACGCTGCTTGTCGCAGGTGCAAACCCCGCCCTTGCCGGAACGGCTGACCTCGCGGGGCTGCGCGAAGGGGACATGAAGAAACTCGTGATCCATGACGCGCCGCAGGCGACCTCTGACGTGACCTTTGAGCGCGAGGACGACGGCGAGGCGATGTCGCTGGCGGATTACGAAGGCAAGGTCGTGCTGGTAAACTTCTGGGCCACATGGTGCGCGCCCTGCCGCAAGGAGATGCCGCAGTTGAACGCCTTGCAAAAGGAATTCGGCGGCGATGATTTTCAGGTGCTGACCATCGCCACGGGGCGCAACTCTGAGGAAGGGATCAAACGGTTCTTCGAGGAAGCGGGTGTCGACAGTCTGCCCCGTCACCAAGACCCGAAGCAAAAGCTCGCCAGCCAGATGGGTGTGTTCGGCCTGCCGATCAGCGTGATCCTAGACCGTGAGGGGCGCGAGATTGCCCGGTTGCAGGGCGATGCGAAATGGGATTCCGACAGCGCCCGCGCGATCATCGCAGCCCTGATCGAAGAAGGCGCCGAGAGCTAAGCGGCCAGGTCGGGCCTCCGCGCCCGGCCCTCACGCCACATGTTGCAGGATCGCGGCCTCCGAGGTGCTGAGATTGCGCCGCGCGAAACCGCCATAGCTGTGCGGGTCCGTCTCTAGCTGCGGATGCGCCGCCAGCAGTCGCGCCCGGTCCTGCGCGCCAAGGCTGGTGAGCGGGGCCGAGGCGGGATGAAAGCTCTCGGTCTCGACACCATTGGCCCACATGACCTGATGCGCGGCCAGCAGGACGTGGATATAGGTCACCTCGCGCAGGGACGTATCGCTGGCCACGCTGCGCCCGTTGATCAAGTCCTTGGCGGCGACCAGCACTTCGTCACTGTTGAAAAGATCACGGGCCTGAGCGCCTTGCAGCACGATCCGGTGGTCGGGTGAGACCAGCAGCGGGGCGTCGGGCCGGGCAATCCCCAAGGCACCGGGGCGGAAGCGCACGGGGCGCAGATGCGGCATGGCATGCAGCCGCGCGCCGCTCATCCGGCGGCTGCCGATCCACGTTAGCGGCTGCGCGCCATTGTCCTTGGTCTGGATCAGATCGCCCTCGCGCAACTCTTCAATCAGGGCGCTGCCCTTGGGCGTGCGGATGCGGGTGCCGGGGGTGAAACAGATTACCCCGCCGCGCTCGGGCTGGTCAGCGCGCGCGGGGGTCAGGGTGCTGTGCATCACCCAAAGTTCACTGTCGCGCGGGGGCAGTTCATCGACGAACATCAAGAGCGGCATCCGCCCCGGGCCTGCGTCAATCAGGGTGACGGTATAGGTCCGCGCGCCATTGGTAACCATGAAGCTGTCGTCGGGCAGCGGGGCCGTGCCCACGGCGCGGCGTGACGTGGGCGGCATCATGCCCCCCTCCTCTAGTGCGGCCCCGATCAGGCGCTGCACTTTGCGGGCCGCGCGTTTGCGCAACCGCTCTGCCCCGTCCGCCATATCCAGCCGCAGCACATCATTCGGCCCATCCACCCGGATGGTATCCCCGCGCCACGCCCAGGCCGAGCCCAGTTCGAGCCACTGCACCGGCGCGGCCTCCAGACCGTCGATCTCTGTTTGCGACCAGCTGATGACAAACGTGCCCCGAAAGCCCGTTTTCATAACTGCTCTGCCTGCCTCGTTTCTTATTGCCAGCAGTCTAGCAAAGCCGGGGGTCGCGCGAAAGATGGCGCGAATGTGGCGGCGAAACCTGTTGCAAATTGATCTTCGCCCCTGCGGCACCGGCGAAGCGCTGCGAAACGCTTGTAAATTGTCAGCGTCTTGGTAACGTCAGAGCGGTCAAACAGCCGGAGGCACCGCATGTCGGTAGAAGTACCCCCCACCCCGTCACGCCGCATCGTCTCGTCGCGCCATTTGGCCGAGGGCGATGGCTGGGAGGCCTCGGAACTCGAATACGGCATGATCATCGCCTACTATGCCTTCACCCGCTGGATGTCGCGTTGCATGGCGGCGGCGGGGAACGGCGAACTGACGCCGCTGGAAATCCTCGTGCTGCACAACGCCAACCACCGGGGCCGGGAGAAGCGGCTGACGGATATTTGCTTCCTACTCAACATCGAAGACACCCATACGGTGAACTACGCGCTGCGCAAGCTGGTGAAGGCCGAATTGCTGAGCGCAGAGAAACGCGGCAAGGAGGTGTTCTATCGCACCTCGCCTGCGGGTGCCGAGCTATGCGAAGCCTATCGCGCGATCCGTCAGGCGTGTTTTCTGGATGGCTTGCCGCGCCCCGATATCTCGGGCGAGGAACTGCGCAAGATCGCGGCGCAGCTTCGGGCGATGTCGGGGCAATATGACCAAGCGAGCCGCGCGGCAGCCTCGCTGTAGAGCGCAGGCGCGAGGGCTGCCCCCCGCGCCCGCCAAAGCTTAGATCAGCGCGGCAATGGCACGCGCGGTGTCGTTCATGCGGTTCGAGAAACCCCATTCATTGTCATACCAGCTGACCACGCGGATCATGCCGCCATCGGTCACCCGCGTCTGATCGGGCGCGAGGGTGGAGGAATGCGGATCGTGGTTGAAATCGGTCGAGACCAGCGGCGCGGGCTCATAGGCCAGAACGCCTTTCAATGCGCCCTTGGCCGCCTCTTGCATCGCGGCGTTCACCGCCTCTGCCGTCGCGGGTTTCTTGGGCATGATACACAGGTCCACGAGCGAGACATTGGCCGTCGGCACGCGCACGGCGGACCCTTCGAGCACGCCCTTCAGATGGGGGATCACCTCGGAAATCGCGGCGGCGGCGCCGGTCGAGGTCGGCACCATCGACAGGGCGGCGGCACGGCCGCGATAGGGGTCGCGGTGCGGGCTGTCATGGGTCGGCTGGTCGCCGGTATAGGCGTGGATCGTGGTCATATAGCCAGTCTCGATCCCGAAGCTGTCGTCGAGCACCTTGGCCACCGGAGCGAGGCAGTTGGTGGTGCAGGAGGCGTTGGAGACAATCACGTCTTCGCCGGTCAGCTCATCATGATTGACGCCGTAGACCACGGTCCGGTCCACACCCTTGCCGGGGGCCGAGATCAACACGCGTTTGCTGCCATTCTCCAGATGTTTCGCCGCCGCGTCGCGGGCGGTGAAGAAACCGGTGCATTCATAGGCCACATCAACGCCGCCCCATGGCAGTTTCGCCGGATCGCGCTCTGCCGTCATGCGGATGCTCTGGCCCGCCACATGCAGGGTGCCATCTTTCAATTCCGCATCCACCGGCAGGCGGCCATGCACGGAGTCGTATTTCAATAGGTGCAGCAGGTTCTCGGCATCGGTCAGATCGTTGATGGCAACGACTTCGATCCCGTCAAAGCCGTTCTCGATCAGCGCGCGCAGCACGCAGCGTCCGATGCGGCCAAAGCCGTTGATGGCGATTTTAGTGGTCATGGTGAATCCTCCGGTGGCCCGGTGTTGGGCGGATTGGCGCGGTTAGCGCTAACATAGCACCGGGTGTGGCGGAGTTCAATTGGCCTCAGGTAGGAAATCGGCGCCCTGTTTCAAGGCGCCGATTTTGGGGCTGTTTTCAGCTCGGTGTCATGAATGCGCGCGATGGCGGCGGCGCACGCTGTCGGGCCGCCCGGGCAGGCTGAGCCGCGCGTCGTTGCGCGCTTGGCGTGAGATGACGCGCCCCTTGGCCACCACGCAGAGCCGGTCGGGCCGCAGGCGCAGCGCCTCGATCGGGTTGCCGGCGTCCAGCACCGCCAGCGAGGCCTGCGCGCCGACCTTGAGGCCGTAGTCCGAAAGGCCGAGGATGCGGGCGTTGACCTCGGTCACCATCTCGAAGCAGCGGCGCATCTCCTCGGGCGAGGTCATCTGCGCCACATGCAGCCCCATGAAGGCCACGTCGAGCATGTCGCCCGTGCCCATGGAATACCACGGGTCCATCACGCAGTCCTGACCCCAGCCGACGTCGATGCCCATGGCCTGCATCTCCTTCACCCGCGTCAGCCCGCGGCGTTTCGGGTAGGTGTCGTGGCGGCCCTGCAGGGTGATGTTGATCAGCGGATTGGGGATCGCGGCGACCTGCGCTTCGGCCATCAGCGGCAGCAGCTTCGAGACGTAGTAATTGTCCATCGAATGCATCGAGGTCAGATGCGAGCCGGCCACCCTGCCCTGTAGCCCAAGGCGTTGGGTCTCATAGGCCAGCGTCTCGATATGGCGCGAATGGGGGTCGTCGGTCTCGTCGCAATGCAGGTCGACCATGAGACCGCGCTCGGCAGCGAGCTCGCAGAGGGCGGTGACGGAACGCGCGCCATCGGCCATGGTGCGCTCGAAATGCGGGATGCCGCCCACGACGTCGACGCCCATATCGAGGGCGCGAATGGTGTTCTCATGCGCCGTGGGGTCGCGGTAGAGGCCGTCCTGCGGGAAGGCGACGAGTTGCAGGTCGATGTAGTCTTTGACCGTTTCGCGCACGTCGAGCAGGGCTTCGACGCCCAGAAGACGGTCGTCGCAGGTGTCGACATGGCTGCGGATGGCCAGAAGGCCCAATGAGGCGGCCCAATCGCAGTATTCCAGCGCGCGGGCTTTGACCTCGTCCTGGGTCATCACCTCTTTGAGTTCGCCCCAGAGGCCGATGCCCTCCAGCAGGGTGCCCGAGGCGTTGATGCGCGGGGTGCCGTAGCTGAGGGTGGCGTCCATGTGGAAATGCGGATCGACGAAGGGCGGGCTGACGAGGTCGCCGCTGGCGTCGATGGTCTCGCGCGCCTCTGCGGTGGAGAGGTCTTCGATGGCGGCGATGCGGTCGCCCTTGATGCCGATGTCGGTGACGCGGCCGTCGGGGAGCGTGCCGCCTTTGATGATGAGGTCGAACATGGGTTGGTCCTTTTCAGTTGTGTCCCGCCCGGACGCAGGCCGGGCAGCCCCCGGCCGCCCCCGTTTTGCCGGAGGCAAACCTACGGTTTGACGGCGGGGGCTTCACCCCCACCCGCGGCCGGGAGCAGCCCTTAGCGATCTGTAGCGAGCCTTTCAGCGCTCACCCTTATTAAACGGCACCATCAGCGCCGCTGGCACCTGCGCCCGGCGCGACATGACGACAAGCGCGAGGATCGACAGGATATAGGGCGCCATCAGGAAAATCTGGTAGGGGATGTCGGCACCGAGCGGCGTCTGCTGCACGCGGATTTGCAAGGCGTCGAAGGCCGCAAAGAGCACCGCGCCCAGAAGCGTCTTTCCCGGTTTCCACGAGCCAAAAACCACCAGCGCGATGCAGATCCAGCCGCGGCCGTTGACCATCTCGAAGAAGAAGGAGTTGAAAGCCGACATGGTGAGAAACGCCCCGCCCACGGCCATCAGCCCGCTGCCAACCATGACCGCGCCGATGCGGATCGCCGAGACGCTGAGCCCCTGCGCCTCGACCGCCGCCGGGTTCTCCCCCGCCGCGCGCAGGGCGAGGCCCATGGGCGTGCGGTAGAGCACCAGCGTCACCACCAGCACCAGCACAAAGGCCAGATAGGTCAGCGGGGTCTGGTTGAAAAGCGCGGGGCCGATCACCGGGATCTCGGACAGAAGCGGGATTTCCAGCGGCTGGAAGGCCTCGATCTTGGGCGGCGAAGTCACTTCGGGCAGCGCGAGGCGGTAGCAGTAATAGGTGAGCGAGGTCGCCAGAAGCGTGATGCCAAGGCCGACGACATGCTGGCTGAGGCCGAAGGGCACCGTCAGCACGCCATGCACCAGCCCGAAGGCCATGCCCGAAAGCATCGCCACCGCGACGCCGAACCAAAGCCCGCCGCCGAGGTAGACGGTGAGCCAGCCCGCGAAAGCGCCGACGACCATGATGCCTTCGATGCCGAGGTTCAGCACCCCTGCCCGCTCGCAGATGAGCTCGCCCAAGGCGGCAAAGATCAGTGGCGAGGCGATGCGGATTGCGGCGGTCCAGAAGCTCGCCTGAAGGAGGATGTCGAGAATGTCCATCAGTCGCGCCTCACCCGGAATTTCGTGAGCATGATCGCCAGCACCATCGCCAGCAGCGCCAGCGCCAGCATGATGTCGGCAAGGTAGGTGGGCACACCGGCGGCGCGGCTCATGCTGTCGGCCCCGACGAAAATGCCGGCGACAAAAAGCGCCGCGACGACCACACCAAGCGGGTTCAGCAGGGCCAGCATGGCGACGATGATGCCGGTGTAGCCAAAGCCCGGCGAGATATCCAAGGTGAGGTTGCCCTTGAGCCCTGCCACCTCGGAAAAGCCCGCGAGCGCCGCAAGCCCGCCCGACAGCAGCGCCGTCTTGATCAGCACCGCGTTCACCGGGATGCCCGCGAAACGCGCCGCCGCAGGGTTCAGCCCCACCGCGCGCATCTCGTAACCCAGCGTGCTGCGGCGCTGGATCACCCAGACAACAAGCGCGGAGATCAGTGCGAGGGCGAAGCCCCAGTGCAGCCGCAGCCCCTCGGCGATGCGCGGCAGACGCGCCTCCCCGATCAGCCGCGCGGACTTGGGCCAGCCGAGGCCCATCGGGTCCTTCAGCGGACCTTCGAGCAGCATCGAGACCCAGAGCAGCACGACGAAGTTCAGCAGGAGCGTGGTGACCACCTCATCGACGCCGACGCGGGTCTTGAGGAAGGTCGGCACCAGCAGCACTACGGCCCCGGCGAGCATGGCGGCGAGGGCAATCGTCGGCAGCAGCGCAAAGCTTGGCCATGCCAGCGCGCCGGTGCCCAGCACCACGGTGACCACCGCGCCCATGTAAAGCTGCGCCTCGGCGCCGATGTTCCAAAGTTTGGCGCGGAAGGCGACGGCGACGGCGAGGCCGGTGAAGATCAGCGGCGTGGCGCGGTTGAGCGTTTCCAGCAGGGCGAATTTCGAGCCGAAGGCGCCTTTGACGATCAGGCCCAGCACCGAAAACGGCTGCGCGCCCGCGACCATCGCCAGCAGAGAGGCCACGACCACGGTGGCGAAAAGCGCCAGCGCGGGCAGGCCCAGTGAGCGGGTCCACGTGGGGTTGGCGACGGGTTCAAGCCGCATGAGAGGTCTCCTCGAATCCATCGCCGGCCATCCAGACGCCCAACTCGGCGGGGGTGAGCGCGCCACGGGCGAAGGGGGGCGAGAGGCGGCCTTCGGAGATCACATGGATCACGTCCGACAGCGCCGTGACCTCGTCGAGGTCTTCGGAAATCAGCAGCACCGCCGCCCCGCGGTCGCGGGCGGCCAGCAGTTGTTCGTGCACGTAGGTGAGCGCGCCGATGTCGAGGCCGCGCACCGGCTGGTTGGCCAGCACGACCGAAGGCGCGGTTTCCAGCACCCGGCCCAAGATCAGCTTTTGCATATTGCCGCCCGACAACAGGCGGATGCGGGTTTCCGGGCCGGGGCAGCGCACATCATAGCCTTGGATAATCTTGGCCGCGAAATCGCGCGCGGCGCGCCAGTTCATCCAGCCGTGGCGGGAAAAACCGGGGCGGGAATAAAGCTCAAGCACCGCGTTCTCGGTAAGGTCGAAATCGGCGATGGTGCCGGTCTTGTGGCGGTCTTCGGGGATGCGGGCGATGCCCGCGCCGATGGCGGCATGGGGCGACCAGCCGCGCGGCGCGTCGCCCTTCACGTGGAACGTGCCGGAGGCGGGGCGAATGAGCCCGCCGATCAGATCGGCAAGCGCGGTCTGCCCGTTGCCGGAGACCCCGGCGAGGCCGGTGATCTGGCCTGCGCGCAGCGCGAGATCGACGTTTTTCAGCCCCGGGGCGCTGCCGACATCCGGTGTCGAAACACCTCGAAGCGTCACCAGCGCGGCACCGGGATCGGCGCGGCGCACGACGGGTGCCGCGACTTCGCTGCCCACCATCATCTGCGCCATGGCAGCGCGGTCGGTCTCGGCGGTCTTGGCCTCGGCCACCAGCTTTCCGTGACGCAGCACCACGACGCGGGAGGAGATCGCCATGACTTCATGCAGCTTGTGGGAAATGAAAATGACCGAAAGGCCAAGGGCGACGGCCTTGCGCATGGTGGCGAAGAGGTCTTCGGTCTCCTGCGGGGTCAGGACGGCGGTCGGCTCGTCGAGAATGAGGATACGCGCCTCGCGGTAGAGGGCTTTCAGGATCTCGACCCGCTGCCGTTCGCCCACGCTGAGGCTGCCGACCTGCGCATCGGGGTCCACGCGCAAACCGTAGTCCGCCATCAGCGCCACGATCTTTT
Source organism: Sulfitobacter sp. 1A12157 (assembly GCF_043557345.1). Lineage (NCBI taxonomy): Bacteria > Pseudomonadati > Pseudomonadota > Alphaproteobacteria > Rhodobacterales > Roseobacteraceae > Sulfitobacter > Sulfitobacter sp. 1A12157. Next base: position 92,344 of record NZ_JBIFFV010000006.1, read on the forward strand.
GACGTGCCTGCGTCCTGCCAAAGCCGGGCCGCCAGATCGAGCGGGTGCCGAGGACGATGTTTTCCAGAACAGACATGTTGTCGGCCAGCGTGAAATGCTGGTGCACCATGCCGACACCAGCGGCGAGCGCCGCGCGGGGGTTGCCCGCGGGCAGACGCTCTCCAAACACTTCGACATGGCCTTCGTCGGGCGTGTAATGGCCGAACAGGATATTCATCAGCGTGGTCTTGCCCGCGCCGTTTTCGCCCAGCAGGGCAATGACTTCGCCCTGCCGCAGATCGAAGCTGATCGCGTCATTGGCGGTGAGCTTGCCAAAACGCTTGGTAATGCCTTCGAGGCGCAGGACCACCCGCGCCTCGGGGTTTTGATCGGTCATTTAGTTGGACTTCGGCTCTTCGTCGTTGATCTCGACCGTGAAGGACCCGTCGCGGATCGCCTGCTCGCGCTCCTCGATGAGGTCCATCGCCTCTTGCGGAACCTTGCCCTCGAAGGTGCCCAGAGGGGCGAGCGAGGAGCCACCCTCGGCCATGAAGGAATAGCGTCCGTAGTCGTCGGCCTTGAACTCCCCGGCCTTCACCGCGGCGATGGCGGCGTCGAGCGTCGGCTCGAAATGCCACAGGGCGGAGGCGACGACCGTCTCGGGGTATTCTCCTTGCGTGTCGATCACGTTGCCGATCGCCAGCACGCCCTTCTCCTGCGCCGCGTCCGACACGCCGAAACGCTCGGCATAGAGCACGTCGGCCCCCTGCTCGACCATGGCGAAGGCGGTTTCCTTGGCCTTGGGCGGGTCGAACCAGGAGCCGATGAAGCTGACCTGGAACTTGATCTCGGGGTTCATTTCCTGCGCGCCGGCCATGAAGGCATGCATCAGGCGGTTCACTTCCGGGATCGGGAAGCCGCCGACCATGCCCATGTTGCCGCTCTCGGTCATCGACCCTGCGACGATGCCCGAGAGATACGCGGCATCCTGAATATAGTTATCGAAGACCGCGAAATTCGACAGCGCCTCGTCCTGCTTGAAGCTGGACCCCATGAGGAAGGCGACCTCGGGATAATCGGCGGCGACCTCGCGCGCCTCGGCCTCGGCGCCGAAGACTTCGCCCACGATCAACTGGTTGCCGGCTTCGGCATATTCACGCAGCACGCGGGCATAATCGGTGTTGGAGACATTCTCGGTGAAGGTGTACTCGATGTCGCCCCGCGCCTGTGCTGCTTCGGCGGCCTTGTGGATGCGGCTGACCCACTGCTGTTCCACCGGCACGGTATAGACGCCCGCGACCTTGATCGACTCGGCGGCCAGCGCGCCCTGCGGCAAAAGGCTGGCACCTGCCAGCATGGCCGCCGTGCCCAATAGGAAGCGGCGTGTGAAATTGCGTTGTGTCATTTTATCCCCCGTTGGTTAGGTATTTTACCGTTTGATAAAATATTTTACCTGTCAAGCTTCTCCTGACCCTAGGTCAGCCCAAGCTTTTCCGAATAGGCGCCTTGTGCTGATTAATGTGGCAGTCAGCAGGCGAAGCGGTAAATAGGGTCGACCCCAAGGATCGGATTCTACGATGAGCCATGTATTGCACCGTAACCTGCGCGCCACGCAACCTGTGATCGTCCGCGGCGAAGGAAATTTCCTCATTGATGACAAAGGGAAGCGCTATCTGGACGCCTGTGGCGGCGCGGCTGTGTCGAGCCTTGGGCATGACAATGCCGCCGTGCGCGCCGCCGTTGCCGCGCAGATGGACAAGCTTGCCTTTGCCCATACTGGCCTTTTCACCAACGCCCCGGCAGAGGCGCTGGCCGACCATCTGATCGCCCGCGCGCCTGAGGGTACGGGCGAAGGCCGGGTCATGTATCTGGGCAGCGGGTCCGAAGCGATGGAGGCGGCGCTGAAGCTGGCGCGGCAGTACCATCTGGAGCGCGGCGACACGGCGCGCGCCAAGATCATCGCCCGCGCCCCGAGCTATCACGGCAACACACTGGGCGCGCTGGCGGTGGGCGGCCATGCCGGGCGCCGCAAGCCCTTCGCCCCGATGTTGATGGAGGTGGAACATATCGACGCCGCCTATGCCTACCGGCTGCAACGCGCGGGCGAGAGCACGGCGGATTTCGCGCGGCGCTTGGCGGATCAACTGGAAGCGCGGATCGTCGAGCTGGGGCTGGAGACGGTCGCCGCCTTCGTGGCCGAGCCGGTGGTCGGCGCCTCGCTCGGCTCGCAGCCCGCACCCGAGGGGTATTTCAGACATGTGCGCGAGATCTGCGACCGCCACGGCGTCTTGCTCATCGCCGATGAGGTGATGTGCGGCATGGGGCGCACCGGCAGCCTGTTTGCGCTGGAGCAGGAAGGGATTTGCGCCGATATCACCACCATGGCCAAGGGGCTCGGCGCGGGCTACCAGCCGATCGCGGCGGTGATGGCGCGGCAAAGCGTGATCGAGGCGATCATGGCGGGCAGCGGCAACCTGTGGAATGGGCACACCTATATGTCCCATGCGGTGGCCACGGCGGGCGCGCTGGCGGTGCTGCAAGAGGTCGAGAGCCGCGATTTGCTGAGTGCGGTGCGCGCCCGGGGGCAGCAGTTGGAAACCGCGCTGCGCGACCGCTTTGGCCAGCACGCCCATGTCGGAGACATTCGCGGGCGCGGGTTGTTTTGGTCGATCGAACTGGTGGCCGAGCGCGAGAGCAAGACGCCCTTCGACGTCAGCCGCAACCTTGCGGGCAAGATCCAACGCACCGCGATGGAGGCGGGGATGATCTGCTACCCCTCGCAGGGCTGCGCCGATGGCACGGCGGGGGATCACGTTCTGCTGGCCCCGGCCTTTACCTCCCCGCCCGAGGAAATCGAGATGACGGTCGAGATGCTGGGCGCGGCAGTCGATGGGGCGATCGCGGAGGGCTGAGCCCTCCGCCTGCCCGTTATCGGCCTTTGATCTGGATCGAGAAGTTGCGCCGCGCCCCGGCGGGCGGGCGCGGGAATGGGGCGGCCTGTCGGATGATGCCAAGCGCCGCCTGATCCAGCGCCGCCGACCCGGAGCTGCGGGCCACGCGGACCCCTGCCAACTGCCCGCCCCCACCGATGGAAAAGGCGATCGTCGCCGTCCCGCGGGAGCGGACGCGCGGCTTGCCGACGCGGGCGATGCGGCTCATGACTTGGCCCGGATAGTTGCTGGCTGCCGCATTCCCCGCAGGCGCCGCGGCACGCTGTTGCGCGCCCGATTGCGCGGCATTGCCCGCGCGGCTGGCGGTCTGCGCGCCCTTGGTATTGTTGCGCTTTGCATTGCCACGCGTGGTTTGCTTGGGCTTGGGTTTCGGCTGCGGCTTGGGCTTGGCCTTTTTGGCCGCCTCGGCCGCGCGTTCGGGATCGCGGCGCTGTGGGCGCCGCGACAGGCGCGGCGCGTCATCCTCGGCCTCGGCGGTGAGGGTTTCGACCGGCGGCACCGGAGCCGCGGCCGTGATGGTTGGCGTGGCCTCAGTCGTCTCGGGCGGGGTTTCGACCGGGGTCAGGGCGGGCAAGACCGGCGTCTCTGTCGGCGAGGCGGCGGGCGGGGCCACGGGCATGGGTTCAGCCTCCACCGCCTGCACCGGCTCTGCGACGGCCGAAGGCGTGGGGGTGAGCGTGGGTTCCGGCGCGGGGGTCGGCGGCAGCGCCTCTGCGGTCTCAAGCGGTTCGGGCGCGGGGGTTGGGGTGATTTCTTCGACCGGTTCGGCATCCAATGTGCCGATGGCCATATCCTCGAACCGCGTGCCAAGCTGGGCTGCGGCGGGCGCGCCGCCGCCTGCGATCTTGGCGCTGTCGTCGATCTGGGCGAGTTGCGACACCCCCACGACGAGGCTGGCCGCGACGCCGATGGACAGTGTTTTGGCGAGACCGGAACGGGGGATCATTGCAGCGCCCTTTCGGTGACAAGCATGACGCGCGCGGCCCCTGCCCCGCGCAGCTCGCGGGTCAGTTCCACAAGGCGGCGGGCGGGCAGTGCGCGGTCGGGGAGGAGCCGGACGGTGTCGCGCTCTTCTTCGGGCAGCGCGTCGATGAAATCGGCCACGCTGGCGCGGTCTTGGCCTGCGTAGGTCATGCGGCCATCGGCATGGACCACCAGCGCATTCGGCGGGGCGCGGCCCTCAAGCTCGCGGGTTTCGACGAGGTTGAGATCGGAGTCCAGCGGCTGTGACAGGGTGCCTGCGACCATAAAGAAGACCAGCATCAGAAAGACGATGTTGATCAGCGCGATGGTCGGTTCGCGTTGCGGTTTGGCCTTGGCGATGGGTCGCATGGTCAGCCCTCCAGAACCGAGACGCTGAGCCCCGGCAAGGCGCGCAGCGCGATGAGCAGATCGGCCAGCGCCTGCGCCTCGACCTCGGCCCCGAGCGAGACCAAAAGCGGGGTGCCCTCTTCGGCCTCGGCCAAGGGGCTGGCGGTCAGCGCGTCAAGCGCCAGCGCATCGCCGTTAAGGCGCAGCCCCTCGGTGGTTAGTTGCAGGAAAAACGGTTTCGCCCCCGTCTCGGCCCCTGCCCGGGATGTCGCTGCGGCCAATTCGATCTCGGCAAATTTTGAGAAGGTCGAGGTCAGCATGAAGAACAACAACAGCAGGAAGATCACGTCGATCAGGGAGGTCATGGAGAGGCGGTTGCGCCGCCGGCGTGGCCTAGCCATGGGCTGGCCGGGGCGCGGCGGCGGCAAAGGGGGTGGCAGCGGGCGCAGCGGCAGAGGCCGCGTTCTGGCCCGGGTGCAGCACGGTCAGGATCGCCTTGTCGGCGATGACGCGTTCAGTCTCCATACGTTGCTCAAGCCAGCTGAGCACCAGCGCGGTCGGCATGGCCACGACAAGCCCCACGGCCGTGGTCAGAAGCGCCACCCAGATGCCACCGGCGAGGATCGACGGGTCCACTTGAGAGCCCGCATCCTGCAAGGCGCGGAAGGCTTCGATCATGCCCAGAACCGTGCCGAAGAGACCCAAGAGCGGGGCAAGCTGCGCCACGGAATCGAGCAGGCGGAAACCGCGCTCAAGCTTGGCAAAACGCATCTCGGCCTCGGCCTGCAAGCGCGAAGCACCGGCCTCGGGCGCGGACATGGCCAGTTCGATCACCGGGGCAAGGTAGCTTTTCGACCGGCCCAGCGCCGAACGGGCGGCGGCGGCATCGCCGCGCTCCCACGCGTTGACTGCTTCGGAGAGCGCCCGGTGACGGCCCACGGCGGCAGCGCGGAACTGCCATGTCTTATAAAGGGCGACCGCAAGGGTCAGCACGGCCACGGCCATCAGGATCACCACCACCGGGCCACCGGTTTCGGCAATGCCCCGCAGGGGGGTCAGCAATTCATCGAGTTGTTCCATCAGCCCAGCACCTCGATCTCGGTCCGGGTCGCCGGGGCGAGCGCGCTTTCGCAGGTGCCCGCCTCGATCCCCGCGCCCTCACAGCTTTGCGCGCCGTTAAAGAGGATGCGGCCAAGGTTCTCGCAGGTGGTTTGCGGCACCACGAATTGACGCACGCGCGGGCGGCCAACGGGGAGTTCGCCGAAATCGAAGAGCGTCAGCCGGTTCACGGTGCCTTCGCGGTCGAAGAGCACGGTTTCATAGACCGCCTTGTCGAGCGGGGCGGAAAGCTCGTTGGTGATGAGGAAGGTCAGCTTGCAATTGGCCTCTGTGGTGTCGGCGGCATTGAGCTCGACCTTGAGCGTGGGCGCGGGCGCGGCGCTGGCCGGGGTCGCGGCGGTTGTCTCGGCGGCGGCGCCTTGGGCGATGGTCAGGGACAGGGCCGCGAGGAACGCGGAACGAAAATGCGGCATGGGGGTGGCTCCCGATGGGTTTGTCTTTGATCACGGCGCAGCGTTGGGGCGCCTGCCCCGGCAGGGCAGAATCGTCGCAACACCTCTTGCGCCAAGCGGAATTTCTGCCTGCTGCCTAGCAAAACCGGGCGGCGGTGACAATCCTGACTTTAATACTCGGATTAAATGGGTGTGGTGCTGCCCATTTGACAGGCAGGGAACAGTTGCTCCGGGTTGGTGTTGGGAAGCTGAAACCACGACATGCGAGACGACCGCATTCGCGCAGAGAAGGAGGCCAGAATGACCGACGACAGCCAAAAGATCGCGACCATCGACCCTGCCCATACCGTGGCCCTGTTCACGCCGGACGCCAAAGCGCTGGAGCAGGCAGCTTCCGCCGGCATGAAAACGGTGGTGAACTTCCGCGCCTCGGATGAGAAAGGCGGCCTGTCCCCCGATGCGGAGCGGCTGGTGGCCGAGAAACTGGGGTTGAACTACCTGCACCACCCGGTCACGCCAGACACCCTTGGCCCCGAGACGGTGGATGAATTCCGCAAGTCACTGGACGACCTGCCCCAGCCGGTGTTTCTGCACTGCGCTTCGGGCAAACGTGCAGGGGCGATGACCTTGATGGCGCTCGCGGCGGATAAGGGCTGGGACGGTGATACGGCCTTGCAGGAGGGCAAGGCCCGCGGCATCGACCTGACCGAAGAGAAGATCGGCCAGTTGGTCAAATCCTACGCGGATAGCAAAGCCTGAGAGAAACGCCCGGTTTTACCGGGCATTTTACTTTTGCGTGCAGTAAAGGCCGTGCAGCGTTTCCAGAACGGCCACGGCCTCCTGCCCCTTGACGCGGTAAAAGATCGTCTGACCCGCCCGGCGGCTGTCGACCAGACCGGCATCTTTCAACTTTTTCAACTGCTGCGACATGGTGGATTGCGACAGACCGCAGGCCTGCGCCAAATCCCCCACCGAGCGCTCCCCCCCGATCAGACGGCACAGGATCTGCAACCGCGCCTCCGATGCAAGCATCGTCATGAGCGCCGCAGCCCCGGCGATATCGCCCTCCAGAAAGTCATCCGTGTTTTTCATATTAGCATCATTGAATATTATGAGTGCGTAATATATACTACTTTACAGTCTGACACAAGCCAGCCGCTTGGCGGGCCGTAAGGAGTAGAGAGATGGAAACCGAATTCACACCATGGCTGTCGTTGGGCGGCGGCGCGATGATTGGGGTCTCGGCGGTGCTGCTGATGGCCACGAACGGGCGCATCGCAGGGATCAGCGGGCTAACCTCACGGCTATTCGCCCGCGACAGCGACAGCGAAGCGCGGGGCGTGTCGTTTTTCTTCGTACTGGGGCTTTTGCTCGCGGCACCGCTTTGGTTGCTCGTGTCGGGCGGATGGCCGCAGCAATGGGTGCCCTCGAACCCCGTCTTGATGGCCGTGGCCGGGTTGCTCGTCGGCTTTGGTGCGACCTATGGCAATGGCTGCACCTCGGGCCACGGGGTCTGCGGGATCAGCCGAGGCTCGGCGCGGTCCATCGTGGCGACGGTGACTTTCATGGCGACGGCAGTCGTGACCGTCTTTGTCATGCGCCATGTGATCGGAGGGTGACGTGAAACAGCTCTTCGCCCTCCTCTCCGGCCTCTTGTTCGGCATCGGCCTGATCGTTTCCGGCATGGCCGACCCGGCCAAAGTGCTGAACTTCCTTGACGTTTTCGGCACATGGGATCCCAGCCTTGCCTTTGTCATGGGCGGCGCCATCGCGGTGACGGCACCGGGGTTCGCATGGCTGTTCCGCAGCCGTCAGACCCCCTATTTCGATCGCAAATTCCGCCTGCCCACCCGCAATGATCTTGAGCCGAAACTGCTGACCGGCGCCGCGATTTTCGGCATCGGCTGGGGCTTGGGCGGCTTTTGCCCCGGCCCGGCATTGACCGCCCTGCCCATCGCGGCCAGCGGCACTTTGATCTTTGTCCCCTTCATGCTGGGCGGCATGTGGATCGCCCGGCACAGCCCTGATTTGACCTCTAAAACCAAGAAAGGACCAGCCTGATGAGCGACCCTCTCAATTCACCCGTCGTGCGCCACTCCCCTTCGACAGGGGCAGGCAGCCCCGATGTCTGGGGCATCTATGAACCCGACACCGGTTCGATCCAGTACATCTGCGCCGATCCGGCGACGAAGAAGGCCGCGCTGATCGACGTGGTGTGGAACTTCGACCCGAAGAACTACAAGTTCACCACGGAAAGCATGGATCAGGTGCTGGACCTCGTAAAGGAGAACAGTCTGAGCGTGGAATGGGTACTCGACACCCACCCGCATGCGGATCACGTCATGGCCTCGGCCCAGTTGAAAGAGCGGACGGGCGCGCCCAATGCCATCGGCGCGCTGGTGCCTGAGATCGCCAAGATTTGGGCCGATCTTTACAACCTGCCCAACGCCTTCGACCCCGACCGCGATTTTGATCGCCTGTTTCAGGAAGGCGAGACCTTCAAGATCGGCGAGTTGGACGCCAAGGTGATGCTGTCGCCCGGGCATACGCTGGGGTCGATCACTTACGTCTGCGGCGATGCGGCTTTTGTGCATGACACGCTGATGCAGCCCGATGCCGGCACCTCGCGGTCGGATTTCCCCGGCGGCACGACCGAGGAGTTGTGGGACTCGATCCAAGACATCCTCGCTCTGCCCGGCGACACGCGACTTTACATCGGCCATGACTACGGCACCGATGGCCGCGATGAGCCGCAGTGGGAGGCCACGGTGGACGAACACCGCGCCCATAACATCCATGTCAAAGATGGCACCAAGCGCGAGGATTATATCGAGCGCCGTCAGAAACGGGACGCGACCCTGTCGCTGCCCAACCGCATCCTCGCCGCATTGCAGATCAACCTGCGCGGCGGGCGGCTGCCCCCGGCGGAGGATGACGGCCATCACTACCTGAAACTGCCCGTGAACCGTTTCGACTGAGCCAACCGGGTGGCCCCTTGGGGCCGCCCCTAGCTGACGGATCGCCGCCCATGACCCTTCCTTCGCTTTCGCATTATCTGCCGATCCTCGACTGGGGGCGGCGCTATGACCGCGGCCAGTTCACCGGGGATATGATCGCGGCGGTGATCGTCACGATCATGCTGATCCCGCAATCGCTGGCCTATGCGCTCTTGGCGGGCATGCCGCCCGAGGCCGGGATCTATGCCTCCATCGCGCCCATCGTGCTCTACGCCATCTTCGGCACCAGCCGCGCGCTCGCGGTGGGGCCGGTGGCCGTGGTCTCACTGATGACGGCGGCGGCGGTGGGCGAGATCGCGCAGAGCGGCACGGCGGGCTATGTCACGGCGGCGCTGACGCTGGCCTTCCTGTCGGGCGCGATGCTTCTGGTGCTCGGGCTGCTGCGGCTCGGGTTTCTGGCGAATTTCCTGTCGCATCCGGTGATCGCGGGGTTCATCACCGCCTCTGGCATCCTGATTGCCGCCAGCCAGTTGCGGCATATTCTGGGGATTGAGGCGGAGGGCCATACCCTGCCGCAGATCCTATCCAGCCTCTGGGCGCATCTGGGGGAGGTCAATGCCATCACCCTCGGGCTGGGGCTGGCCGCGACCGCCTTCCTGTTCTGGGTGCGGGGCGGGTTGAAGCCGCTGCTGCGGCGTTTGGGGCTGGGGCCGCGTATGGCGGATATCGGCGCCAAGACCGGGCCGGTGCTGGCGATCGTGGCGACGACAGTGGCGGTCTGGGCCTTTGATCTCGGCGCGCGCGGCGTGGCCATCGTAGGCGAGGTGCCCCAAAGCCTGCCGCCGCTCACCCTGCCCTCCTTCTCCCCCCACCTACTGTCGCAGCTTCTTGTCCCGGCACTGCTGATCTCGGTCATCGGCTTTGTCGAGAGCATCAGCGTCGCCCAGACCCTGGCCGCGAAGAAACGCCAGAGGATTGACCCGGATCAGGAGTTGATCGGCCTTGGCGGCGCCAACCTTGGCGCGGCCTTTACCGGGGGTTTTCCGGTCACCGGGGGGTTCTCCCGCTCGGTGGTGAATTTCGACGCGGGCGCCGAGACCCCCGCCGCGGGCGCCTTCACCGCGGTCGGGCTGGCGCTGGCGGCGCTGTTCCTGACGCCGCTCATCCACTACCTGCCCAAGGCCACGCTGGCCGCCACGATCATTGTCGCGGTGCTGAGCCTCGTGGATTTCTCGATCCTGAAACGCGCATGGGTCTTCAGCCACGCCGATTTCGCCGCCGTCAGCGTGACGATCCTGCTGACGCTGATCTTCGGCGTCGAGGCTGGGGTCAGCGCGGGGGTCGTGACCTCGATCCTCGTGCATCTTTACAAGACCTCGCGCCCGCATATGGCCGTGGTGGGCCGGGTGCCGGGGACCGAGCATTTCCGCAACGTGCTGCGCCACGAGGTCGAGACCCAGCCCCATGTTCTGAGCCTGCGGGTTGACGAGAGCCTCTATTTCCCCAACGCACGGTTTTTGGAGGATCAACTGGCCCAATATGCCGCCGACAAGCCGGAGCTTACGGATGTGGCGCTGATGTTCCCGGCGGTGAACGAGATCGACCTTTCAGCGCTGGAGTCGCTCGAGGCGATCAACACGCGGCTGAAGGACGCCGATATCCGCCTGCACCTGAGCGAGGTCAAAGGCCCGGTGATGGACCGGCTGAAGCGCAGTCATTTTCTGGATGAACTGACCGGCGAGGTCTTTCTCAGCCAGCATGAGGCGGCCTGCGCGCTGGCCAAATCCCGGCGGTGAGGCCACCGTGCGAATTTTCAGGAACCGCGCCGCCCGCTGCGCGTTGGCCTGCCATGAACAAGACATTTGCCCGCGCCGCCGCCCTCTCCGCCAGTATTTTCGCCACCGCCGCCACTGCCGAGGAGGTGGGCAAGGTGGATGTGGATTGGCTGGGCAATGACATCATCGTCGAAGCCGTGGCCGACCCCAAGGTGAAGGGCGTGACCTGCCATCTCGCCTATTTCGAACGCGGGCTGATTGACCGGTTGCAAAAGGGCAATTGGTTCGAAGATCCGTCAAACTCTTCGATCTCCTGCCGCCAGACCGGCCCGATTGAGATCGGCGATATCGACCGTGGCGACGAGGGCGAAAACGTCTTTAGCGAGCGTCGCTCGATCATCTTCAAGACTTTGAAGGTCAAGCGTATTTTCGACGAAGCGAACAATACGCTGATCTACATCAGCCACAGCCAGCAGGTGCAGGACGGCTCGGCCAAGACCTCCATGTCGACGGTGCCTTTGTACCAGCCCGGCCAGTAGAGCCAAAAGCCGAAGATCGCTTAGGCAAAGCCTTGCCATCAGCGCGATCCCGCCTTGTCGGGCTTCCTGCCTGCGATATGCTGCGCGGAAAGGCAACATCGCAGCGACAGGCAGGTTTTATGAGACATTCACGCAGAACATTCGCATTCGGCCTTGCCGCATTGGGGCTGACCTCGGCCTGTTCGACCGGGGGCGGCGCGCTTGGCCCCGCGGCGGCGGCGGGGGTGCCGGACGATCTGCGCCCCGTGCCCAACGCGGGCTATGACGCATGGGTCGCGGCCTTCAAAAGCCGCGCCTCTGCACAGGGAATTTCGGCCAGCACCTTGGCCCAAGGATTTCGCGGCGCGGGCTATCTGCCCGGCGTGGTCAAGCGCGACCGCAACCAGACGGAATTCAGCCGCAGCTTGGAAGATTACCTCGCCATCGCCGCCTCGGACGAGCGGGTGTCGAAGGGGCGCGCGGCCTTTGCCCGGCACCGCAGCACATTGAACGCGATTGAGAGCCGCTACGGCGTGGCCGCAGAGATCGTCGCGGCGGTCTGGGGCTTGGAGAGCTTCTTTGGCGAGCGGCGCGGCAATGTGCCTGTCGTCTCGGCCACCTCGACATTGGCCTATGACGGGCGGCGCGGGGCGTTCTTTGAAAAACAGTTGATCGCCGCGCTGAAGATCCTGCAAAACGGTGACATCACGGCCGACCGGCTGACCGGCTCTTGGGCCGGGGCCATGGGACATACGCAGTTCATCCCCACCTCTTACCAAGTCTTCGCGGTGGATTTCACCGGCGATGGGCGGCGCGATATCTGGTCGGAAGACCCCAGCGATGCGCTGGCCTCTACCGCCGCATATCTGTCGCGCAACGGCTGGACGCGGGGCGTGAAATGGGGCGGCGAGCTGGGCAGCCTCCCCGCCAGCGCGGGGTCGGTGATCCAGCCGCAGGCGGGCGGGCCGCAGTTCGTGGTGACCAGCAACTTCCGCGCGTTGAAACGCTACAACAACTCCGACAGCTATGCGATTGGCGTGGGCCATCTGGCGGATCGGATCGCGGGCGGCGGGCCGCTGCGCGGCAGTTTCCCGCCCGACGCCAATGGGCTGACCAAGGACGACCGCATCGCGTTACAGCAACGGCTCACCGCGCGGGGATTCGATACCGATGGCGCGGATGGGGTGATCGGGCCGAACAGCCGCAAGGCGATCAGCGCCTATCAGGCCAGCGTGGGCCTGCCCGCGACGGGTGAACCTTCGGTCGAGTTGCTGCGCCGGTTGCAGTAGGCGACGTAGCTCGGTCCTTCCCACCCTCCACGCTGGGGCGGGCGGCGAGGCAATCGGGGCAACGTTTTTATACCACGGAGGGCAGCGCCGCCCCAGGGGGGCGGGTCGGCGCTGCCCGGCCTGCGACCGGGCGACCCGAGAAGGTCAATCTGCGGTAAGGTCTAGCCCGGGCTGATGCCTGCGCTGTCGAGCATCCCCGCCACCTCGGCGAAAGAGGATTGTGGCGGGGTGTGTTCAGCCTTGCGCTGGCTGAGGAAGGTTTCGCAAGGTCCGGCAAAGGCGATGGCGCGGTCAAGCTCGGGGTTGCTGCCCGCGCGGTAGGCCCCGATACGGATCAATTCCTCCATATCCGCATGGGCCGCCAGCGCCTTATGGGCGGCGGTGAGGAGCGTATATTCCACATCACTGTGGCAATCCGGCAACGTTCGAGAGACGCTCGCCAGCAGGTCAATCGCCGGGTAGCGGCCCTTTTCGGCGATCTTTCGGTCGAGCACGATATGCCCATCAGTGATCCCGCGCACCGCGTCGGCGATGGGATCGTTCATGTCGTCGCCATCCACCAAAACGGTGAAAATCGCGGTGATGTCGCCCTTGCCAACCGGCCCCGGCCCGGCGCGTTCCAGCATCTGGGGAAGCTCCGAAAAAACCGTCGGCGGATAGCCCTTGGCGGTGGGCGGTTCGCGCGAGGCGAGGCCGATTTCACGCTGCGCCATGGCGAAGCGGGTGACGCTGTCCATCAAGAGCAGCACATGTTGGCCCTGATCGCGGAAATGTTCGGCCACGGCCATGGCGGTCCAAGCGGCTTGGCGGCGGGTCAGCGGTGGCTCATCGCCCGTGGCGACGACGAGTACCGCCTTCTCCATCCCCTCGGGGCCGAGGTCGGAGGCGATGAAATCCTGCACCTCGCGCCCGCGTTCGCCAACCAGTGCCATGACGACCACATCGCACTCCGTATAGCGTGCCAGCATGGCCATAAGCGTCGATTTCCCGACGCCGGAGCCTGCGAAAATGCCCAAGCGCTGGCCCTGACAAAGCGGGGTGAAAACATCGAGCGCGCGCACATGGGTCGCCAGTTTCGGCCCGATGCGCTTGCGGTCGAAGGCGCCGGGCGGGGCGGCGCGCAGCGGGCGGGGCTCGTTGCCCTCGGGCAGATGCCCTTTCCCGTCGAGCGGTGTGGCCGACGCGCTGATCACCCGGCCCTTCCAGCTTTCATCGGGGCGGATCACATCGCGGCCAATCGCGACCTCGACCCGGTCGCCCGCCGCGACCCCGCGCCATGAGCCGAAGGGAAGCAATTCCGTACCGTGGCTGCCCAGCCCCACCACCTCGGCTTGGACCGGCCCGTCGGAGCCATGCACGATACAACGCTCGCCGATGCCCAAGACCCGCTCCAACCCCACGGCGGTCAGCGTGATGCCGGTGATCGCGCGCACTTCGCCGGTGATCTCGGCCTCGCCTGCCTCGCGGGCGAAACTGGTCAGCTCGGAAAAGAGTGTCTGCATGGATAAATTTCCTCTAGGAGCGCGGGGCAATATTTACTATACAAGGATTAAACAGGCTATAGGCAAAAAAATGAACTTGTCTAATCTTTCTATTCTTGGACTGGCGTCAGACCGGATGCAGTGGCTCTCGACCCGGCAAAAGGTCGTGTCGGAAAACGTCGCCAATGCCTCGACCCCGAATTACAAGGCGCGCGACGTGTCGTCCTTTGAAACGATGCTCAGCGGCGAGTTGTCGCGCGATACCGGGCTGGTGACCACCCATGACAAACACTTCACCGGCGTCGCCCATGGCACGCCCGGCGTGCGCGAGGTGACGGATGGCCACGCCAAGGGCACCACGTTGGATGGCAATACCGTGAACCTCGAAGAACAGGCCGTGAAGGCCGCCGAGATTGGCGATCATTACAGGTTGGCCGCACAGCTTTACCGCAAAAGCTATGACATGCTGACCATGGCCGTCACCGGAAACAGGTAAGGAAAGCCCATGGATCCGCTTCAGTCCATCGCCAAGATCGCCGCCAGCGGGATGACCGCGCAGACCGCGCGTTTGCGGGTGATCTCGGAAAACGTGGCCAATGCCGATTCAACGGGCACCACGCCCGGCGCCGATCCATTTCGCCGCAAGACCATCAGTTTCTCGGAGTTGATCGACCGCAATGGCGGCGGCTCTTTGGTGGAGGTCGACCGTATCGGGCGCGACCAATCTCCCTTTCGCCGCGATTATGACCCGGCGCATCCGGCGGCGGATGAAACCGGCTATGTCAAACGCCCCAATGTCGATCCGATCATCGAGATGGCCAATATGCGCGAAGCCTCGCGCAACTATGAGGCCAATATGAACATGTTCGAGTCGGGCCGCCGGATGCGCGGTCAGATGCTCGACCTGCTGAAGTGAGGCTGACCTGAGATGAGCGATCCCGCCTCCCTGATCTCGACCGCCGCGGTCCGTGGTGCCTATCGCACCTCGCAATCGCTGACGGCGCAAAAGGGTGAAGCCATCGCCGAAGAGGCCGGTGCCAGCGCCAATAGTTTCACCAATATGGTGCAGCAAGCCTCGGAAAGCGCGCTGGAAACGGTGCGCGAGGGCGAAGCCGTGGCCCAAGCCGGGCTGCGCGGTGAGGCGGATACCCAGCAGGTTGTCGAAGCCATGCTGGCGATGGAATCCACCGTCAAAGTGGCCGTCTCTGTGCGCGACCGCTTTGTCGAAGCCTATCAGGAAATTCTGCGGATGCCGATCTAGGCCATGACCGAAACCCAGACCTATGACATCATCTCTGCTACCGTCTGGGCCGTGCTTCTGGCCTCGGGTCCGGTGTTGGGGGTGGCGCTGGCGATTGGTCTGGTGATCGCGTTCTTTCAAGCGCTCACGCAGATTCAGGAAATGACGCTGACCTTCGTGCCCAAGATCGTGATGATCTTTGTCACCCTGCTGGCGGCGACGCCCTTCATGTATGCGACGCTGAAGAACCTGTCGGACACGATTTTCGACCTCGTGCAGAACGGTGGGCTATGAGGGGCTGGCGGCATATCGCGGCGGCGGCCCTTCTGGGTGCCGCGCTCGCCTCCCCCACTCTCGCGCAGGGCTGGGGGTCTTTCTATGAGCCGTCACAGAAAAACGCGGTGACCAAGACTGCGCGGAGGCTGGCCACCAAGGGCGGGCCTGAAGGCGTCTGCATCCGCGAGATCCTTGCCGCCCAAACCCGGCATGGCATCCCCGACAATCTGCTGCTGGCCATCGGCCTGCAAGAGGCGGGCACCCGCCGCAACGGGCATTTCACCGTCTGGCCCTATGCGGTCAATGCCGCGGGCGAAGGGCGGCTGTTCGACAGCCGCACTGCCGCGCTGGATTGGATTGCAGAGCGTCAGGCAAGCGGCATCCGCTCGATCGACGTGGGCTGTATGCAGATCAACATGCGCTGGCACCCGGATGCTTTCGACAGCCCCGTCCAGGGGTTCGATCCACGGGTAAACGTCGACTACGCGGCGCGTTTCCTCAAGCGCTTGCACCGGCGCACGGGCAGTTGGCTACAGGCGGCGGGGTCGTACCACTCCTTTGAGCCGGAATACCGCGACACCTACCTCGACCGGCTGCAAAAGAACATTTCCGCCGCCAATGCGCGGCTGCCGGAGTTTCAGGCGCTGGCCAGCGCCAGCCCCGTTCCCGCGCGTCCGCGCAAGACGGCCCGCAACACGTCGACCAGTTATGACAGGCTGGCGGCCAAGGCCACATGGGGCGCGCAGATCGGCGGGGCGGCGAACGCGCGGCGTTCGCTTTATTCGGCCCATGAGATGCAGCCGGTTCTGCCGCAGTTCACCACCGTCCGGGCGGAGGATGCGGGATGAGCACGAAACCCAACACCCTCTTGCCACAACTGAGCATGTTTGGCGCCAATAAGGACGTGAGCTTTGCCGTCGGCATGGCGTTGGTGCTGGCGGTGCTGTTCCTGCCGCTGCCGCCGATCCTGCTGGACTTCGGGCTGGCGCTGTCGCTCTCGCTCTCGGTGCTGATCTTCATGGTGGCGCTTTGGATTCCGTCCCCCTTGCAGTTCAACTCTTTCCCGACGCTGCTGCTGGTCACCACCATGCTAAGACTGTCGCTCAACGTGGCCTCGACCCGGCTGATCCTCAGCGAAGGCCATGCGGGAATGCATGCGGCGGGGGATGTGATTCAAGGGTTCTCCAAGTTCATTGTGGCGGGCAATTTCGTCATCGGCGTGGTGATCTTTGCCATCCTCGTGATCATCAATTTCGTCGTGATTACCAAGGGCTCGACCCGCATCGCCGAGGTCGCCGCGCGGTTCTCGCTGGATGCGATGCCGGGCAAGCAGATGGCGATCGACGCCGATATGGGCGCGGGGCTGATCGAAGAAGACGAGGCCCGCCGCCGCCGCAAGGAGCTTGAGGACGAAAGCGCCTTTTTCGGGGCCATGGACGGTGCCTCGAAATTCGTGCGCGGAGATGCGGTGGCGGGGCTGATCATCACGCTGATCAACGTGATCGGCGGCATCCTGATCGGTGTCGTGCAGCGTGGCATGGGCGTGGGCGATGCCTTTAACGTCTTTACCTCGCTGACCATTGGCGACGGGCTGGTCAGCCAAATTCCGGCGCTTGTCGTCTCGCTCGCCGCCGGTCTGATCGTGACCAAGGGCGGCACGCGGGGGGCGGCCAATGAGGCGGTCTTCGATCAGCTTTCGAACTTCCCCAAGGCGCTTTACATGGCGGCGCTGCTGCTCTTCGGCATCGGCCTTTTGCCCGGCTTTCCGCTGCTGGTCTTTGCCCTTTTGGCCGCGGCCATGGTGGGTTTGGGCGTGGTCATCCAGCGCGGCGCGGCAGAGGCGGCAGAGGCCAAGGCAAAGGCCGACGCCGAGGCGCAGAAACAGCAGGACATGCCAGAGGTCGACAGCAACCCGATGCATCTGGATGAGCTGCGGCTGGTGCTGGGCGAAGGGCTGGTGGCGTTGGCCAACCGCCCCGACGCGGTCTTGCCGAGCAAGATCAAATCCCTGCGCAAACATTTCGCCGAGGAATTCGGCTTTCCCATGCCCTCGGTGCGGATCAAGGATGACGTGAGCCTGCCGATCAACAGCTACGCCTTCCAAATCCACGGCGTCGATGTGGCCAAGGGTGACATCCGCGCCAATCAGATGATGGTGATCAACCCCGAAGGCGCGCCGCTGCAACTGCCGGGCGAGGCCACGCGCGAGCCGACCTTCGGCCTCGACGCGCTTTGGGTCGACAGCAAGGTCGCCGATCAGGCCGAGGCGCAGGGCTATACCGTGGTGGACCCGGAAAGCGTGATCACCACGCATCTGACTGAAGTGGTCAAAGAGAACATGTCCGAGCTGCTCACCTATGGGTCGGCGAAAGAGGCGATTGAGGGGTTGGACCGGAACTATCAAAAGCTGGTCAACGACCTGCCCGTCCCCTCCCCCGCCATTCTGGTGCAGCAGGTCTTGCAGGAACTGCTGCTTGAACGCGTCTCGATCCGCAACCTGCCGCTGATCGTCGAGGCGATGGCCGAGGCCACGCGCCAGACCTCCAAGCCCGCGCTGGTGCTGGAGAATGTGCGCCGCCGCCTGTCGAGCCAGATTTGCCAAGGGCTGGCCGATGGGCAGGGCTTCGTGCCGGTCATCACCCTGTCGCCCTCATGGGAGGCGGAGTTCATCGAGGCGGTCAAGATCGTGGGCGAGGATCGCACCTTTGTCATGTCGCCCAAACGGGTGCAGGAATTCGTGCTGCAAGCGCGCCAGCAGATCCAGCGCTTCGCCTCGGAAGACAGTTGGCCTGCGCTGATGGTCAACCCCGAGGCGCGGTCCTATGTGCGCTCCATGCTGGAACGGGTCAGCCCGATGACGCCCGTGATCTCCAACGCCGAGATCCATCGCAAGGTATCCCTGCGGACCGTCGCCACCATCGGGGGCTAGGGATGGACCTTTCGGCCCTCCTGACCGATGCCCTGATGGGGTATTTCGTCGTTTTCGCCCGGATCGGCAGCGCGCTTGTATTCATGCCGGGGTTCGGGGAGACTTCGGTGCCGATGCGGCATCGGTTGTTCTTTGGCCTGATCCTTAGCGCCGCGCTATATCCCGTGACCGGCCTTGGCCCCGTGGCCGAAGACCGCCCCGGTGCCCTGTTGTTGATCTTTGGCTCGGAGATCACCGTGGGCCTCTGGATTGGGCTGGTGGCGCGCACGCTGCTTTCGGCGCTGCAATTTGCGGGCTATCAGATGGCCCTGATGTCGGGGCTGGCGAATGCTTTGGCCCCGAACATCGGCGCGTTCGAGGGGGCGACCTCTATGGCGGCGATGCTGTTGATCGGGGCCACGGCGCTGATATTCATCACCGATCTGCACCACCTCATCATTGAATCGCTGCTCATGTCCTATCAGGTCTTCGTGCCGGGCACCTTCATGCTGGCCGATCTGACCGACCAATTCGCGCGGGCGACGCAGGTGAGCCTCTACCTTGGCCTGTCCATCGCAGCGCCCTTCTATGTCGCCGGTCTGGTGCTGAACGTCGGCATGGGTCTGGCCAACCGCATGATGGCGAGCCTTCAGGTCTTCTTTATCGCCCAGCCCTTGCTGATCGCCGCCGGGCTGGCCTTGATGGTGCTGGCGGTTCCGACCATGATGCGCGGGTTTCTTGAGCCTTTCGCGAATTGGCTCACCACCTACGGATTCTAGCCCATGTCGGAAGAGGACAAGAGCAGTAAGACCGAAGAGCCGACGGAGAAAAAGCTCCGCGACGCGCGCAAGAAAGGCGACGTGCCGCAATCGCGCGAGACCGGCACCGCGATGCTGGTCTTTGCCCTGCTGATGATCCTGATCTTCGTGCTTCCCGCCTCGATCGACGGTATCGTGGCGGCGCTGCAAAGCCCCCTTTTGGGGGCGGGTGTGACCGCCATCGGCACCGGCGGCACCGGCGTGGCCGAAGCGGGCCAGGTGCTGAAATCGCTAGGCTTCACGCTGGGGCTGGCGATGATGCCGGTGGTGGGGATCATGGTGCTGGCAGCCCTCTTCGGCGTTTTGATCCAAGGCGAGACCGTCGTCTCGGCCGAGCGGATCAAGCCCAAGTTCTCCAAGCTGAACCCGCTGTCGGGGTTCAAGCGGCTGTTCTCGGCCGAGGCTTTCGTCGAATTCGCCAAGAACACCGCCAAGGTGCTGGTGATCGGTTTCATCACCGTCTGGGCCGTGCGCGACATCGCGCAGTCGCTGGGCCAGACGCGGGCTTTCATCCCAGAGACGCTGCTGCAAGCGACCCTGCAAAAGGTGCGCTGGATTTTTCTGGTCACCACCGTGCTTTTGGTGCCCATCGCCATCGCCGACATCATCTGGAAGCGGGCGCAGTGGAAAAAGAAACAGATGATGAGCCTCAAGGAAATCCGCGACGAGCATAAGGACAGCGAGGGCGATCCGCAGATCAAGGGCCGCCGCGCCGAATTGCGCCGCGCCCGCGCCCGCCAGCGCATCGCGCAGGCCATTCCCAACGCCAGCGTGATCCTGACCAACCCGACCCATTACGCCGTGGCGCTGAAATATGAACAGGGGGTCGATGATGTGCCGGTCTGCGTGGCCAAAGGGGCCGATGTCATGGCCCACCGCATCCGCGAGTTGGCCAAGGAACACGACATTCCGATGATCGAGAACCGCCCGCTGGCCCGTGCGCTGCACGCGGCGGTGGAGGTCGACGACCGCATCCCGATGGAACACTGGCAAGCCGTGGCCGAGATCATCGGCTTTGTCATGGACCTGCGCCGCAACGTGCGCCGCAAGCCCCCCGCCGGGTCGTCGATCCGCGAGGAGTGAGGCGCGCTTTCAGCGCAGACGCAGCCCTTCGAGGTTGCGGTCAGCGGGAAGTTTTGAGCGCTCCAGCAGGATTTTCGTGATCAACCGCGCGCGGACAAGGCTGAACGAGCCCATGATCTGCGCCGCATCCCGTTCGGGCATGGCGCCGATGACCTGCACGGCGGTTTCCACGTCGATCTCATCCATGATGCCCGCCGCCACCTGCGGCTTCATGTTGCGGTAAAGCTCGACCAGTTTGGTCATGTCCTGATTGTTCGCCTCTTCGATCACCTTAAGCTGCGCGCCGATCTCGTCGCGCAGGCTGGCGAGGCGGGTCTGTTCGGCCTTGAGGCTCTGTTCGGCCAGCGCAAGCTTGGCTTCGCGGTCGGCGATCGTGTCGCGTTGCTCTTTCAGCAGCGCGCGCTCTTCGGCGATGGCTTCGGCGATCAGATGGCTCGGCTCGCACATGCCGCTCTCGCCCGGGGCGCTGGCGTCATAGCTGGGCGGCGCGGGGGCGGCGGCAAGCTCAACAGGGACCGGGGGCGTGTCATCGGGGGTTTCGGCGATGGCCATCATCGGCATGAACTCAACCGTGAGTTTGAGCACGCCAGCCACGCCAAGGCCAAAAAGCGCGATCTTTGGCAGGGAAATACGGCTCATTCCTTACGCTCCTTGGTGATGTCGAAAAAGGTGCGGACCAGTTCGGATTTGCCCTGCACCGCCGCTTGCCCCCGGACCTGCGCGCGGCCCTTGAGCCGCGCGGCGCGCATCTGGGCCGGGTTCTGGCCTGCCGGGGCAGGCTCGGGCGCGGCTTGGCGCGGCGGCGTCGCCTCACGCTGCACCGGCGGCTCGGGGCGCTGCACCTTGGTGCTAAGGTCGCGCAGGTCTTCGACCGATTTCGCCGATTGATCGACCGCGTTGGAAAAGGCCCCGACCATCGGCTCCATCTCTTTCAGGGTCGCCATCAGGGCGCGAACGCGGCGGTCGAGGATAAAGGCATAGACCAGCGTGCCGAGCAGCAGCACGATGATGAGGATATCAATCAAGGCCGGCACCATCGTCGCTGTCCTCCTGATTTTCCTTAGGGAGCAAGGATTGGATCACCCGCAACGCCAAGGCGCCATTGCTGCGCTGGCCAAAGGCCGCTTGAAACATCGGCTGGGCATTCACCATGCCGACCACGGGGGTATCGACGGTCATGCCCAGATCAATCACCTGACCGGGCTTCCATTCCAGCACCTCATGCAGCGGGATCGTCACCTGCTGTAGCACGCCGGTGATCGTGACCGTGGTGCTGGAGATCTGGCTGTTCATATCCTTACGCGCATTGCTATCGGTGGGCGAGCGCCCGCCAAGGAAGGGCTGCGCAAGCTGGGCGCTGACCTCATCCAGCGTGCCATAGGGCAAGACCAGCGCCATATGGCCGCTGCGATCCTCGAACTGCATATGCATCCGGACCAGCACCGTCGCGGTGCGCGGCGCGGCCAGCATGACCGAGCGGGGGTTGGATTCGAGCGATTGAATGTCGAATTGCACCGGGCTGACATCATGCAGGCAATGCGCCAAACCTTTGAGCGAAAGTTCCGCCAGCCTGCGGCCCAGTTTTTGCTCGATCGCGGTCAGGCCGCGGGGTTTCCACTGCTGGCTGGTGGCGCGGCGGCCGCCCAACATGATCTCGAGCACCGAAAACAGCAGGTCGGGCTCGACCACGCAGGCGATCTGGCTGCCCCAGCTTTCCGCATTGGCGATGGCGATGAGCGAGGGCGACTGAATGCTCTCCATCGCGTCCTCATAGGGCATGTATTCGAGCGAGCTCAGTTCAATCTCGGGGGCGATGGTGCAATAGGATTTGAGGTCGGGCACCAGAGCCAGCAGCAGACGGTCGATGATGATCTCAAGCGTCGGCAGGCGCTGGAAGCTTTCCCGCGCCTGACGGATCATCGTCTCTTCGAGGCTCAGCGCATCGGGGGAGGCCGCTGTCGTCATTGCACCACCATATCGGCAATCAGGATTTCATGTGGCGCGTCGGTGTGCCCCACCGCCCGCGCCCGGCGCAGCAGTTCGGTCTTTAGCATCGCCAACCCATAGCTGCCCGACAGATCGCTGACATGCAACTGACGCAGGAAGTCTTGGAAGCTGTCGCGCAGGTAAATCTCACGCGCGACCAGACGGTCCGCGCCCTCGACAGTCTCGTCATAGACCATCAGCATGTTGAGCTTGAGAAAACGGCTTGTCTGCCCGCCCTGCGGGCCGGTGTCGGTGACGTTCACGATGATCTCAGGGAAAGGCATGACCGGCATCTTCACTTCGGTCTTGGATTTTTCCCCATGGCCGTCTTCGCCACCCGTCTCGCCGTGATCGTTCTCGGCCGTCTCAACGGTCTCTTCGGCGGCCTTCTCTCCGCCCAGCCCGGCCATTTCAAGCAGCCCCGAAGGGCCGATGGCCAGCGTCACCCCACCCAGACCCGCAAGAAGGCAGAGCAAGACGACAGCAAGGATAGCGAGAGGCTTTTTCATTCTTTCACTCTTAATCGGATCCCGCGCGAAGCGCCACACGCAAGAACAAATACATCTTCAAACAAGCTTTATTGCAACAGAAACCTGTTTATTTTCCGGATCGACCAAGTATAAATCGATATATACTTGCATAGTGAGGGCCGAGTGGAGAATGCTCGGGCCGTACAACCGAGTGAGGGGCCGTGAATCAGATCGTTGAAAACCTTAAGGATTTGGGTCCAAAGCGGCTGGCTCTCCTCGGCGGCATCGGTCTGGCGATCACTGCGGCCATCTTTATCGGCGCGCGGACCATCCTAGCCCCCACCTATGTCCCGGTTTACAGCCAGTTGAGCCCCGGCACCGCCTCGCAGATGATGCAGACGCTGGAACAGGCGGGGCTGACGGTCGATCTGTCGCGCAACGGCGATACCATTTCGGTCGCCGAGACCGACATCGCCCGCGCCCGCATGGCGCTGGCCGATGCGGGGCTGCCGGGCGAAGGCGTCCCGGGGTGGGAGATTTTCGACAATATGTCCGGCATGGGGATGAACTCTTTCATGCAAAAGGTGAACCGGCTGCGCGCGCTGGAAGGTGAGTTGGCCCGGTCGATCCAGACGATCAGCGGCATCAAGGCCGCGCGGGTGCATCTGGTGCTGCCCGAACGCGCCGCATTTTCGCGCTCCCGGGCCGAGGCCAGCGGCTCGGTCATCGTGCGCTCGCAGGCCAATACCAGCATGACCCGCCGTCAGGCGCAGGCGATCCAAGCGCTGGTGGCCTCCGCCGTGGCGGATTTGGAAGCGCAGAACGTGACCGTCCTGTCGGCCTCTGGCGAGACGATCCTGGCCAAGGACGAGGGCGGCAGCTCTGACTTCTCGCTGCAAGGGCAGCGCAGCATGATCGAAGAGCAGCTTGCGCAAAAGGTTGAATCGATCCTTAACGCCCGCGTGGGGCCGGGCAATGCCCGCGTGCGGGTCAGCGTCGATCTGACGACCGAGCGCGAAGTCCGCGTCTCGCGTAGTTTCGATCCCGCCCAGCAGGTCGCCCGGTCGATCGAGACCCGCGTGCGCAACTCGAACGAGACCGATCCGGCGGCGGCCACGGTGGATGTGGCCAACAACATCCCCGATGAACTGCGCGACGATGCAGGCGGGGCCGCGGGCCAGTCTACCCGTTCGGAAAACGACGAGATCATCAACTACGAGATCGGCTCGGTTCAAAGCGAACTGGTGCGTGAGCCGGGCGATATCGAGCGTATCTCGGTCGCGGTCTTGGTCAACGGCAGCTACGGCACCCTGCCCGATGGCTCCGAAGGCTATATCGAGCGCAGCCCCGAAGAGATGGCGCGCCTGACGCAATTGGTCAGCACGGCCATCGGCTTTGATCAGGCCCGAGGCGATCAGGTGCAGGTCGACAGTCTGCAATTCCTCGATTTCGATTCCGAGTTCAACACCCCCGGCAGCCGTGGCTTGGGCGCGGTGCTGGCCGATAACGCCATGACCATTCTGCGGTCGCTCTTTGCCTTGGCGCTGGTGGCGATCATCATGGTGCTGGGCGCGCGCCCGCTGCGCATGGTGCTGGATGCCACCCTGCCCCAGCCTGCGCTGGCCGGTGCCGGGGCCGATGCGGCGCTGCTGGACGGCCCCGAGGAAGACAACGCGCCCAAGGCGCTGACCGGCGGCACCCAGAAAGAGACGCCGCAAAACCGTCTACCCACCCCGGCGGCGGCGCAGTCCGGTGCGGTGCTTGGCCCGATGGATGAGCTGCCCCGCGACATGGTGCATCTCGCCTCGGTCGAGGGGGCGGTTCAGCACAGCCAATTGCGCGCCGTGGCCGAACTGGCCGAGGACAACACCGATGACGCGCTGCGCGTTCTGGGCGAATGGCTGTCGGAAGGGGATGATCTGTGATCACGAGCCTCAAGCTTCAGAATTTCGATGAGGACGGCAAGAGCAAACCGCAAGACCCGGCGTTGCCCACCCCCGAAGAGATCGAAGCGAAGATCAAGAAGGCCCATAAGCAGGGCCATATCGAAGGCTATCTGGCCGGGGCCGATGCGGGCCGGGCCGAGATGCATCAGACCATGCAGGCCGAACATGCCGTCATGGCCGAAAAGCTCGCGCAGGAGCTTGCGCGGCTGGCGCAGGCGATGCAGGCCCATCAAGAGGCACTGATGGCGCAGATCGTGGGCTTTACCCTGCAAACCTGCGAGATCGTCCTGCCCGAGGTGATCGAACGGCTTTCGACCGCACGGGTGAAAAAGACCGTGACCCAATCGCTGAAAATGGCCATCGGGTCGAGCCATATCAAAGTGCGCCTGTCGCCCGCCACGCTGGATCAGATCGGCCCCGACCTGCGCCAACGGGCGGTCTATTACAAATGCGATAGCGTGCTGGACCTGCGCGCCGATCCCGCGCTGCCCGATGGGGATGCGCGGATGGAATGGGACCACGGCAGCCTTGATTACGGGTTCAAAAAGATTTGCGACCGCCTGCTCGCCGAATTGCGCGACACCCACGCGCGGGCGCTGAAAGCACAAAAGGAGAAGGACGGAAATGGACAAGCCTGACCTGCAATCCCCCCAAGACGACAACAAGCCCACAGAGGGCAAAGCGCCTGACGCCACGCCAGAGCAACCGCGCGCCGATGCCTTTGGCAACGCCGCCAGCACGGGCGGCGATGATGCGGGCGTCTTCCCGCAGCTCGACACCGAAGATTCGCGCAATGCGCTGGCCCCCCGCCCCGAGGCGGGCGGTGCGGGCATCAATGCGATGCTGAACGTCGGCCTCGATGTGCAGATCGTGCTGGGCCAAGCCCGCATGCCGATTTCGCGCCTGCTGGAACTCACCCGCGGCTCGATCGTGGAGTTGAACCGCAAGATCGGCGCGCCGGTGGACCTTATGGTCTCGGACCGTCTGGTGGCGCGCGGTGATCTCGTGAAGGTCGGTGAAGACCGGCTGGGCGTGTCGCTGACCCAGATCGTCAAGGACTATGTCCCTGACTGACCGCTCCTCTCTGCGCAGCTATGCGCCGGGCCGGATTGGCCTTGCCCTGCTGGTGCTTCTCGCCAGCGGCGGCATGGCCATGGCCCAAGACGGCGGGTTTCTCAGCACGCTTTCGGATGTGATTGGCGACACCGCGCCGGGCAGTGATGAGAACGCCAATCTTTCGGGTCGGATCGTCCAGTTCATCGCGCTGATCACCGTGCTCAGCATCGCGCCGGGGCTTTTGGTGGTGATGACCAGCTTCACCCGCTTTGTCATCGTCCTGTCGATGCTGCGCTCGGCCCTTGGGCTGAACCAGACCCCGCCCAATATCGTGCTGACCTCGCTGGCGCTCTTCATGACCTTCTTCGTCATGCAGCCGGTGTTCGAGGACGCCTATGAGGCCGGGGTCGAGCCGCTGTTGGAAAACGCCATCGCCGAGGAACAGGCGCTGGAGCGGATCGCCGCGCCCTTCAAGACCTTCATGTACGTCAACACGCGGCCCGAGGACTACGCGCTGTTCCTGCGCATCGCGCCCGCGGATGAAGCGGCGGAAGAGAGCCCCCTGCCCGCCTCGGCGGAAGAGGCCACATTCCGCCATCTGGTGCCCGCCTTCATGATCTCGGAACTGCGCCGCGCCTTTACCATCGGTTTTCTGATCTATCTGCCCTTCGTGGCCATCGACCTTATCGTCGCCTCGGTCTTGATGAGCGCGGGCATGATGATGCTGCCCCCGGTGCTGATTTCCTTGCCGTTCAAGGTGATCTTCTTTGTGCTGATCGACGGTTGGTACATGCTGGCCGGGTCGCTGATCGAAAGCTATGTGCCGCTTGCCGGTGGCTGACCTGCTCTGAAAGGATTTCTCCATGTCGACCAATGCCCTTTCCAAACCCCGCAGAAAGCCCATCACGGTGGCGGATCTGAACGGTCCGACCAAGGCCGCCATCACCTTTCTCTGCCTTGGCGAGCAGACCGGATCGGAACTCATGCAAAAGCTCGGCACCGCCGAGATCGAGCGTATCACCAGCGCCATGAGCCGCCTTGGCCCGATCCCGGCAGAGGTGGTGGAACATGTGCTTAGAGAGTTCACCCAAAAGGTGGTCAGCGGCACCGGATCGGTCGTGGGGTCGCTGTCGACGGCGGAATCCATGCTGCGCAAATTCATGCCCGAAGAACAGGTGTCCAGCATCATGGAGGGGCTCAAGAACAGCGAGCGAGAGAGCGCCATGTGGCGCGGCTTTGGCGCGCTGGATGAGACGGTGATCGCCAATTACCTCAAGGGCGAGCACGACCAGACCGCCGCGGCGATCCTCAACAACGTGGACACCGGCGTGGCCGCCAAGGTGCTGCCGCTGCTCGGCCCTGAGCGGATGCAGGACATCGCCGAGCGGATGATCGCGATGGAGGCCGTGCCGCTGCATATGATGCAGCAGATCGAAGAGACCCTGAAACAAGACATCCTGTCGAATGCGATGCACACCAATTCGGTCGAGACCCATCAGCGCATGGCGGATCTGTTCAACCAGTTGGATGTACAGGCTTTCGAGGACCTTTCCAGCGCGCTGGATGCGCGTATTCCCGATGCTTTCCAAGCCATCAAACAGCGCATGTTCGTCTTTGACGATCTGTTCAAACTGCCGATGCAGGACTTGGCGCAGGTCATGCGCGGACTGGACGGGGCGACCCTGCCGATGGCCATGCGCGGCGCCAAGAAAGAGCAGCGCGATCACCTGATGGAATGCCTGCCGCAACGCTCGCGCCAGATGCTGATGGACGAGATGGCCGCCACCGGCCCCGTACGGGGCCGCGACGTGCGCGCAGCACAGGCCGCCATGGTGGAATATGCCAAGAGCCTTGCCGACGAAGGCGTGATCGAACTGCCCTCGGCCGCCGATGACGACGAATTCATCGAATAGGGTGGATCAGCGGTAGACGCTCGACGCGCTATAGCCGCCGGTGATCGTGGGGATGTCGATGGTCGCGGCCGTAAAGCTGCCGCCCTGCCCGATCGAGACAGCCCCCTGCATCAGCGAAAGCACCGCGTTCGATGACGAAGAGACGCCTTCGACCGCATCGTAAATCGCCGAGAACCGCGAGACGAGCTTGTCGACCTCGGCGGGGTCTTTCAGCTTTTCGATGTCAAACTTCTGCTCGAAAAGCGCGATCTGGCGGTCGAGATCGACTCGGATCGCCTCATCCGGCACACCAAGGGCGCGGCGCATGAATTTGCCGAGGTCTTCGTCTTTCAACACGTCGAGCCAAGTGTCGATTTCCGAGGCTTTGGACTTAAACTCCAAAGCGATCCGCGCGCCTTCGTTGTCCTCTCCGGCAGAGTTTAGCACGACCCGCTCTTTGAACCGGTCGATCATCTCATCCTGCCAGCCAGTGCGATTGAAGTTAAAGCTCCGCCCGCCACCGGGGGCAAAGCCCAATGTATCGTACATATCTTTGATCTTCGGGTTGCTCAGCCGGTTCACCAGAGCCGAGGACTCATCGGAATTGCTCTCAAGCGTTTTGCGGATCATTGCCTTGCCGAAGATCTGATCCTCAAGATCAAAGGCCCGCATGACGAAAGTGTAGACTTCGGTATCGGCAACAAATTCCTTCGCAGATTTGATGTCGCCGATACGCTCTTTAAATGCTTCGATCTGCCGGGCGTTCAAGGCATCGTTGGCGGCAAGGTCGAGCTGTTTGTCGCGCGTCGCGTCAAACAGCTTAACCGCCACCTGCGTGCCGATGCCGCCCAGCGAAATCATGCGTGCGCAGCCTCATGGTTTGACGCGGGCGGCACTGGCCGAAGCTGCATCAACTCAGTCTCGTATTTCAGCACCGCGCGCAGCTCGCTCATTGCTTTGTAGAAATCGGCCATGGAGACGAAGTTCGCCGCTTCCATGATCCGGGCGCGCATATCTGCGCCAAAGCAACAGGCCAGATCGGCCAAGCCCTGCTGGATCATCGGCATGATTTGATCGCGGGTGTCGGGACGGATCAGCGCGGTCTGCACCAGGAAATAGACCTTGGAGACCGGCGTGGATTCCGCATCCGGCTTCAGCAGATCGGATTCGCGCACGATGTCGGCGCGGTTCTCGACCGTCAGCGCTTGGCGGCGGTCCCCGTTGCGGATGACGCAGCCGTTCACGACCACACGTTCGCGGGGGCGGAGGGTGAGTTTCAGCATCTTACACCTCCTGCATCTGCGGCGCGGCCTGCCCGGCCAAACCGGCGGCGATATTGCCGTTGATCTCGACGAGACCGGCCAAGCGGCCTTCGCCAGCCATCAGCGCGGTGCTGTGACGGTCCACCCAAAGCGCGATGGAAATGAGCGAGGCTTTCAGCCCGTCAGGCATCTTGTTTTCCGGCTCAGACAGATCAAAGCGCAGGGCCGACCAGAACCTTTGATTTTCGTAGATCGCGTCGCGTAGACCGGAGGAGAGGATGTTCAACCGCTCGCTCTTATCGTCTGTCGCATCAAAGCCTTGGCCCTTTTCGGCAAGGTCATGTGTGACGCGGCTCAGGATGCGGCGCTCAATCTGCCGCGGGGTTTCGCTTTCGCGAATTGTTCGTTTGTATGCTGCCAGCCCCATAGGAATTCTTCCTTGTTTTTATCGTTTGCTGCCTGCCAACCGCAAATTCTGAGGCGGTTGGATCGGGGCCAGAGCGCTAGGCTCCGGCCCCGAAAACCCTAATCCTTAACGGAACAGGCTCAGGATGTTCTGCGGCGCCTGGTTGGCAATCGACAGGGACTGCGATGCCAGCTGCTGCTGAACCTGAAGCGCCTGAAGACGGGCGGCTTCTTCTTCCATGTTGGCGTCAACCATCGCGCCAACGCCGGAGTCGAGGTTGTCGGAGAGCTTGGTCAGGAATTCCTGCTGACGTTCAATCGACTTCTCGGACTGACCGAGGGAAGTCGCTGCGTCGACAGTGGCTTGGGTTGCGGTATCGGCGAGCGTCAGAACGTTGGCAAGGTATTGGTCACCGTCGATCGTGCCATCGGTATCGGCGTCACCAGTTGCAGCCGCCCGAGTTGAAAAGTCCGTCGCAATCGCACTAAAAGTCTCAAGTTGCTTGTTAAGGTCAACTGGCGAAACAGTGATTTTAGTGGTTTGCAGGGTGCCGCCTGCATCCCGGCTGATACCTGTAATGATCTGGCGGTCGGCTGCAGCCGCACTCGTCGAAGCGGTGGCGGTACCGCCATAGACATCCAAAGCAAGCGGTGTTGAAGCCGCAGGTGTGGCCGCGTTATCAGATTTGGCGGCGTTTACGAGGTCGTCCCCGTTAAAGGTCGACTGCGACATAATCGCTGCCATGTCGGCCACCAGACGAGTCAAGTCGGCCTCAATTTCGCCAAGACCACCCTTGTTTTCCTGGGCAAAGGCCACCTTGTCACGGAATTCCGTCGCCAGATCGGAGAACTGCTCTGCGCCAAGACGCGCGGTCGCAACCGAGTTCTTGGTCAGTGTCAGGCTCTCGTTCACGGCCTTGGTCATGCCGCTGTCGCCCTTCATGGTTTCGGAGATCGCAAAGTAAGCTGCGTTATCCTTACCGGAGGAGACTTTCAGACCGGTGGAAATACGGTCTTGAGTTTGATTGAGGCTCGAATTGACGTTCCGCAGAGTTGCGAGAGCGTTCATTGCGGAGGCGTTTGTGTTGATCGAAGACATATTCTTATTCCAGACTATTCTAGTTCGTTATGTCGTCTTTCTGACAACTGCGGGGCGAACCCGCTTGATTACGTTTTTACGCGAAAAACTGGCAACATTGAGGCAATTCAGAAACTTTTGTCCACGGTTGTCATCAGTGTTGCGCGGTTGTCACGTTTTGCACCGCTTCGGCCGTAAATGCCTGCAATGCTGTGCTTTTCCCGGATTTGGGAAACCTGTGAGATCATCTCTGACGTGGCTTGGCGGGCCAATTGCAGGTGGTGATGATCGCGCGCGATCAGATCTTTCAGATCGCGCAATTTATCTTTGCTGACCGCCTTGGGATCGTGGCTGAGTTGCTCTTCCAAAACGGCGGCGAGGCGGGCCTTTTCGCTGGCAAATTCGACCAGCTGGTTGAATGCTCCGCCCTCGACCGCGGCGATTTCGCGGCGCAGCAGATTGCCCAAGGCATCCACGGCGGCGAGTGCTTTGCGCGGATCGCTCATCGGTTGGCCCCCGTTTGATAGCGCTGCATCGCGGTTTCAATCGTGCGGGCGATTCCGGTGCTGTTCTGCTCGGCGATGCTTTCGCCGATCGCGTTGGACAAAAAGCTGCGCCAAGTCTCCTCGGCGTGGCCGCCGCCGAAGCTGCCGATGTCCACGGTCGAAAGCATTTCATCGACCATCTGGCCAAGGAACATAGCCTCGAACTCCTGCGCCTTTTCGGCGGTGACGGCATCGGCCTGCGGTGCTGCCGGTTTGGCCGCCGGGGTCGGCGCGAGGATTGGGAAAGATGCGAATTCCATGGCCTGCCCCTAGATGATTTCAAGGTCGGCATGCAGAGCGCCCGCCGCCTTGATGGCTTGAAGGATTGAGATCGTCTCGGTCGCGCCGACGCCGATGGCGTTCAACCCGTCGACCAGCCGTTGCAGGCTGACCGACCCGTCGATGACGGCGAATTTCGCGTCTTTCTCTTCGACGCCGACCGAGGAGTTCGGCACCACCACAGTGGTCCCACCGATGGACAGCGATTCGGGCTGGCTGACGTTGAAATCATCGCGGACGGTGACGGTCAGACCGCCTTGGCTAACCGCGACGCGGTCGATGCGGACATTGGCGCCGATGACGATGGTGCCAGAACGCGCGTCGATCACCACTTTGGCGACCTGATCGGGCTGGACTTGCAGCGGTTCGATCAGGGCCATCGTCTCCATCAACGACCCTTTGCCATAGGCCGATACGGTGATGGTGCGCGAATCGATGGCCTTGGCGACCGGGCCCATGGCTTGGTTGATCGCCGCCTCGACCCGTTGTGCGGTGACGAAATCGGCGTTGCGCAGGGCCAGTTTGATGCTGTTCATCTCGCTGAAGTCGAAATCGACCTCACGCTCGACGATGGCGCCATTGTCGATCCGCGCGCCTGTCGGCACCCCTTCGACGATGGAGGCATTCAGCCCCTGCGCGGCGAAACCCGCGACGGCGATCGGGCCTTGGGCCACGGCGTAGATCTCGCCATCGGCGGCGGTCAGCGGGGTGACGATCAGCGTGCCGCCGCGCAGCGATGAGGCATCGCCCAGCGAGGACACCACCACGTCGATGGTGCTACCGGCCCGCGCGAAGGGCGGCAGGGAGGCGGTGACCATGACGGCGGCGGTATTGGCCGTGCGCATCTGGTCTTCGGTCAGGTTGCCGATGCCGAGCCGCTCCAACATGCCTTCGATGGCGCGTTCGGTGAAAGGCGCGTTGCGCAGGCTGTCCCCCGTGCCGTTCAGCCCCACGACCAGCCCGTAGCCGACCAATTGGTTCGACCGCACGCCTTCGACGGTGACGATATCCTTGATCCGCACCTGTGCTGCCGCCGGCGCGGCAAGCGCGAAGGTGAGGCCGATCAGCAAAAGTTTAAACAAGGCGTTCATGGGTGGCGGTTCCGGTTAGAGGTAGTTCAGGAAAGACAGGCGCGAGAGCCGCGCGGTGATGGCAAAGCTGGAGTCGAGTTGGTTTTGCAATTGGGTCAGACGGGTGGCCGCGTCATATTGATCGACCCCTTCGAGGTTCATCACCTCTGCATCCAGAAACAGCGCCCGGCTCTCTTGCGCCGCGATCGTATCGGCCAGTTGCGCGCGTTTCAGGCCGGTCTGGGTTTCCAGATCGGTCAGCCCTTCCAGCCCCGCCCCGATGGCGCTGCGCGCCTCGTTCAGCCAAGCATCGCGGGCGGCCTCATCGGGGATGTCGCTGGGGTTCACCGCGCTGAGCATCGCCAGCCCGCGGATCAGATCGCGGATCGCCGGGTCATTGGCTTGGGCGGTTTGGGTCAGGGTCTGGGTCTCGGAAGTGCGCGAGGTCAGCGGCGGATTGCCCGACGGCGCGCCGTTGTAAAAACTGTTCTCGAAATTGTGGTTGAAGAACACCGAACTGTCGCCGAAGCCTGCCTTGAGATCGTCGATGGCGCGCTGCACATCTGCCATACCGGTCAGAGGGCCGCCGATCATGTGATCCACCGCAATGGCCGGGGATTCGCCGGTGCGCGGGTTGATCTCGTCCCATGCCTGCAGCGGGTTCGTGTCGGTGCGCGTGCCCGACATCAGGAAGCCCGAACTGTCGCTGACCGCCGCACGTTCCAACACCCGGTCGAGCGCCGTGCGCGCCGATTGCGACAGAAAGGTCGTCGAAAGCGCGCCCGCGCTGTCGGTGGTGAAGGCTTGTTCAAGCACCTCTTGGCCCACGTCGCGCATCGCCCCGAGCGATGTCTCCACGGCGAGGAAGCGGCGGTCCAAAAGCGCGTTGGAGGTCAGGAAACCATCGTTGCGGGTGATTTGCATCCGAATGGCGATGGCATCGGCAGAGCGATGGCCCAGATCGTCATAGGGGTTGGCCTTCAGCCCAGTCGTCACCTCTTTGGACACATCCGAGATCTCAGCGGCAAGGCGGCTGGTCTGTTCGCGCTGGCGCAGGCTTTGCAAAGCGGTGGAGACGGTGCGGGAAATCTCGGTCATTCTATCCTCACACGCTGGCCAGAAGGGTGTCGAGCATATCGCTCAGGCTCGTGAGCACCTGCGAATTCGCGCCGTAGGCCTGTTCGATTTCCAGAAGCTTTTGCAATTCGGTATCGACGTTCACACCCTCGATACTGCTGCGGTTGTCCTCGAAGGTGATGAGGCGCACGCGCGCCGTCTCGGCCTGTGCATCGGCCCCGACCCTCAGCACGTTTTGCTGGCTGACCAGATCGGCGGCGTAATCCCCCAGACGCGCATTGGTGCTAAGGCCCGTGGCCGCGTCAAAGGTCATGCCCGTTTCAAGCACGTCGACGAAGGCGTTCAACTGGGTGGTGTCGCCCGGCTCTCCGGGAAATGTGGCCCCGACGCCATCGCGCAGCCGCCAAAGCGCGCCGCCCTTGTCGGGCTGGACTCTGTCATTGAGCGCAAGCCGCCCGGCCAGACCGTCCAACTGCGCCGGATCGAAAGCGCCGCCCGCATCGGTGAACAGCCCCGGCTGCCCGGCCCCGACAGAGGCATCTGCGGCCTCGAAACTTTGCACCAGCCCGCGGGCGAGTTCATCCAATTGCAGCTTCATCTGCGGCAGGTCATTGGCGATCAGCCCGCTCAGCCCCGCAAGGCGGCCATTGTCGGACCCGCGCGCGGTGGGACTGTTTGGCGTGATGTCGATGCCCCCGGCCATTAGCCGCCCCGTCTCGGGGTTGGCGTTCAGCCGCACGGCAGTTTCACCAAAGACCAGTTCCGTGCCGCCGGTGGTGTGCAGCGTCAGCGTGCCATCCGCTTCCCAACGGCTTTGGAAATCCATCTGACTGCCCAAAGCATCAAGGCGGCGGTTCATCTCATCCATCAGCCCGCTGGTGCCGGTGGGGTCGGTCCCGGCAAGGGCCAGACGCTCGTTCAAGGCGGCGATATCCGAAAGCGCCGCATTCACCTCGGCCACGCTCGCCACCAGGCTGTCACCGGCCCGCGCGCGGCTGGCCTCGAGCCCGACGGTGGTCTCGTTGATGCTGTGCACCAAGGTCTCGCTGCGCGATAAAAGGTCGTTCTGCGCGGCGGGGTCGGAGGGGTTGTTGGCCAAAAGGTCGAGCCCGGCCTGAAACTCCGCCAGACGGGCAGCGGGGGAGACTTCATCGCCCGGCTCGCCCAGAGTGATCAGATAGCTGCCAAGTATCTCACTGGTGGCAGAAGCGCGGCCGAGCTCGGCCGAGGCATTCCGCGACATGCCTGCAAGACGTTCATCCACCTGCCGCGCGATGCGCAGTTCCACCGTGCCACTCTGACCGTTGGTCGTGACCTGCGCGGCCTCGCGCCGCACGTAGCCTTCGGTTTGCGCATTGGCGATATTGCTCGCAACGAGGTTGGCGCGACCCTCGGTCGTGCTCAGCCCGCTGCGGGCAATGCTAAAGGCAGATGAGATGCTCATTCATGCACCGGGTTAGCGTTTGATGCTTAGCGTTTCACTCAGCATCTCATCGCTGGTGGTGATGATCTTGGCGCTTGAGGAATAGGCCCGCTGTGTCTGGATCAGGTCGGTCAGCTCTTCCGCGATATCCACGTTGGAGCCTTCGAGCGCACCGCTGTTGATGCTGCCCAGACCGTTCAACATCGGGTTGCCGAGGCTCACCGCGCCGGAATCGCGGGTCGCGATATAGGCGTTGCCATCGACCGATCGCATCTGGTCGGGGTTGGCGACATTGGCAAGCGGCACTTGGAAGAGCGCGCGGCGCTGGCCATTGTCGAAGACACCGTAAAGGATGCCGCTGTCGCTCATCTCGGCCCGCTCAAGGCTGCCGGTCTCGGTGCCGTCATCCGAAAACGCGGGGGGCGTGTAGTCGCCGGAAAACTGGGTCATACCCTCAAAAGTGCCGGGCGCGCCGAAGTCGATCTCAAGCGGCTGCGGGGTGCCGCCGTTGTTGATTTGCAACGTCACCACGCCGGTCGCGGGATCAATCGGGAGGGTGCCGGGCGTGTAGCTCGCCGGGCTGCCGGCATTGACGCCGCTGTCGGTGAAATTCACCGTCGCATCGCCATAGTTGTTGCCGGCTTCATCGGTGATGCTGACGGTCCATTCATTGGCCGTGGCCCCCGGTGTCCAAGACAGGTTGAGCGCATCGCTGCCGCCCAGTTGGTTCACATAGCGCAGGGTGGATTCGAAGGCCGTGCCGGTGGTGCCAGCGCCGGTTTCCTGCGCGGGGACATTGCCCGAAACGCCGACGCGGGTGCTGGGCGTGCCTTGGACCTGATAGCTCGCCACATTGACGGTGCTGAGGTCATTGTAGCTGGTGCTGCTGACACTGCCCGTGGCGCCGCTGGCATCCGTGGGAAAGCCCGACAGGAAGTAGCCCGCAGAGTTGCGCAGGTTGCCGTTCTGATCCGGGGTGAAGGAACCGGCGCGGGTCAGGTAGTAGTTGGATTCGACAGGATCGTTGGGGTTGCGCGAGACGACGAAGAAGCCGTCGCCCTGCACCGCCAAGTCGGTCGCGCGCCCGGTGCCCATGATATTCCCATTGGCCGAGATATCGGCGCGCACATCCGTCAGCACCCCCGCCTGTGTGGACCCGGTGTTCTGCGTCACGAATTCCGAGAAGGTCCGCCGGTAGCCCACGGTATTGGCGTTGGCGATATTGCTAGAGATATTCTGGACGCGGGAGGAGTTGGCCTGCAACCCGCTGACCCCGATTTGAAGGGCGCTTGTAATGCTCATGACTTGATCCTGCTCGTTCTTGTTATTCTTGACTTATACATGAGAAAGCCGATTCCCCATGACTAAAGCAAGAATAAAATTTGTATTTGATATTTATGTCACTGACTTTCCTTGACGTCCGTGACCTTGGTCACGGCCTCTAGGATACGGTCCGCGCTCTCCATGCTGAGCCGCATCACGTCTGATCCCAGCGGCCCCTCTTCGGCGGGGCGCGCGCCCAGCCCCGTGGCAATCTCGGCCCAGCCGG
Organism: Sulfitobacter sp. 1A12157; assembly: GCF_043557345.1. Taxonomy (NCBI): domain Bacteria; kingdom Pseudomonadati; phylum Pseudomonadota; class Alphaproteobacteria; order Rhodobacterales; family Roseobacteraceae; genus Sulfitobacter; species Sulfitobacter sp. 1A12157. The sequence continues at coordinate 128,479 of NZ_JBIFFV010000006.1, forward strand.
GCAGGTCGGCCAGCGCGGGAAAGGCCGTGGCGGCCCTTGCCACCGTGTCACTGTCGCCCGCCTGATAGGCGGCAAGGGTCAGGCGCGTGGCATCGGCAAAGGCGAACTGCTGGGGATGGGCTTCCCACATCTCAAGATAGGCCAGCCGGGCCGCGCCCCATTTGCCGGTCTCGTAGAGGGCCACGGCGCGGCTGCGGCGCAGGTCCATGTCTTGGGCGCGCAGGCGCAGGGCCGCGAGCTCATCCGACCGGCCCGCCTGCGCCAAGGCTTCGACCAAAAGCGCTTCGGCCTCGGCGCCCTGATCGTCGGCATAGCCGCTGAGCAGGTCCACCGCGGCATCCGCCTGCCCGCCCGCCAAAAGCGCGCGCGCCTCGCCCCGCCGCAAATCGGCCAGAAGGGCGGCATTGGCCGCAGCCGTGCCGACCCCCTGCAAGGTTTCAGCCATTTCGCGAAGTGCGCGATACTCCCGCGCGGCAAGGGCGGTCATCCCCGTATCCAACAGACGTTGTGGCACGGCCATCGCCTGGTCGACAAAGCCCGGATCGAAACGCCAGCGGGCGCTGATACGGGTATGCCCCTCAAGGAATGGCCCGAGGTCGATCTCCCCCGCCGCCCCTGCGGCATAGAAGGCGCCATAGATCGCCCGCGCCTGCGCGCGCAGCGCCTCGGCTTCCTCTTCAGGGGCCGTGCGCAGCAAATTATGCAAGGCCCACAGGGCGGTATCGGTGTCGCCCTGCTCTGTGGCGACCTCAGCCAAAAGCTGCGCGCCTTCGCGCCCGAGGGCATCGCCGCTCCACATCCAGCGTGCGGCTCGGAGCAGCGACAGCGCGTCTTGCCCCGGCAGGGTCTCGGTCTCGCGCCCTATCCGAACCAGTGCGAGCCGCGCCCGCTGTGCATAGGCATCGCGGCCCTGCGCGGCTTGGGCATAGCCATCGAAAGCCATCAAAAGATCGCCCGACACCTCAGAGGCGCGGGCCAGAAGGTAGCGATAGGCGGGGCCATCGCGCAGCTCGGCATGGTCAGGGAATTGCGCGGCCAAAGCCTGCGCCACCTCCCAATCCTCAGCCTTCAGCGCCGCTTCGAGTAGGTCGGGCAGAACGGCGGCTTGAATGGCTGGCGACAGGTCAGCGAGGCTGTCCAAGGTGCGCGGCATCAAGCGCGCCGCCTCCTCCACCGCGCCCAACCGGGCAAAGGCCGCCGCCCGCAGGGCCTGCCCCTGCCCCCAACCGACGGACCATGACACCGCCTGCCCCAGATCGCCGCCTGCGCCTGCATCGAGCAGGGCGAGCGCGAGGCTCAGGGTCCGGTGCCGCCGCGCCGCACCGCCGGTGAGGGTTTCGGCGTCGATCGCTTCCAGAAAGCCCGCCGCCTCGGGGCGCATCACCCAAGCAAGGTGCAGCTCCGCCAGCCCCAGCAACACCTCGGCCCGCGCGGGTTCCTCTGACCCGGAGACTTCTGCTAACCGCGTCATCAAGGCTTCGCGCGTGGCGAGGAAGTCCTGCCCGCCCTGCTCGGCCAAAGACAAAGGCGCAAAGACAGCACCCTCTTCCGCTGTCGCGGGCGGGGCCAAGAGCAAAGACAGGCCAAGAACAATGTTGTGCAGATGCTTCATTATATGAATAGATGCACTTTATTCTTGTAAAGATCCATTCTTTATTTCACACTGATCTTCACAATGTCACGCCATCCTTGCCCAAACTGAGGCCCGCCATGACGGAAACCAGTCATATCAGCATGTCGCTGGCGACGTCCCTCCAGCGCCAACTCGACATCACGGCCAACAATATCGCCAATGCCAGCACCGCGGGCTACAAGGGCGAACATGTGGTGTTCGAGGCGCTGTTGCAGGACAACACCGCGCTTGGCGACGATCAGGCGGCTTTCGTCAGCGATACCGGCTCTTACATCGACACCCGCCCCGGCGCGCTGTCGCAGACCGGCAACCCGCTGGACGTGGCGCTACATGGTGAGGGCTGGTTCAGCTATCAAACCGCCGACGGGCAGCAAGCCTTTGGCCGCGACGGCAGCTTTGCCATCGACCCCGAGGGCAATCTGACGCTGTTGTCGGGGGCCAAAGTGCTCGACGCGGGCGGTGCGCCGATCCAACTGCCCCCTGCGGGCATGGGCGATATCAACATTTCCGAAGATGGCACCATTTCGGGCAGTGAGACTGGCCCGCTGGGCCGGATCGGCGTGTTCGATATCCCTCAGATTCAAAGCTACAAACGGCTGGGCGGCGGCATGCTTGTCGCACCTGAAGGGGCCGCCAAACCGGGCGTGGCCGAAGCCGTGCAGGTGCGCCAAGGCACGCTGGAGCTAAGCAACGTGAACCCGGTGCGCGAGATGACGCGGCTGATCGACGTACAGCGCGCCTATGAGCGCACCAATACCATGCTGGGCAATGCGGACGACCTGCGCCGCGACTCGCTTAAACGGATCGGACAGGCGGTCTGACCCGGCATCCGTAAAACGGAAGGAACGAGACAATGAAGGCACTTAGCATCGCCGCGACCGGCATGATGGCACAGCAGACCAATGTCGATGTGATCTCGAACAACATCGCCAACGCGAATACCACCGGGTTCAAGGCCAGCCGCGCCGCCTTTCAAGACCTGATCTATCAATCCATGCAGCGTGAAGGCGCCGTCACTTCCGAGGCCGGATCGACCCGCCCCGTGGGCATCGACATCGGCATGGGCGTGCAGACTGCCGGCACCGTGCGGCTGAACACCCAAGGCGGCATGGTGGCCACGGAAAACCAGCTTAACGTCGCCATTGACGGGCGCGGCTATTTCTCGGTCACGCTGCCCGATGGCGGCACCGCCTATACGCGCGATGGCTCGTTCCAACTCTCCCCCGAGGGTGAGATCGTGACGATGCAAGGCTACCGCGTCGAGCCGGGCATGGTCGTGCCGGAGAATACCACGGCGGTCGAGATCAACGAACAGGGCGTTGTCATGGCCTATGTTGAGAATGATCCCCTGCCGGTGGAACTGGGCCAGTTCAACCTGACCACCTTCGTCAACGAGCCGGGGATGCGTCCGGTGGGCAACAACTTCCTGCTGGCGACCGAAGCCTCGGGCGAGGCGCAGGTGGTGAACCCCGGTGATCCGGGTGCGGGCATGATCCGCCAGGGCTATCTTGAGGCGTCTAACGTGAATGTCATCCAGCAGATCACCGATCTGATCTCGGCGCAGCGCGCCTATGAGATGAACTCCAAATCCATCGAAACCGCAGACCAGATGCTCTCGGCTGCGAACCAAATCCGCTAATGCGACGGCTCGCCGCCCTCTTCCTTGGCCTGATGGCGCTGACGGGCCCTGCCCTCTCGGCGCCCATCGGCGTGTTGGTCGAGGAACGCGCGCGGGTGGACTACGCCGACAGCCTGCCGCCAGAGGGCGCCTTCGAGATCACGGTCAAGGACGCCCCCGCCGAAGAGGTGCTGACGCTGGCCGAGTTCTGGATGGACCCGCGCAGCGGCAAGTTTCTGGCCAATGCGGTGCTTGAGACGGGCGAGGTGCAGCGCATCGCGGGCTATGCCCTTGTCACCATGCCGGTCCCTGTGCCCCTCACCCGCCTGCTGCCCGATGACATCATCATGGAAGACGACCTGACCGTCATGCGCCTGCCCGTGGGCCGGATCGGTGCCTATGTGATGACGGATATGGAAGAGGTCGTCGGCAAACAGGTGCGCCGCGTGCTGACGCCGGGGCGACCTATTCAGACGCAGTCCATCATTCAGCCGCTGGTCATCAACCGGGGCGAGCGGGTGGAGATCTATTTCAGCGACGGGCTTCTGGCCCTCTCCTCCCCCGGGCGCGCGCTTGATGACGCGCATGAGGGGCAGGAAATCCGTATCGTGAACCTTGTCAGCAACAAAACGGTCACCGGCATCGCCACCGGCGAAGGGACCGTGGAGATCCTACGATGACCACCGCTTTCGCGCGCCCCTCTGTCTTGATGCTCGGTGCCGCCCTTACCCTGTCCGCCTGCGATACCGCCGATCATTTCGACCGTGATCCGCAGCCCTCGCCGATTGTGGTGGACGGCCAATCCATCCCCGAGGTCGCCCGCGTGCAGGTCCCGATGCCCGCCGTCGCGATGGAGCCGCCCCGGCGCGGCAGCGCCAAAGCCTCGCTCTTTACCGCGCGCAGCCAGCCGCTGTTTTCCGACCAACGCGCCGATGACATTGGCGATATCGTCACGGTCGTGATCTCGATCGACGACCGTGCACAGCTGCGCAATTCGACCGACCGTGAGCGCGAGGGGGCAAGCTCGGTCGGATTCCCGACATTCTTTGGCTATGGCGCGAAAATTGCCGCAATTCTGCCCGGAATCAGCGCCGCCGATCTGCCGAGCGGCGATATTGTCGAGGTCGGATCGGCCTCCGAGGCCAGCGGCTCGGGTGCCATTTCGCGCAATGAACGGATCGAGTTGAAGGTCGCCGCATTGGTGATCGACAAGCTGCCAAACGGCACGCTCGTCGTCGCCGGACGCCAAGAAATATTGGTTAATCAAGAGCTGCGCGAGCTGCGCATGGCCGGGATCGTGCGCCCGGCCGACATCCGCGATGACAACACCATCTCTTACGACAAGATCGCCGAGGCCCGTATCGCCTATGGCGGCCGTGGCACGCTGTCGCGCGCGCAAGAGCGCAGCTACGGCGAAGACGCGATGGATGTGATCCTGCCCTATTAATTCCTGACTTGGTCACAAAGTGAGACCATTGCCGTCGCAATCGACCGCTAAACCTGACGAAAGCTCAGGAAAGGTCGAACATGAAAAAGGCAGCAATCGCATTCGTAGCGCTCCCCTTGCTTTGCATGGGCGCGGGCTATGGCGCCGGTCTGGCCCTCGCCCCGACCCCAGCCGAAGCGGCGGGGACAAAGAGTGATGACAAGACCGCCCATGCGCCTGAGAACGACGCGCATGGCGAAACGGCTGAGAAATCCGCCAAGGCCGAGGATCACGCGCCAATGGACAGTTACGAGCTGGCCAAGGACCGCACGGTGGTGCGCCTTGGGCAGATGACGATCCCGGTGGAGAAGACCAACAGCGTCTCTTATGTGGTCGCGGATTTCGCGCTCAAGATGGGGTCACTGGAATTGGCCGAACGCTATCGCCGGGTCGAAGACGCCACGCGGATGCGCGATTCACTCTTGCAGGCGATGAACCTCGCCGCCGAAAGCGCCGTGCTGCGCGGCGTGGCGATCGACAGCGAAGCCCTGTCGCAGCTGCTGCGGGATCTGATCAGCAAAGAGCATAAGGGCGTCGATGATGTGATGTTCGTCTCGCTCTACAAACAAGACGTGGCGCGGCTCTGACAGGCGCCACATCGCTGGCTTACAGGACCGAGCGTACCACGTTCGACAGGACGGATTCCCCGTTATCAAGTTCTAGCTCCGGCCCGAGGGCGGTGAAGTTCACCCGCGTCACCTCGGACCGGGTCAGCGGGGTGACGCCCACATTGTTACCGGCGGCATCAGTGGCCGTGATCTCAACCCGGAAGGTATCGGGCGGGACCGGCAGGCCCACGGAATCGAGACGGTTCCACGCCACGTCGATCACCTCTCCCTCGGCGGTGGAGGGGCCGGGCATCTCGCGGATCAGGGTGCCGTCTTCGGAAAAGATCCGAACGGTCACCTCTTCGGCTCCGGCGTTGAGCTGATAGCTTAGCGGAAATTCATCATCGGTCATGCGCACTTGGGTCGAGGGCACCAGCACCTCGCGCCCGATCAATTGCAGGTCCGACATTGCGCCCACGGTGGAAAGCATGGTCGAGATTTGCTCAAGGCTCGCGTTGGTGGCGATGGATTGCTCCACTTGGGTCAACTGCGCCAATTGCGAGACGAACTGCGTCGAATCCACCGGGTTCAGCGGGTCTTGGTTCGAAATCTGCGCCGTCAGCAGGGTCAGAAAGCTGTTGTAGCTCTCCTGAAGCTCAGCAGAGGAGGTCGCCGCCGCCGAGGTGTTGGCGCTGCTCAGGGTGCTTGCTGTGGTCGCGTCGATCATGGTCTCGCCTTTCAGGTGAGGATATCTAGCTGCCCGGCGCCGAGGCGCGGGCTGGGGGTCTGGGCCAAGGGCGCGGCGTCATTGCCCTGCGCCTCGTCGGCCTGCGCTGTGATCTGGGTGAACTCAGCGCCCTGTTGTCGCCCGCCGTTCCGACCCCGGTCGCCAAAGGTCTGGAAATCGAGGTCCGCATTCTCGGCGCTGATGCCGCGCGATTGCAGCGCGTCCAACAGTTGCTCACGGTCTTGCCGCAGCATGTGCAGGACCGAGGCGCTTTCGGTGGTCATGGCGATCTGCATGCGCCCCGCCTCGCTGCGCACGACCTCGATCTCGATCTCGCCCATACCGTAGGGGGAGAGCGAGAAACGCAGCTTGTTGTCCGCCGTATCAAGGCTGCGGATCTGTTGGCTGACGTGTTGGCGAAGCTGTTCTTCCGGCGCGGCGGCAGGGTTGGGTGTGGGGGCCGGTGTGGGCTGCGGCGGGCTAAGGCGCGGCCCCTCGCTCTGCGGCGCCTGCGGCGCGGTCAAACCGGCGACCTCGCGCAAGACGGCCTCTGCCGCCGGGGCATTCGTGCCGGGCTGGGCTGCCTTGGCGGCATCGACCGCTGCGCTGAAACGCTCGGCGGCGGCGGTGAGACGCGGGTCCGCGACTTTGATGCTCAGCTCCAGCTTGGCGGCACTGGTCGCGCTGTCTTCGGCCTTTGCTGCCGCGGTCGTGCTGGCATCGGTATTTGCGGCCACGGGCGTGGCGGCGTCGGCCTTTGTAAGGAGGGTCGGTTCTGTAGCCGCTACGGCGGCGACTTTCGGGGCCGCTGTCTCGCCCGGAAGGACGGATTTGAACACCGGATGCTCTGCGTTTTCCTCGGCCTGTAACACCGGCGCGGCCGCTTTGGGGGTCATCACCTTCGGCCCCTGCTGGACCTGCCCTATGGTCACACGTCCGACAACCGGCAGCGCCGCCGAGGCGATACTGAGTTGGCTGGCTGGGGTGGGCAGGCGCAGGGCGCCGGCGAGTTTTTCCGCCAACGCGGCCTCAAGGCTGGGGTCATTCAACTGCGCCACTGCCTCCAGCGCGCCGAGGCTATCGGGCGGGGCTTCGCCCAAGGCTTCGGCAAATGCGGCGAGGGCGGCTTTCGGGGTGATCTGCTGGCGGCCCTCCTCCAACCCCGCGAGGGTGTGATCCATCAGGGCCATCAGCCCCTCAGCCGTCTCAAGGTCGATATCCTCAGACAGCGCATCAGGGGCGATTTCCCCCTCTGGCATGGCAGTTTGCACGTCCTGAACCTGCGCCTCCGACGCGCCCCCCTGCCCTGCCAACCCCTGCATCAGGGCGGCAAAGCCTTCGGCGGCCCCCTTCCCCGAGGGCTGCCCGAGACCTGCGGCATTCGGCACCGCAGGTGCTGCCTGAAGTTGAGCGATCATCTGACATCCTCCAACTCGGGTTCCGCGGCGGGATTCCGAAGGCTTTCGTAGGATCAGGAGATCCGTACGTTCCCGCGCTGATCTTCAAAGGCGCGGCGGGCGCTGCGGGCCTCGACGAGGGCTTTGAGCCGCAGAGTCCACTGGTTGAGGGTCACGGGCGTCTCTGTCCCGGTCAGTGCGCGAAGCGAGATCTGCGCGCCCTCCGCGGGGGCTGCAAAGACCGAATGACTGTCGACCGGGCGGCCCCAGTACTGCCCCAGAACCGCGCTTAGCCCCATGCGGAAAGCCGCAGGCTCAAGCCCCAGCTTGAGCAGCTCATCCGCCTCGGCGGCGTGATGGTAGGCCTGCCCCAAAGCATGCAGAACGCTGTCTTCGTCCATCATCGGGAACAGGCCGCGCCCGATGATCCCGATCAGCACTTCGCCCACCAGTGCACCGGCGGCTTGGGAGATATTGGTGAAATTGTCGCTTTTGCGAATAACGACGAGCGAGCCATAAGGCACATCGGCGTCGAGTTCTTCGGCAAGGATATCGCCAAGGCAAATGCCCGGGATCGGTTCGATGCAATCTGGCATTGCCACCGGATGACCGGCCCAATCCTGCATCTCGAAGACCGAAGCTTGAACCGGAATCAGCGCCCGGATCAGCATGTTGAAATGACGGCCATCGGCCGAAGAATCCATGTGGCAGGCACCCTTCCAGATGCCACCTATAAGTGAGTTTACCTGCATTTCCGCCTCGTTCAGGACGTTCTGTCCATGGTTTATCCGGGCGGTTTTTAAAGGTTTTTTAGGTGCCCGGTGCTCGATTATTGCATAAGGTCTAGATCGCAAGACCTTGACCGTCAACAATTTTACAGGTTCGCGCCATTTTTTTGGGAAGCAGCGGCAGGGATGTCGCATATTTGGCGCGGTCGTAAATCCGCACAACCGGGCCGATAGAACCTTGAAAACAAGGGCTACTCGGCCTGATAAACCAAGCGAATCGAGATGCGCCGATTTTCAGCGGCCAAGGGGTCAATCGTGTTGATCGGTTGCGTGTCGGCCACACCCGACACCCGCATAAAGCGCGCGCCTGCGATGCCTGCGGCCATCAGCGTGCGGCGCGTGGCATTGGCGCGGTCTGCCGATAGCTCCCAATTCGTGTAGCCATTGTTCGCGCCAAAGGCGGCGGCATCGGTATGGCCCACAATCTCGACCGGCTGGTTCTGTTCGGCGATCACATCGCCGATGGCCAGCAGCAGCTCACGGGTTTTCGGCGTCACCTCGGCACTGCCCCGGGCAAAGAGCGACCGCTCATCTTGATCCAAGACCTGAACCGTCAGCGCCCCGTTCGATTTCTCCAGCCGGACATTGCGCGCCAGATCGTTCAACGCGCCGTCCGAGGTGATCCGCTCGGCGATGTCCTCGGCCATGCGGTCGATCTCGGATTGGCGGCGCTCAGATTCCTCGATCGCGGCCAGCGTGGCGGGGTCGGCGGGCGCCGCAGGCTCGGGCGCTTCGGCATATTCCACGACCACTTCCGCCGGTTTGTCGCGCAGGCGGCTGTCGAAGACCATCATCGGATTGTCGCGGCCAAAGGTCGGCTTTTGTACATTGCCAGTGTTGTCGACCGCGCCGGTCATCACCCCTGCGGCCATCAGCGGACGCAGGTCCGCCGCCGCATCCGAGGAAGAACCCCCGTCCGACACCGTGGGGGTAAAGTAATTGGCCAGCCCGCGCAGCTTTTCCTCGTCCGAGGCGGCGAGGATCCACAGCAGCAGGAAAAACGCCATCATCGCGGTCATGAAGTCCGCATAGGCCACCTTCCAACCGCCGCCGTGGTGGGCGTGCCCGCCCTCCGCATCGTAGCGCTTGATGATGATCATCGCGTTCTTCTTGTCAGCCATCACGCGGCCTCCCGATTACGCAAGATCGGGCACGGGGGCCAGATCAGGAAAGCTCTGCGTTGTTGTCCGATTTGTCGCGGCTGTATTTGCCCAGCCCCGCGCGTTTGGCGTATTCGGCCTTGCGCTTGGAATAGCTCGGCGCGACCAGCGGCGTATCGGCAGGCAGATTGAACATCACCCGGTATTCCGCTTCGGTCAGCCCGTGTTCGGCCCCGAGGTGACGTTTCAGCATCTTGAAGCCCTTGCCGCAGCAGAGGCAAAAGATCGTGTCTTCGGTCATCGGCTGCTCGCCCGGTGCGGCACTCATCCCCTGCGCCTTGGGCGCGACGGGGGCCACGGCGGCGGCGGGGATATTGGCCAATGCGGCGGCGGGAGCCTCGGCGGGGGTCGCGCGCAGACGCTCGACCAAGGTCAGGATATCGTCGATGGTCACGTCGCTGCGGCTGGCGAACCCCGAAACGATGGTCGCAATCGCGGTATCGCTCAGATTCTGCTTGGGGGGTACATTAGGCATGAAGCAACTTCCTTGTTAAGTTAATCTTGCCTTCTGCAAGGTTCGCGAAGCATTCCAAGAGCGCTTCGCAAGGGACGTAGCAAAGATAAATAATTCTTTGCCGTTTATTCTTATCACGATTCGAATTGTATTTGGAACCCGCGCAAGCATTGGCAAGCACTTTTTCGCCATGTCGTGCGCAATGCATCACGGCTCCATCTGCGCGACGGTTTTGAAGATCGCGCTTTTCGGGGCCGGATCGGGGGCCACGTCATTGCCGGTGGTCTGCGCGATGATCGTGCTGAACAGACCGGTCACCCCCAGCCCTGCCACCGCGATCAGCGGCACATGCAGCGACTTCCAAAGGCTCTTGCGCGGCGCGGGCGGCTGCGGTGCCAATGCGGCGGGGTCGAGCAACTCAGGCTCGGGCGCCGGGGGCACCTCGATCGGCGCGCCGAACTCGACAAAGATGCCGCGCGGCATGACCGCGACCTTCACTTCGCGCCGCGCGCAGCTGTCGCTGAACCCTGCGGGGAAGAGTTCGGCCGGGATGTCGATCACCATGTCATCCTTGGGCCGCCACTCTGCCGCCAGCGTGTCGCGGGGGATATAGACCGAGGCAAAATCATCCCGAAAGGCGATGTCACGCACCAAGGTCGGCACCATCGGCAGCGGCTGTTCCGGGTTGGAGGCGATTCGCATTCGTCCCCCGGCGAGCCACATCTCAAGACGGACATAGAAACACTCCCCCGGCTGAACCTCAGCAGAAGGCATATAGCCTTCGGGCGGGCCCGAGCGCAGCTTGCGGCGCTTGCGGTTGCCGATGGGGAAGATTTTGTTGGTGCTGACGCGCTGGAACTGATCCAGTTCGGGCCGCTGGCGCATGAGCTCGTCGAAATCCAGCCCCTCTTCGCGGGCGAAATTGTAGTTGATCAGGTAATCCGCCGCCGTTTCCTCAAGCGTCTTACTCTCCTGAATGGCCTTCAACAGTGCATTTTCCTCGGAAAACAACAGCCTACGACAGGGGTGACCCTCAACCTCGGGGCTGACGGCAAAGCTGCCCACGGGCCGGTCGAGGATATCCGCCACCCGGTCGAACACCGCATGTTCTTCGTCATTGTGAAAGACCACGAACTCGCAAAGACCGGCGGCATCCATGCACAACAGCAGCCGCATCTCTTCGGGCCAGCCCGGCACGAGCACCGAAAGCTCGGCGGGATCGACGAAATAAGCGAAGGCATCGGGCTCTTGCTGAGCGTCGACATCATCCCGCAACTCTTCTTTGACCGAAAAACCACTATTCATCATAGAAACCCAAGTTCTTTCCTAGATAATACTTGTATAGACCCATTCACTCAAGGATAAAGTAAGAATAGTTTCTTTTTGGAGGCGTGTGCAGCAATGACACTCTTGCTTGGTCTTGTAATGGTCTTCGGTCTGGTCTTTGGCGGCTTCATGCTGTCGGGGGGCAATATGGACATCGTCCTGCACGCCCTTCCCTACGAAGGCATGATGATCGGCGGCGCCTCTCTGGGGGCTTTCGTGATCGCCAACTCCTTCTCGGTGGTGAAGTCATCGCTGGGCGGGGTTCTGCGGGTGATCAAGGGGCCGCGCTGGAAGGCGGCGGATTACAACGACCTGCTTGCGCTGATGTTCGAACTTGCGCGCCTTTACAAAAACAAGGGCATCGTCGCCATGGACGAGCATATCGAAAACCCCGAGGCCAGCCCGATCTTTCAACGCTACCCCAAGCTGATGAAAGACCACTTTCTGACCGACCTCATCGCCGACAGTTTCCGCATGATGTCGATGCAATTCGATGACCGCTTCCAGATGGAAGACGTGCTGAACCGCAAGATCAAGAAGCACCACCATGAGGCGCTGGTCTCGGCTCGCGCGATCCAAAGCATGGCCGACGGGCTGCCCGCCATCGGCATCGTCGCGGCGGTTCTGGGGGTGATCAAAACCATGTCGTCGATCGACAAGCCGCCAGAGATCCTTGGCGCGATGATCGGCGGCGCCTTGGTGGGCACTTTCCTTGGGGTTTTCCTTGCCTATTGCATGGTGCAGCCCATTGCAGGCCGGTTGGAGCAGATCGAAGAGGAAGACGGCGCGATGTATACGGTGATCCGTGATGTCATCGTGGCCATCGTCGCAGGCCACCCGCCCAGCATCTGTGTCGAACTGGGCCGCGGCAACATTCCCACGACGAAACAGCCGAACTTCTCTGCCGTGGAGGCCTCGCAGCGCGAACTGCCTGCGGTATGATGCGCGCCCTGCCCCTGATCGCGCTGATCGCGCTTCTTGCCGGGCCGGGGCATGCGGCGGGTGCGGCCAAGGAAAAGGACGCGGAGGGGGTCGACAAGACCGCCGAAGCAGAGGCCCGGCTGCCCAATTCCATGCGCCGCCACGGTGTCATCGGCCATGTCCCCCCGATGGCGGGCCTGCCGCTGCTCGACGCCGAGGTGCTGGAACGGATGCGTGAGCGGCTCATCGTTCTGTCACAGGGCGCAAAGCAGTGAAGCCAAAGCGGGGCGACGGGCTGGCCGTACTCTCGCGGCTGAAACGCTTTGAGATGGAGAATGTCGCGCTGGAGATGGCCGAGGTGAATCGTGCGCTGACCCAGATCGAGAACGAACGCCACAGCCTGATGGAACAGCTCAACGACAGGGGCGATCCAGACGCGGTGGAATCGACGCGCGTGGTTTCGGCCTTTATCCGCAATGTCTCGGAAACCATCCACCGCAAGGAGGCCGAGGCCGAGCGCCTGCGCGCCGACAGCGCGGGCATCCACGACAGGCTGAACGGGCTTTTCGCCGAAGCCAAGCGCATCGACCTGATCCGCAACCGCCGCGCCGAGGCCCGCCGGCAAGCCCTGCAAGAGGCCGAGACCGCCGCCCAGGCCGAAGGCTTTCTGTCGATCTGGCTCGACGATCAGCGCTAGCGACCCTATCCAATTACGGGAACTATTTCCGAAAATTCCCTTAAATAGCGAATACCGGACAAGAAAAAACCGCAATTCGATTGCATCTCAGTCCCATTGAAAATGCCGCCCTGGGGAGGGGGCGCCGGGGCCTGCGCGTTTGCATTTCGGCTTCGGTATAGTTTGAGAGGATTTACGATGAAGCGAAGAGGATTTTTCACCGCCGCCGCGATCGGTGCCGCGTCTTTGAGCGTCAGCCCGCTCTGCGCGCAATCGGCAGAGGTGACCCTTGCCGAGGTGCGCGCCCTGTTTCAAAGCCGCGATCTTGGCGCGCGCCGGATGGTGCAGGACAGCCTGAAACACGAGGGCTATTACAAGGGGGCCATCGACGGCGCATGGGGGCCGGGGACCGAAGCCGCCTTTCGCGCGCTCATGGCCTCTGACCGCTACCAGCGCCACGCCCCCACATGGACATTCGCCCATGAGGTTCAGGTCAGCGAAACGATGTTTTTCCTGACCTCCGACGCCTATATGTGACTGTGCCCGGGGCCCTTTTCGGGCCTCGGCCTTACCCTGCTTGCGCGACCGCCAGTTCGGCCATGCGCAGCGCCGCGTCGCGATTTGCCGCCACGGCAATGAACCGCGCGTTGTGGCAGAATTTGGCCCCCGGCACGCCGCTCGCGGCCTCCAATTCTGCATCCGTTAGCCCGGCCCAAGCCTCGGGCAGATCGGCGCGGGCTTCGAAACTGTCGCCGCTTTTGCGGATCGTGGTCAGGGCCCAATCCTCTCCGCGCGGATGCACGACGAAGAGCAGGTGATCGGCCCCGGCCTTTTCCACCGCCGACCGGAAGGCATGCCCGTGGGCAGCTCCAAGACGCGCCCGCTGCCTGCCGCCTCGATCGCCTGCATCACCATCGCCTCGGCCCGCCGTTTGGCGGCCTTGCCCTGGATCGCTGCCTCCACAAAGGCCCGCGCGACCGGCAGGGCGGCCATGAAAGCACGGTCGTCGGCATCCTCCCCACGCTCATCGAAGACGGGCTTCAGCGTCTCCAAGAGCACCGGCAGGGTCATGCCCGCCAGCGGCCCCGCGACCGAGGGTTCAAGCGCACCATTGTCGATCAGGTCGACCGGCAACACGAAGCCTTGGTCGAAACTGTGATGAATATCTTCCAAATCCGCCTCGGGTACGTTGAAGCTGCGCAGATAGTCGCGCCCATAGTGCCGCCAGATCAGCCCGAAAGAGCTATAGGGCTGGCCGTCCTCGCGCAGCGGTCCGGGGCGCTGGTGGTGGTCAAAGATCAGCGCTTCGGCGTCATAGTCGCGGCCCACATCATAGATGACCCGCCCCGCGCCGGGGGTGATCCACGCGGCATCGCGGCTGCGCATCAGCACAGCCTCCGGGTAGAGCCGGGTCAGGATGACGGAGGACAAAAGCTCATCCGCGTGAAAGCCGCCCGAATGGGTGACAAGATGGGTGATGGTCATGGGGCTGGCTCCGCTCGGGCTGGGGAAATCGGTCAGTGGTGGCTCGCGCCCCCATACTGTGCGGCGCGGTCCGAGTGCAAGCCGCCCGCCCTAGCGCGACAGCGCCACCAGCGTCGCCGAGACGGGGTCGAGGATGAAGGCCCCCACCTGCGCCCGGGCCTGCGCGAGCCCATCGCGCCGTTCCGGCATCAGCTGCACGAGAGAGGCAAAGCGGTTGTGATGGGTGCCGTCCACCGCGCCGATGGCCGAGATATCAATCAGCAAGACGCCGTAACGTTTGGCCAGCGCCTGTACCGCCGGGGAGCTGGCATTGCTGCGCCCGATCCGAGGCCGCGCCCCGGCAAGCCCCGCCGAGATGCGCAGCGCCCGGTCATCCGGTGCCACAAGGATGGCCATGGGCGGATCAAGCGGCCCGATCACCTCGACCTGCTTGCGAAAGACATCCACGTCGATGTCGGGCGCCGCAAGGACCACATCGCTCAGCCGCGCGATCACCTCATCCTGCCCCGACAGGCGCAACTGCCGCAGCGTCTCCACCACCAGCCAGCCGCCCATGCTGTGGCCGAAAAGCGTGATCTCGCCCACGTCGGGATCGGCGGCGAGGGTGCCGAGCATGGCGGCCAGTTCATCGCGCGAATAGGCCGCCGCGTCCTTATCCGCGACATAGCCCACCACCGTCCCGGCAGAGGGCCAAGCGAAGAGGATCGGCTGTTCGGGCAAATGCCCATCCGCCGTCACCTGCGCCAAACGAAAGAGGGATTCCGGGAAGGTCTGGTTGTAGCCATGTACGAAGACCATGACATCCTGTCGCGCCCGGCCCGAGCGGCGGATATCGAGCCCCGGCAGCGGATCGCGCGCCGTCACCGCAAAGCTGCGGCGCGGGTCTGGCTTCTCATTGGGCCATTCGATCTTGCTGGCCTCATGGTCTGGCGGGATGGCGATGGTGAACCGCTCGTAATTCAGCACCCGCGCGCGGGCGTCGGTATAGGTGCCTGTCTGCGGATCGCGCCCGCGGGTCGAGGCCACGGTAATCGTCAAACTCTGCGCGGCTTCGGCCTTGGGCACCACGGTCAAAGTCTCTGCGCCCGGGCGCGGGGTGCAGGCAGACAGCAAGACCACCGAAACGGCGCAGAGCGTCCGTAGCCCCCGGCCCCCAATCTCATGTCGTTGCATATCGCCCCCCGGCCCTTCCTTCGGCGCAGTTCTAGCGCAATCGGCCCATAAAGTCATAGACCAATGGCCCGCCGCGACTGCGACGAAACAGCCCCGCTTTCAGCCTACGGCAGCCCCACCTCTCTGCCCGCCTCTGCCGCCAGCAGCTTGCGGCCCGTGTCGAGCACGCCGTCGACGATGTCATTGGCAATCGCCGCGCTCAGCGCTGCGCCATCGCGGGCAGTGAGGGCGGCCAGCACCTCTTTATGGCGGTCGATCTGATAGTATTCCGCCACCTCGGTGATGACCTGCCGCTGGAACGGGCCGAGTTGCAGCCAGATGCTTTCGATCATCGGCAAGGACGCCTGCGCGGGGTTCACTGAATAGAGCATCCGGTGGAAGGCTTGGTTCAGCAGCGTCAGTTGATCCGCGTTCCGCTCGGCCACGAAACGGTCCATGCTGCTGTCGATCTCGGTCAGCCGGTCGATCACGATGTCCGAGATATAGGGCAAGGCACGCAGGGCGGCGTGGGTCTCGACCGCGATGCGCAGGGCGACCAGCTCCTCGAAGCGGTCGGGGGTCATCAGCGGCACGGTCAGGCGGCGGTTGTCCTTGATCTGGATGGCATGTTCCGAACTCAGCCGCCGCACCGCCTCGCGTACCGGGGTCGGGCTGTGGCCGAGCCGCTCCGCAATTCCGCGCATGGTCAGCGAGGTGCCGGGCGTGATCGCGCCCAGCATGATCGCATTGCGCAGCCGCTCATAGACATATTCCTGCGTCGTCCCGCCCGGGATTTCGGGGATTTCGGGAATATTGAGCGCGTCGTTATCGGTCTCGGTCATCTGGCCGCCTTTGGTCTTTCGCCGCTGACCATACGCGCGAGGGCGATTGACAGACAAGCGGATAGTGATATGACATTCCAATAAATGGTATCACATTTTTGCCTTCGATATCGAAAGGAACCCCATGTCCGAGAGCAAAGCCGAAGCGTGGCTGGCGCAACATCCCGAGATCGAATCGATCTTTGCCTGTGTTTGTGACCTCAACGGCACCATGCGCGGCAAACGGGTGCCCGCCGATCAGGTCTCCAAGGTCGTCGAAGGCGGGCTCCGCCTGCCGCTGTCCATCGTCGGCATGGATATCTGGGGCGAGGATGTCGAAAACAGCGAATTGGTGTTCGAGACCGGGGATTCCGACGGGCTGTGCGACTTTACCGGGCGGCCCTTGATGCCCATCACATGGACCACGCGCCCCACGGCGCTGGCGATGCTGTGGATGCGTCAGGAAAACGGCAAGCCCTTCCCCGGCGATCCGCGTCGCGCGCTGGCCGAGGTTGCGGCGCGGTTCAAGGCGCGCGGGTTGACCCCCGTGGTTGCCACGGAATTGGAATTCTACCTCTTCGACCCGACCGAGGATCACCCGCAGGCCCCCTGCTCTCCGGTGACGGGCAAACGGCTGGATTCCGACGGCGCGCTGTCGCTGGACGAGTTGCAGCATTTCGACGAGTTCCTGAACGAGGTTTATGACGCCTGCGAATTGCAAGGCATCCCGGCGGATGCGGCCATTTCGGAAAACGGGGCGGGGCAGTTCGAAATCAACATGCGCCATGTGGACGATCCGCTGCGCGCCGCCGATGACGCGGTGCTGTTCAAACGTCTGGTGCGCGGCATCGCCCGCAAACACGGCTTCGCCGCCACCTTCATGGCCAAACCCTATGGTGATCTGGCGGGCAGCGGCTTTCACGTTCACTTCTCCTTGGTGGATGAAAACGGCGTCAACGTCTTCGACAACGGCGGGGAGGAAGGCACCCCCCTGATGCTCAACGCCGTCGCCGGTCTGTTGGCCACGATGCAGCAGAACACGCTGACCTTCGCGCCGCATGAAAACTCCTACCGCCGCCTGCTGCCGGGGGCACATGCGCCGACCAATGTCGCTTGGGGCTATGAAAACCGCACCGCAGCGATCCGCATCCCGGGCGGCGATCATAAGGCCCGCCGTATCGAGCATCGCGTCGCCGGGGCCGACGCCAACCCCTATCTGGTGCTGACCAGCATCTTGGGCGGCGCGCTGTTGGGGATCGAGCAGGACATGCAGCCCGTCGCCCCGATCACCGGCGACGCCTATACGATGAAGCTCGACAACCTGCCGCTCGACTGGGCCACGGCCATCGACGCCTTTCGCAAGGGGCCGGATGTGCCCGGCCTCTTCTCTGCCCGGTTGCAGACCATGATGGTCGAATGCAAGACGCAGGAGTTGCGCAAATTCGCGCGGCAAGTGACCCATTTCGAATATGACACCTATCTGGAGATCGTCTGATGTCGCGCCATCCCTACGCCGGAGACGGCAGCCATACGTCAAGCTACTACGCCGCCTCGGCCAACCCTGCCCCCGTGCGCCCCGAATTGCAGGGCGATCACGAGATCGACGTCTGTATCGTCGGCGCGGGCTATAGCGGTCTGTCGACCGGCCTGCATCTGGCCGAAAAGGGCTATAAGGTCGCCATCATCGAAGGCGCGCGCGTGGGCTGGGGAGCTTCGGGGCGCAATGGCGGGCAGATCGTCAACGGGCTGAACGCGAGCCTGCAAACGATCAAGCGCCGCTATGGGCAGGACACCGCGACCTTCGTCGCCGGCCTCGTGCAAGAGGGCGGCGAGATCATCCGCGAGCGGGTTCGCACCTATGACATCCAATGCGACCTCAAGGACAAGAACATCTTCACTGGCCTCACCACGGCACATATGCGCGAATTGGAGGAGCGGCAGAAGCTCTGGCAAAGCTACGGCATCGACAATCAAGAGATGCTGGACAAGGAACAGTTGCGCGCCCACGTCAATTCCGACCTCTATGAAGGCGGGCTGATCGACCATTCGGGCGGCCATATGCATCCGTTGAACCTCGCCCTCGGCGAAGCGGCGGCCTTTGAGAAGAACGGCGGCACGATCTATGAAATGTCCCCAGTCACGGATGTCGATCACGAGGCCGCCCGCCCCGTGGTCCGCACGGCCAAGGGGACGATGACCTGCAAGACACTGGTGCTTTGCGGCAATGCCTACCTCGGCCATGTGGTGCCCACGCTGACCCCGCGCGTGATGCCCGTTTCGACCCAAGTGATGGCGACAGAACCGCTGAGCGAGGCGCAGGCCCATGCGCTGCTGCCCACCGATGCCTGCGTCGAAGACATCCGCTATATCCTCGACTACTACCGCCTGTCGGGTGACAAACGGATGCTCTTTGGCGGCGGCACCGTTTACGGCGGCGCGGACCCGCGCGACATCAAGGCCAAGCTCAAACGCAACATGGACAAGGTCTTCCCCCAGTTGAAAGACGTGAAAATCGACTATGCCTGGAGCGGGAATTTCGCGCTGTCCTTCAGCCGCGTGCCGCAGATGGGCCGGATCGGCGACAACACCTATTTCGCCCATGGCTACAGCGGCCACGGCGTGACCGGATCGCATACCTTCGGGCGCATCCTGTCCGAGGCGATCGACGGCGACCTCACCCGCTTTGACGTCTTCGCCAATGTGCCATGGTTCCCCTTCCCCGGCGGGCGCATGTTCCGCGTGCCCTATTCGGTCGTGGGATCGTGGTGGTACGGGCTGCGCGACCGTTTGGGTGTCTGAAACCTTTTGACAGGGCCAAGGGTTTCTTCACAGTGGCGGGCACGGCGCACGCCATGAGTGGAAGGACCCCCATGCCCGATCAAAAGCCCGCCTCCGTGATCGTCTTCGATGTGAACGAAACCCTGCTCGACATCACCACGTTGGAGCCGCTCTTCGCACGCCTCTTCGGCGACGCCTCAATGCTGCGCGAATGGTTCGCCGAGTTGATCCTCTATTCCCAAACCATGACCCTTTCAGACCGCTACGCGCCCTTCGGCGCGCTGGCGGGGGGCGTCTTGCGGATGGTCGGCGCGAACAAGGGCTTGGCGGTGACGGATGAGGACGTGGCCGAGTTGAAATCCCGCATCGGTTCCATGCCCGCCCATGCGGATGTCGCCCCTGCCCTGCGCAGGCTGCAAGAGGCGGGGTTTCGGCTGGTAACGCTGACCAATTCGCCCCCCTCTCCCGCGCCAACGCCGCTGGAGAAAGCCGAGATCGCCGACTTCTTCGAGCGGAGCTTCAGCGTTGATGAGGTGGCAAAGTTCAAACCCCATCCTGCAACTTACCAGATGGTGGCCGAGGCGCTTGATCTGCAAACCGATGATCTCTGCATGGTGGCCTGCCATCTGTGGGACACCATCGGCGCGCAGGCGGCAGGCTGTCAGGGGGCCTTCCTGACCCGGCCCAACAACACCCTGATCGAGGTGCAAGAGATGCCGCAGCCGCACTACCTCTCGGACGATCTAGCGGATTTGGCCAAACAGATCATCGCCGGCAACGGGCGCTGATCCTCAGCCGCCCATGCGCCGCGCCAGCCGGGTTTCAAGCTGCACCATGGCGTCATAGATCAGCACCGCAAATAGCCCGACCGCCAGCCCGCCCTGCACCACGAAGGCGGTGTTATTGGTCAAAAGCCCCGCGATAATCACCTCACCCAAGGTCCGTGCCGCCACGGTCGAGCCGATGGTCGCCGTGCCAAGCGCGATGACCACCGACAGCCGGATGCCCGTCAACGTCACCGGCAGGGCCAGCGGCAGTTCCACCCGCCAGAGCCTTTGCCAACGGCTCAGCCCGATGCCGCGCGCGGCCTCCATCGTGGCCGGCGGCAGGTTGGTGAGGCCGGTGACCGCATTCTCGAAGATCGGCAGCAGGCCATAGAGAAACAGCGCCACCAACGTCGGCCCGGCCCCAAAGCCCAAGGCCGGGACGGCCAGCGCCAGCACTGCCACGGGAGGGAAGGTCTGGCCCATATTGGTGATGGTGCGCGACAGCGGTCGGAAGGCCGCGCCCGCCGGGCGGGTCACAAGGACCGCCAGCGTCACCGCAACCACTGTCGCCGCAGCCGAGGCCATGGCCACCAGCGCCAGATGGCTCAGCGACAGCGACAAGAGCGTCGCTCGGGTGTAGATCACCGGGCCATTCGCCGGGGCCAAGGGGGCCAGCAGCGGCGTGAACCACTCCGGCCGCAGGACCAGCGCCAGTAGCACGGCCACCAGAAGCGGCCGCAGGATCCAGCCGATCCTCATGCGTGCTGCCCGGCCCGGGCGCGGATTGCATCGAGGGTCACCCGGCCCATCGGCACCCCGTCTTTCGCCACCGGCACTGCTGCGCGCCCTGTCCACAGGCAGGCCGAAAGCGCCTCGCGCAGGCTGGCAGCGGCGGGCAGCGCTTCACCTTCGGCGCTGCCCTCTTCCACCAGTTCGGCGACAGGGATCAATGAGAGAAGCCGCAGGGGCCGCTCCACATCACCGACCATATCCGCGACAAAATCCGTTGCGGGTGCGGCGATGATCTCGGCCGGCGTGCCGTGCTGCACCAGATGCCCGCCGTCCATGACCGCCACCCGGTCGCCCAGCCGGATCGCCTCTTCCATGTCGTGTGTCACCAGCATGATGGTCGACCCCAGCCGCTGCTGGATGTGCCGCAGGTCTTCCTGCGCGCGGGTGCGAATGATCGGGTCCAACGCGCCAAAGGGTTCGTCCATCAGCAACAGATCGGGCCTTGAGGCCAAGGCCCGCGCCACGCCGACCCGCTGCTGCTGCCCGCCCGAAAGCTCCGCCGGATAACGGTCGCGGAATTGCGCGGGGTCCATCGAGAAAAGCGAGAGCAGCTCATCCACCCGCGCCGCGATCTTCTCGCGCGGCCAGCCCAGCAATTGCGGCACCGCGCCGATGTTGCGCCCCACCCTATGATGCGGGAACAGCCCATGGCCCTGAATGGCATAGCCGATGCGCCGCCGCAGGATATGCGGCTTGACCGACAGGGTGGAGAAGCCATTGATCCGCACCTCGCCCGAGGTCGGTTCCTCCAGCCGGTTGATCATCCGCAAGAGCGTGGTTTTGCCTGAACCGGAGGTGCCGACGATCACCGTGATCGTGCCTGTCTCAACCGTCATCGACACGGAATCCACCGCGCGGATGTCGCCATAGGTCTTGGTGATGCGGTCGATCTCGATCATGCGCTGTCCTTTGGGGTCTTGCGGGTCAATTCGACCAATATGTCCATCACGATGGCCGCCGTCAGGGCCAGCACCACCGTCGGCAAGGCGCCCAGCAGGATCAGGTCGGTCGCGGTTTGGTTCAGCCCTTGGAAAACGAACGTCCCAAACCCGCCGCCGCCGATCAGCCCGGCGATGACCGCGAGCCCGATGTTCTGCACCAAGACGATGCGCAGCCCGGTGAGGATGATCGGCAGGCCAAGCGGCAGTTCCACCCGCAGCAGCCGCTGCAGCGGCGTCATCCCCATGCCCCGCGCGGCCTCCAGCGCCGCCGGCGGGGCCGAGGCCAGCCCTGCCACGGTATTGCCGACCACGGGCAGCAGCGAATAGAGCACCAGCGCCAGAAAGGCGGGCGCAAAGCCGATGCCCGCGATGCCAAGCGCCCGGGCGCCCGGCAGATTGGCCCCCACCCAGCTGAGGATCGGGATCATCAGCCCGAACATGGCGAGCGAGGGGATGGTTTGCAAAAAGCTCAGCACCGGCAAGGTGGCCCCGCGCAGCCCGGCAAGCCGGTGGCAGAGCACGCCAAGCGGGAAACCGATCACCGCCGCCGCGGCGAGAGAGCCAAAGGCCAACCCCAGATGGCGCAGGAATTCCCGGCCAAAGGCATCGGCGCGGCTGGCGTATTCCTGCATCACCGAAAGCTCTGACAGCGCCCCCGACCACAGGATCGCGCCAAGCACTGCAAGCACGCCCGCCAGCACGGCCCCGCGCATCAGCGGCCCCGGTGCCATCGCGGCAAGCGCATCTGCCATCAGCAACATGAAGACGACCAGCAGGCACCAAAAGCCCACCGAGGGCGAGACACGGGCATAGTCACCCGCCTCGGCCAGCAGACCGGTGGCACCTTGGGTCAGCAACCACAATAGCCCGCCCAAACCCAAAGCCGCACCGCCGATCCGCAGGCCATCGCGGCCCGCAGGAAGGCCCATCAACAGCCCCGCCCCGATCGCCGCAAGCCCCGGCAGCACCACCGGCAGACTGGCCACGCCCCATGCCATCACCCCTTCGCCCGCCACGATCCGGTTTGCGGCGAGGGTCATGAAAGGCACGCAAAGCGCCGCCGCGCCCAATAGGGCGAACAAAAGCCCCGGCGCGGAAATTCCCGCACCGGGGCCCGTTATTGTGCGGGTGTCGGAAATCAGTCCAGCACCCCGGTCTCGGTCAGGTAGGAGCGCGCCACGGCTTCCGCCGGCTCCCCGCCGACCTGAATCCGACCGTTCAGCTTTTGCAACGTCGCCATGTCGAGCCCGGAGAAGATCGGGTTCAGCACTTCGGCGATCTGGGGGTATTCCTCCAACACCTCGGCGCGGACGATGGGGGCGGGTTCATAGACCGGCTGCACGCCCTTGTCGTCTTCCATCACCACCAGACCCGTGGCCCCCACGCCGCCATCGGTGCCGTAAACCATCGCCGCGTTCACGCCCGATGTGCCACGCGCCGCCGCCTGAATGGTCGCCGCCGTGTCGCCGCCCGAGAGGATCACGGTCTGGTCTTGGGTCAGCTCAAAGCCATAGGTCTCTTGCATCGCGGGCAAAACGGCGGGGGAAGACACGAACTCGGTCGAGGCGGCGAGCTTCACCTCACCACCCTCGGCCACCCATGCGCCAAAATCGGACATGGTGGTCAGGTCATTTTCCTCGGCCACCGGGCCGGTCACGGCGATGGCCCAAGTGTTGTTGGCCGGTGCGGAATCAAGCCATGTGACGTTGTTCTCGCCCCCGTCCAATTCTTTGGCGCGGGCGTGGGCCTTGGCCGCGTCTTTCCAAACGTCGCTTTCCGCTTCGTTAAAGAAGAAGGCGGCGTTGCCTGTGTATTCGGGGTAGATGTCGATCTGGTCCGACAGGATCGCTTCGCGCACAACTTGCGTGCCGCCCAGTTGCAGACGGCGTTCAACGGGCAGACCCGCATCTTCGAGCGCCAGCGCGATGACGTTGCCCAACAGGCCGCCTTCGGTGTCGATTTTCGACGAAACGGTGATCTCTGCCGAGGCGGCAGAGGCCAGAGTGGCGGCAAGGCCAGCGGCGGCGGCAGTGGAAAGAATGCGGGGACCCATGGGCGAGAACTCCTTGAAACAATGGCCTGACACGGCGACATGCCGTTTGAAGACGGTAAGGTAGCTGGCAATTCCGCGAAACCAAGGCGGGATTGCAGGGCGGCGCGGAATTTTTAACGCCCGGGTACGACAAAGGGCGCGCCCGGAGTGATCGGACGCGCCCATCGTCTCGCCGTCACACACCGATCAGGCGGCGCGGGCGGCCTCTGCCTCACGCGCGGCGCTGCGTTTGAAGAAGAGGAAATAGAGCACCGGTGCCGCGATCAACGTCAGGACCGAAGCAAAGGCCAGCCCGCCCATGATCGTCGCCGCCATGGACTGGAAGAAGGCATCCGACAACAGCGGCAGCATCCCCAGAATGGTCGTCGCGGCGGCAAGGAAGACCGGGCGCAAACGCGAGGTCGAGGCGGTGACGATGGCTTCTTTCAAGTCCAGCGTCGGATCGGCGGCACGGGTGAGGTCGATCTCTTCGACCAGCACGATGCCGTTCTTGATCAACATCCCCGAGAGCGACAAGAGCCCCAGAAGCGCGGTGAAGGTGAAGGGCAGCCCCGCCCCCAAAAGCGCCAGACTGACCCCGTTCACCGCCATTGGCACCAAGAGCCAGATGATGATCGGCTGTTTCAGCGCGTTGAACAGCAGGACCGAGATCAGCACCATGATGATGAGGCTGAGGGGCAATTGCTTGCCCAAGGCGGCCTGCGCCTCGCCCGCGCTTTCCAACTCGCCGCCCCATTCCATGGCATAGCCTTCGGGGATTTCCATTGCCTCAATGGTTTCCTGCACCTCGGCCTGCACCTGCGCCGCCGTGACGCCGCGCGGGATATCCGCACCCACGGTGATCACATCGGCCCGGTCGCGACGGTAGAGCAGCGTGTCCTGCGGCTCGAACCGGAAACCGTCGATCACCTGCTCCATCGGGACCAGCGCATTGGTGTTTTGCGCATAGATCACATGATCCGTCAGCGCCAGATCGGCATCCTGCGGGGCGCGGATCACGATTGGGATCTGACGATCCCGCTCGCGGAACGTCCCGCCGCTGGTGCCTTCGGTGGCGAATTTGAGGGTCTCGGTGATTTCGGTCCGCGAGATGCCAGCGTCCTGCGCGCGTTCTTCGGCATAGATCGGACGCAGCACCAATTCACGCTCGCGCCAGTCCTGACGCGGGCTGATGATATTGTCCGACACCGCCTGCATCCGGTCCATCGCCTCATCCGCGAGATCGCGCAGCACATTGGGATCGCGGCCCGAGAAGCGCACCTCGATCGGGGCACCGCCGCCGGGGCCAAAGGCCAGACGCTTGGCCCGGAACTCCCCTTGCGGAACCGCATCGGCGGCGAAGGCCTCAAGCGCGTTCATCTCGTCTTGGATCACCTCAAGCGAAGACACCCTTACGATCAGATGCCCATAGCTGGGGTTGGGGTCTTCGGCCTGATAAGTCAGCATGAAACGCGCCGCGCCCTGTCCCGCGTAGGAGGTCACGTCTTCGACATTGTCCCGCGCCACAAGCCAGTCTTCGAGCACGGCCAGATCGTTGGAGGTCTGATGGATCGACGAGCCCTGCGGCAGCTTGTAATGCACAAAGTAGAGCGGCGTGTTGCTGTCGGGGAAGAACTGCTGCTTGATCTGACCAAAGAGGCCATAGCAAACGACCGTGCCCGCGATGAGGCCCACGACCACCAGCCAACGCAGCTTGAGCGAGGCGCGCAGCACGGCGGCATAACCCTTGAAGATCGCACCGTCATAGCCACCCGCGCCGCCCTCGGCTCCGCGTTTGAAAAAGTAGTGGCCCAAAAGCGGCGTGGCCGTGATGGCCAACACCCAAGAGAGCAGCAGCGAAATCGCGATCACGGCAAAGAGCGAGAAGAGGAATTCGCCCGTGGCATCGGGGCTTAGCCCGATCCCGGCAAAGGCCATGATGCCGATCACGGTCGCCCCCAAAAGCGGGATCTGCGTTTTGCTCGCCGCCTCGGTCGCCGCTTCGCGCGAGCTTTTGCCCTGCTGCATGGAGATCTGCATCCCCTCGGCCACGACGATGGCGTTATCGACCAGCATCCCCATCGCGATGATCAGCGCCCCGAGTGAGATCCGCTCCATCTCAATCGCGCCGAGCGCCATGAAAAAGAGCGTCCCCACCACCGTCAGCAACAGGGTCGAGCCCACGACCACCGCCGCGCGCCAGCCCATGAAGACGGCCAGCACGGCAACCACGATGGCCACGGACATGGCAAGGTTCACCAGAAAGGCGTTCGATGCCTCTTCGACCACCGTGTGCTGGCGGTAGATGGATTCGATCGAGATGCCCAAGGGCAGCGTTTCGCGCAGCTGCGCAAGCTTGTCATCCACCCGCTTGCCGATATCGACGATATTCTCGGTCGCGATCCCGGCCACCCCGAGGGTAAAAGCCCTCTGCCCGTTGTGGCGGATCACCAGGTCGGGGTTCGCCTCGCGGGTGCGGTAGATGTTGGTCACATCGGCAAGGTTGATCACCTGACCGCCAACCCCCACCGACAAGGCGGCAATCTCGGACACGCTGTCAGAGCCTTCGGGCCGCTGGATCAGGGTGCGCCCGTCAGCGTCCTGAATGGCGCCGCCGTCGACGATCTCATTCGCGCTCGATACCGCGCCGACGATGGCCGAGGGCGGAATGCCGAGCGTGGTGCTCAGCGCAAGCTGCGGTTCGACATAGATCACCTCGTTCGGCACGCCCGAAAGCGCCACATCCGACACGCCATCGACCAGCAGCAATTCCCGACGCAGATAGCTGGAGAGTTCGTTGACCTCGGCATCGGAATAGCCCTCAGCCGTCACGGCGTAGTAAAGCCCGTAAACATCGCCGAAACCGTCGTTCACATAGGGCTGCGTGGCCCCACTCGGCAGCGCCGCCTCATTCACGCGGTTGCGCAGTTTGGTCCAGATTTCCGGCAGTTCCGACCCATCAAAGGTGTCCTGCATATTGACCGTGATCCACGACAGACCGGGCTGGTTCATGGATTCGATGTCCTTGATCTCGGACATCTTCTGAATTTGCGATTCCAGCGGTTCGGTGACCTCAAGCGCGACCTCTTCGGCAGAGGCACCGGGGTATTGGGTCACCACCACCGCCGTTTTGATGGTAAAGGCCGGGTCTTCGAGACGGCCAAGGGTCGCGAAGCCCCAGATGCCGCCCAAAAGACAGGTCAGCATGATGATCCAAGTATAGATCGGGCGGTTGATCGACAGACGTGCGATATCCATGCGCTCAGTCTCCGAAACCGACGAAGCGGCGCACGGCGGCACCGTCTTCAAGCTGGCTTGCGCCACTCACAACGATCTCTTGCCCATCGGAAAGCCCGGCTTCGACTTTGACATCGCCGCGCGCAGTGGGGGTGATCTCGACCGCGGTGCGGGTCACGATGCCTTCGCGCGCCCCTGTAGGGTCGAAGACCATGACATAGGTGCCGCGGTCATTGCCGACCACAATGGCGGTGTCTGGCACGATGATGCTCGACCCGCCGATGTTCAGCGTGGCGCGCACCTCGACCGAGGCGCCGGGCAGCGGCACGAAATCCTCGGGCAATTCTGCCCCAAGGGTGATGCTATAGGTCTGGCCCACATCTGCCGTCTCGGCGTTGTATTCGCGGATTTGCATCGGGTAGGTGTTTGCATTGGCCGGGAACTTGGCCATGAAGCGCACGCTGGGGTCGCGCCCTGCGCGCAGAAACAGGGTTTCGGGCACGTCGATCTCGACCCGCAACTCGGACATATCATGCAGGCGCACCACCGGCGTGCCCGCGCTGACGGTCGAGTAATTGGGCACCAGCCGCGAGGCGACAATCGCATCGAAGGGCGCATGCAGGGTCGCGTTCTCAAGGTCACGCTCGGCGTTGCGCACGGCGATATCGTTGACCGTCACGGCGGTTTCGGCGTCTTGCAGATTGACCTCGGCCACCGAAGACCCGGCGAGCTTTTGATAACGCTCCATCGTCCGGCGCGCCTGTGCGTCATTGGCCTGCGCCTGTTCTAGCGCCAGTTGGAACGGCTCCAGATCCATCCGGGCGACGACCGTGTCTTTACTGACCGTGGCCCCCTCTTCGACCGGAAATTCCTCGATCTGACCGCCGACCTGAAAGGCAAGATCCACGGTTTCACGTGCAACCACCTTGCCAAAGAAAACGCGCTCGACCTCGGCGTCGCTGACCTTGACCGTTTGCAGCTTTACCACCGGCATTTCGGCTGCAGTTACCATCGGCGCGGCGATGCCGGCGGCCAAGGCCAGCGCAAATCCCAACACCCGCCCCGCGCCGGTCCCGCGCGTCGTCTCAACAAGCCATTTGGCCATGGTCAGTCTTCCTTATGAATAGCATCCGGCACGGGCCCAAGGGCGGCGGTCAGACTAAGTTGTTTAAGGGTGCGCAGCTGCTCGAGAAAATGGTCACGGTCCAGCGCATGCATGCCAGCGGCCTTGGCCGAACGTTGGATGAAATCGGCCAGCGCCTCGACACTCAGACCGTTGCGGGTGATCGAGGCTTCATAGGGCATCAGCACCTGAGCGATCACGCCGCGAAACCGCCCGGCGGAACATTGCAGCGCCTCTTGGCTGACGGCATTGGCCCCGGCAATGAAATCCTGCGCATTGGGCATCGCCTGCATCGTGTCATAGCCGCGCACCACCATCCGATCAAAGATCAGATCGAGTTGCGCCGCCAGATCGGGCGTATGGGGCATCTCTTCGGCAATCTCTTCCAGCGCCAATTCGGTGTAGCGCCCAATCAGCCCGCGCAGGATGTCGTCCTTGTTGCGAAACCGATTGTAGAGGGTCTGGCGCGAAACACCCGCCTCTTCGCAGAGATCGCCCATGCTGGTGCGCTTGACCCCGTAGCGGGAAAAGACATGCAGCGCAGCGTCAAGCACGGTCTTTTCGAGTTCGGTCATGCGGGCTCCTCAACATGGGTCAAGGCGCAATTGGACATTTGAGCCAAATATGTCAACCTGTAAATCAACGCCCTTGCAGCGCACGCAGACCACAATCGCGTTTCGCGCATGGAACGGGCTCTAGGGCGCAGAAATCAGGCTACCGAGATAGAGCGTGAGCGGCAGGGTGAAAAAGCTGAGTAGCGTCTGCGTAGTGATGATCGCGGCCATCAAGGGCGCATCGCCGCGCATCTCCCGCGCCAGCGTATAGCTGGCCACCCCCGTCGGCAGGGCGGCGAAGATCAGCGCGATTTGCAGCGTCAGCGGCGCCGGGTTCAGCACCAGCGCAGCCAGCAGCACCGCCAGCGGGTTCACCAGATGTTTGCCGATGATCGACAGGCCAATGACCGAGACCGAGCCCGACAACCCGCGCAGCCGCAGGTTGGCGCCGACGCAAAGCAGCATGATCGGCAGCGCCGCATCCCCCAAAATACGCGCGCTTTCGTGCAGGACGGGCACATGGTGCAGCCCCGCCACATTGAAGAGCACGCCCGCGAGAATGCCGAGGATCAGCGGGTTCTTGACCAAGCCTTTGAGGATGGATTTGCCGCCGCCGCCCAACTGCCGGGTCATCAGCGTCACCACCGTCACATTCACCACCGGGACCAGCAAGGCCGAACCGAGCACGGCAATCTGTAGCCCCGCCGTGCCAAAGACGGCCTCGGCAATCGCGAGGCCGATGAATGTGTTGAACCGCGCACTGCCCTGCATCAGCGAACTGCCCTGCGGCGCGGCATAGGCCCGACCGAACAGCCAGCCGCAAAAGATCGCCGCAAAGAAACCGGCGTAGAGCAGCAGCGCATAGTCGCCCAAACCGCCGCTCAGGTCCGCCGCCGAGATTTTGGCAAAGAAGAGCGCGGGCATCAGCACCCAATAGACCAGCCGGTCATTCAGGTTCCAGAACTTGGTCGAAGGGATACCGCCCCGGCGCAGGCCATAGCCCATGAGGATCAGCGCAAAGACCGGCGCGATGGCCAGAAAGATAGTGAACATATTAACCGCCCGGAAGGATCGCGCGGACCCTAGGCGCGGCTTGGCCCAGATGCAACAGGGAGCCTTGCCTCAAACGGGCGACCCCGGCCCCAAAGGGCCGGGGCATGGATCAATCACGGATCAGTCGCTGCCATGTACCGCGATCTGCGCGTCGGCGGCGGGGCGGAACTTCCACTGTACGGCAAAGATCACCGCCGCCACTGCGATGCCGATGAGGTCGGTCATCAGACCGCCCGCGATCATGCACAGCGCTGCAAGGATCAGGCCCAGCCGGATAAACCAAGCCGCCCCGCTGCCCGCGAACCAGCCCTGCATGCCAGAAGACAGCAGGTAGACCCCGAAGACCGCCGTGACACCGGCGCGGATCACCTCGAACCACGTGCCGTCCATCAGGATCGCGCCGTTGTAGAAGAACATGAAGGGCACGATGAAGGCCGAGATGCCGATCTTGAAGGACGCCACCGAAGTCTCCATCGGGTTGGCGCCCGAAATCCCCGCCGCTGCGTAACTGGCCAGCGCCACCGGGGGCGTGATGGCCGATACGACGGCGAAGTAGAAGACAAAGAAATGTGCCGTCAGCAGCGGGATGCCCAGTTGCACCAGACCGGGGGCGACGACCGAAGCCGCCACCGCATAGGCCGCCGTGGTGGGCATGCCCATGCCGAGCAGAATGGCGATACACATGGCAAAGAACAGGGCAAGGAACTGGCTCGCCTCTGCCAGACCCAGCAGCACGGAAGAGAAACGCGCGCCGACACCGGTCAGGCTGATGACCCCTACGATGATGCCCGCACAGGCGCAGACCGCGATGATCTGGATCGACATGATCCCGGCCAAGTCAAAGGCTTTGACGATGCTGCGCGGCCCCATGCGGAAGGGCGTGAACCACGACACCACCGCCGCTGCCGCCGTCGCCAGCGTGCCCGCGCGGATGATCGAATAACCCATGAAGAGCGCATAGATCAGGATGATGATTGGGATGAACAGAAACACCCGGCGCAGCATGTCCTTGAGCTTGGGCAGTTCCTCGGACCGCATCCCGCGCATGCCCAGCTTGGCCGCTTCGAAATCCACCATGAAGTAGATCGACACGAAGTAAAGCACCGCCGGGATGATCGCCGCCACGGCGATATCGGTGTAGGGGATGCCCGTGATCTCGGCCATGATGAAGGCGCCGGCCCCCATGATCGGCGGCATGATCTGCCCCCCGGTCGAGGCGGCGGCTTCGACCGCGCCTGCGGTCCGGGCCGGGTATCCCACCTTTTTCATCAGCGGAATGGTCAGCGAGCCTGTCGCCACCACATTGCCCGCCGAGGTGCCGTTGATCATCCCCATGAGACCCGAGGCAAAGATCGCGACCTTGGCCGGCCCCCCACGCGCGCGGCCCGCCGCGGCAAAGGCGAAGTTGACGAAATAGTCCCCCACCTTCGACGCCTGAAGGAAGGCCGCGAAGATGATGAAGAGGATGATATAGGTCGACGACACCGCCGTGGTCGGCCCCAGAATGCCCGCATCGGTGTAGACCTGGCTAAAGAAGCGGGTCCACTGGATGTTGGGCGCGTTCAGGAAGCCCGGCAGCATGTCCCCGACGAAGACATAAACCAGGAAGACACCCGAGATCACGATGAGCGCAAGCCCCGCCACGCGGCGCGTCAGCTCCATGATCAGCGCGGTGCCCGCAACTGCGGCGATGGAGATGCCAATGGGCGCAAAGGGCGTGCCCGTCGAGTTGCGCATCAAGGTGCCGTACATGGCGATGAGGTAGATCGCCACGGCCACCCCGCAGATGGAGAGCAACAGGTCCGCAGGCGAAACCTGCCCCCGCGCGCGTCCGCGCAGCCAGCCCACGACGATGCCGATGGCCGTGGCTGCAACCAGTGGCAGGCCATAGTGATAGATTTCGAGGGTCTTGAACTCGGGGCTCATGCCGTTCCACTGGGTGCCGCCAGCGATCTGGCTGGCGATGCTCCACGCGGTCCAAATCGAATAGAGCGCCGGGATCATCGCGGCCCATGCCACCAAATCCAGCGGATGACGGCCCTGCCCCTCGCCCTCATCCACAAAGGCGCGGGCGG
This sequence comes from Sulfitobacter sp. 1A12157, assembly GCF_043557345.1. Lineage (NCBI taxonomy): Bacteria > Pseudomonadati > Pseudomonadota > Alphaproteobacteria > Rhodobacterales > Roseobacteraceae > Sulfitobacter > Sulfitobacter sp. 1A12157. The sequence goes on from NZ_JBIFFV010000006.1 coordinate 160,023, forward strand.
AATAAAGGGTAAAGCCAAGGATCAGCGCGCCCGCGATGTGTACGATGCGGAAATTCCACGTCTCCATCGGGAAGGTCGGCAGCAGCGGGATGCGGATGCCGGTCAGTTCGCCGATCGACATGCCGTTGAGGGCCGCCATATGAAAGAAGGCATAGATCGCCGACATGGCCGCAACGACCAGATAGGTGCGCCCGGTGAATATGCGGCGATTGCTTTCTACCGGTTCGTCATCAACCCCTTCGGCGACAATCGGGCCCTGCGGATCGGCGGCGCTATGCTGGTCTGTCATGGAGGCTTCCTTTCCCGTTATCTGCGCGGGATCTGTCCCGACAATCAGGCGGGATGATGGCAAGATGCCGCCCCGATTAGGGACGGCATGCAGTTTTGTCTAGGTGTTAGCTTAGTTGCCGTAGATCATATCGTCGGAAATATCGGCATCCGCGTTCTCTTTGAACCAAGCCGCCGCACCGGGGTGCCATTTCAGAACGGTGTTCTTCTCCCAGTTCTCAGGCAGGGTCGAAGCCGCCGCCTTGTGAATGCCCTTCATCCGCTCATTGTCGGACATGACGACATCCACAGCCGCTTTGACGAAGGATTCCGGCAGATCGCAGTTGGCAATCGCGAAGTTCCACATGGAGACCGAACGCGCGCCCTCTTCCAGCGTGGTGTAGGTGCTGGCGTCGATGGTGAACTCGGACACCGGGAACTCTTCGAGCAGTTTGGCCTGCTCTTCCTCGGTGAACTCGATGATGTTCACATCCGTCTGCACTTCAAGCTGGCTGACCGCGGGCACCGGCACACCGGCGGCAAAGGCGATCACGTCCAACAGACCGTCCTGCAGCTGGCCGCCCAGATCGGTCCAACCGCCGTTGCGGCGCTCATACTCGACGCCAAGCGTGTCCATCATGCGCGGGAAATAGGTGTCCGAGGTGGAGCCCGCCGGACCAAAGCCGATCTTGGCACCTGCCGGAATGTCGGCGACGGAGGCGATGCCCGAGGACGACAGCGCGGTCACGGAGAAGGGTGTCTGATACATCGGGAACATCGCGCAGGCTTGGGTCATTTCCAGACCGGGGGCGATGGGGTTGGTGCCAGCCAGCGATTCCGCCGCCGGCCCCATTGTGGTCATGCCAAAGGCCGCCTCGCCGGTGTGGACCAGCGCCATGTTCTGCATCGGGCCGCCGGTGACTTCGCCGCCGCCGGTCAGACCCAGTTCCTTGGCCACGAGGTTCGCCCAGCCCGAACCATAGGCGAAATAGGTGCCGCCTTGGCTGGCCGTGCCCACGGTGAAGCTGCTCGGCCAGTCGGATTTATCGACGTCCTGAGCGGCGGCAGCGCCTGCCAGAATGGTGCTTGCGGCGAGGATTGCGGTGAATTTCATGTCTCTCTCCCTTGGTTGCTCTTAACGGGCGTCGGCACAGGGTGCCGCGCGCCGCCGCTGTATTCAGCTTGTTCGGCCAATTAACTGTACTCCGGCAGGCAGAGGCAAGTCCGAATTTGCCGCAAAATGCGAGATGCGAAAGAAAGAGACCGCCTGCCGTTGGATCAGTGGCGTTTTCCCTCTCGGTCCCCGCCTGATAGCCAGAGATGCCTTATGGAGAGAATCACATGGCAAAAGGCTGCCCCGCGCCGCACCCGGTCAGAAGCTGTGCCAGACCCCGACTTTGACCTTGGTCACAGCGTCGGTGAATTCATGCGAAAGGCCCAGTTCCAGAAAGCTGTTTTCCGAGACCTTGATCACATGCGCGGGCGCGAAGGCCAATGTCTCATCCCCGTCTGACGGAGCGGCAAACTCCAGCTTGAAGATCGACAGGTTGTCATTCTTATGGTTGATGCCAAAGCTGCTGTCGATCTTGCCCAGTGTTTCGCCGTCTTCGTAAATGGCAAAGGTGCTTTCCACCCCCAGCCAGCCGCTGCCCCAAGCCCCCGATACCGGACGCCCCCAAGACAGGCCGGGCCGCAGGGCTGCCACCGCGCTGCCATCCCGTTCGGCCCAGCCGAGACCGACTTCGGCGGCGAAAACATTGTCCCCGCCCGAGAGTTCCAGCGGATAGCGCAGAAAGGCGATGGCGCTGACCTGCCCCGCGCTCTGGCTTTTGCCGATGTCGAGGCCGAAGGTCAGTTTCTCGGTCACCCCGTATTCGTAGTAGAACGCGCCGAAATCGCCAAAGTCGGGTCCGTCAACGGTGGTCTCATAGGACAGGGTGACAAAGCTTTTGTCTTCGCCCCGCGGCCATGCCGCCGCGGCGGCCTCGCGCGCCGGGAGGGCTGCAGTGCCCAAGGCGGCGAGCATGGCGAAGCCGGACAAGAACCGCCGCGTGAGGTCGAAAGGCATTTTCGCAGTTTTGCGCATGGTAAGTTCCGCGTGTTCGGAGCCGCGAGAGGCTGAGCGATGAGATATTAAACGATCGACCGAATGAAATCCGCCAGTTTCAGCGGTTTGAACGGCTTGTGCAGAATGTGATCTGCCCCGAGGTCGCGAAACTTCCTCTCCGACTCGGGCGAGGTTTTGGCGGTGCACATGACGATCTTCGTGTCGTCCAAATCCGCATTGGCCCGCGCGCAGCGCAGCACCTCCATACCATCGGGGGGGGGCATCATCACATCCAGCATGATCACGTCGAAAGACTGCGTTTCCATCGTGGCAATCGCGTCGAGCCCGGTCGCCGCGAAGGTCGGTTCGATGTCATCTTCGGTCATCATCGCAAACTCGATCAACTCACGGATGTCATCCTCGTCATCGACGAACAACACTCTCATGCCGATGCCCCCTGCGTGGGCGCCGCGCCTGTATCCCGGGCAAAACGCACAAAGAACGTGGTGCCGGGGTTCTCATCGCCGTCTTCCTCCGAGCGTGTCTCAAAGCTCACATCGCCATCTTGTCGCAACACCAACTCCCGCGTGATGGCCAGCCCCAGCCCCGTCCCATTCGCTTGGTTCTCGCGAGAGTGCACAGGGTCAGCGAACCTTTTGAACATACGGTCATGGGCGGCCCTTGGGATGCCCGGCCCCGCATCGCAGACATAGAACGTGACCCATTGGTCGTCCACCTCGGCACCGATTTTTACCGTGCCGCCGCGTGGGGTATATTTGACCGCGTTGGAAATGAGGTTGGAGAATATCTGCTGCATGCGCACGGTATCGACCCGCACATAGGCCTCCTGCGCCGCATCGGGGCCTGTGTGAATGTCGAGTTGCACGTCACGGTTCACCCCATAGCCGGTGTTGGCCGCAATGGCTTCCGACAGCACTTCCGATACCGCGACACGCTCGGTCTGGATGCTGAGTTGGCGCTGATCGATCGCCTGAAGGGTCAAGATATCGTTGACCAACACCAACAGCCGGTCGGCATTGCGGGTGGCCATCGACAACAGCTTGCCCGCGTTCTTCGGCATGCTGTCGCCAAAGCGGTCATGCAGGATTTCGAGCGACCCGGCGAGGGACGTAAGCGGCGTGCGCAGCTCGTGGTTGACCGAGGTGACAAAGGCTGCCCGCGCGGCCACCAGACGTTCTTCGGCAGAGATGTCCTGAAGCACGTTATAAGCGATGTAATCCCCGTGCAGATGCAGCTTCATCACCCGGCATTGCACCGCCACACTCTCGTTCTCGGCGGTGGTGATCTGAATGCGGTGAACGGCCACGTCTTCGTCCATCTGCGAAAAGGGCGGGACCATGCCGCGCAGCTTTTGCACGGCTTCGATGTCCGATGAGACGCCCATCAGTTGCCGCGCCTTGCGGTTGGAGCGGTGCAGCTTGTTGTTGTCGTTATAAACGATCAGCCCGTCGCCGACATTCTCAAAGATCGCATCGAATTCGCTCTGCGCCACGCGGATCCGTTCGCGGTGCCTTTCGGAATTGCGCAGCGCCTGCGCCAATTGGGTCGACTGCCGCCGCGCGCGGCTCGCCGCATTGATCACCGTCAGGAACAGGATCGTGGCAAGCCCCACGAAAACCAATGTGCGCTGCCAGTAGTTTTGCAGCACCGCCCGTTTGCTGCGCGTCACGTCGATATAGAGGTCCAGCGCCGGAATCTCCTTCCGGGCGCGGAACACGGGCGTATCGGGGTCGCGCGGAGGCCGCCCCGAAACGAAGGCCCGCTCTCCGTTGGAGGTTACCACCTCGACATACATGTCCTGTTGCATCCCATCTATCGCCAGCAATTGCGAGTAGTAATCCTCGCCCAGCGAAGAGGCCAAGACCCCGCGCGACCGGCCATCCATGCCGATCAAGGGCCATGCAATCGGGGTCAGCCGCCGCCCCGTGGCCCGCGACACGATGGGCACCCCGACCGTATATTCATCGACATCAAGGCCAATCGCCGCCTGAAAATAGGCCCGGTCCCCAAGGTACTGCCCCATCAGGGGTTTGACCGTGGCCCAAAGCACGATCCCATCGGCGCCGATCAGCACAAGCGCATCGACCTGCTCGGTCTCCTGCACGGCGGCATTCATCAGATCGCCGTATTGCGCCTCAAACTGCTCGTGGTCGCTCAGGCGCGCGGTCGACAGCTCATCAATCAGCCCCCACATCCGCACATTCGCAACCGAGAGTGAGGCATCGACCGCCTGCTCGTAAAGCTCCGCGAAATGCTCAAGCTCCACCTCTGCGCGGGTCGTGGCACGGTTGTAGTCGGACCACGTCAGAGCCGCGAGCCCGACGAAATAGGTCACAACGACCGTCGCGATCAGCCCCCAGAAGAGCGTTTGCGCGCGCGAAGAGGGTTCCGCGTCGGCTTTGTTGGTGGGCTCAGTGCTGACCATTCTAGGCTTGGTGTCCTATGTCATTGGCGGCAAGGCAGATGCTGCCCGGCGCACTTGTTTTTCCAGCACTTTCGACGCCTTGAATGCCCCGCGCAAGCGAGGTGGCGACAGCCGCGTCCGAGGGCGGCACGACACAGGCGCTCACGCTCAAGGGCCGCGAGGTCCAGCCTTCTTTCACGGTGGCAGAGGCCTCTGCCACGACTGAGATAAACTGCTGCGCCCGCGCTTCAAGCTGGGCGCGATCCGCGTGGAGCGCGCCATAGACGAAAAGGTCATCCTCCCAATGGGCGAACCCGTCCTGCGCGGGGATTTCGACCTTGCCAAAAAGCCCGGCCACGAGGCGCTGAAGCTCTTGCCGCTGCGCGCGCGCCGCATCGGATTGATCACGGTCGCCATCAATGCGGAAGACGATCAGGCCAAGGTCCTTTTGCATCGCGGGCGACAGCGACATGAGATGCCCCTGAAACCCCGATTTGCTGCCCAAAAGGCTGGGCACCGTGGCCTCGGACACGCCTGGCGCGGCACGGCGGCGGGCGCCGCGGTTTTCGCCCGAACGGCGGCGGTCCAACTCGGATTTCAGCCGCAGGCAACTGCGCATCCGGGCCTGAAGCTCGATCCGGTTGAAGGGCTTGGTGACATAGTCGTTCGCCCCCGCCATGAAGGCTTCGGACAAAGACCCCATGTCTGTTCGGCTGGTCAGCATAATGATCGGCACATCGCTCCATCTGTCCAAGGCACGGATACGGGCACAAAGCTCGATACCATCGATATCGGGCATCATTATGTCCATCAGGATCAGGTCCGCCGTGGCTTCTTCGCTTTCGATCGCGTCGAGTGCGCTGCGCGGATCGATGAAACTGACGACATCGTCGAACCCAAGCTCAGAAAGTGTCGCGCTGATGAAATCCTGCGCGATATCCGAGTCGTCGACTGCGATAATTCGTGGGCTCATAGTTCTAATTCCACTCGTTAACTCTTTCAAAAACACGCCATCGGCTGTTTTGAAAAACCTCCTCATACCCCGGCATCTGCGATTGCTTCAGCTGCGGGAACCTACGCAGAATTCTGTCTGCTGTGGCCTGCCCTTCCGCCTGCCGCGGGACCACGATGTAACCTGTGCGCGGCACGCCCCCTTCGAGCGCCCAGTCGTAGGCAGGCTGTCCGGCGATCACCAACCGGTCGATATCCCCCAGACCGACGACGATCTCGGGGTTTTTCTCAACATCTACCATAATATCGGACTTGTCGCGCAAGAATGAAACGACCTCTCGCGCGGGGCGCGACGCTGCGTTTTCCGTGCCGAGCATGGCATGGGTCCAAGCGCGGGTTTCGTCATGGGCGACATGGCGCATCACAACCCCCGAGGTCGCCAGCGACAGCGCCATCAACGCGATGGCAATCGGCTCGCGCAGGGGCAGGTTCGGCCAAAAGCGGATCGCGGCGGCCAAGACCCCCAGCATGGGGGCCAGCGCCATGGCCGGGTCGCCTTCGACATGGAAAAAGACGTTGAGCGTATAGCCACCCAGCACCGCCCCTACCGCTGCCAAAAGCGGCATGAACAGGCGCGGCACCATGATATTGCGCAGGATCGCCACAAGAGCCGCCGGGCCAAGCCCGGCCAGAATGACCAGATGCTGCCGCAAGGTCAGCGGCGTGGCGCTTTCCGACAATAGTGGGATCAGGCGGCTGTCGAAGATCATGCTGACGAACATCAGCGCCCCCACGGCGGCGGCCACGGGATAGAACATCGCCACCAGATAGCCGGTCGAGGAAACTGCGATCATGCTGGGCCGTGCCGCGACGATCATGAAGGGCATCGCCCCGAGGCAGAGCATCAGCCCATAGCTGTCCGACAGGGCCACCACCAACAACCCTACGGCGACTTTCATCATATCGGGCGCATTGCCCGTGAGCCGTAGGTTGACGATCCCGCGCGCAAAAAGCCATGTGCCCAAGATGCAAAACATCGTCTCTGGCCCATCGGCCAAGGCGCGCAGGAAAAACGGGTTCAGCGCCAAAAGCAGCACCACCAGCGCCGAGGTTACGCCCGAAAACCCGCCCGTATCGCGCAGGTTGAGGAACCACAGGACCAGCAGCCCTGCCCCCACCAGCGCGGAGAGCACGAAGGGCACCGGCACCTGCGTATCGGGCAAGACCGCCTGCCCCAAAAGCGACAGCGCATAGGGCACGGGCGGGTAGAAGGCATCGCTCGCCTTGAACTGCGCCGGCCCTTCGATCTGCACGATGGACTTGGCCCAAAGGTCGGTCACGTCCATCGACAGGAAGCCATGCGCCTCGGTCCAGCCCAAGGTGAGCAAAAGCACCAGCGCCAGCGCGACAAAGCCGAAAGACCATGAGGCGGCGCGGATCATTGTGCGGCCTCCGTCGCTTCGGCACTGGCTTCGGCCACCTCATTGGCGGTGTGTTTGGACAGGCCGTGCTGGGTCTTTTCCCAGTAGAACGGGTTGAAGATCAACTGCGACAGCGCCTTGTATGAGGCCACGGTCATCAGCACCCAATAGCCCACCACGGTGATCCCCCAAGGGGCCAGATCGGTCCATCTGCGCCGGAAGGGCGCGACCATCGTGAGATAGATCAACAAGCCATTGCCCGCCAAGAGGTTCACCAGCGACAGGTACAGCACCGGGAGCGGGAAATAGGGGGTGATCACCTCGGTCCCGAAGATCAGCCAGATCGCAAAGATCGACCAAAAGACCGGGTTCAACAGGCCCGAGAGCACGGTGCCCCCGATGAAGAAGACAAAGCCAAAGACGCCCGCCGCCCCGACCGATTGCCACAGGTGAATGGGTCTGCGACTGTGGACGAGGAAGGTCTGCATATAGCCCTTGATCCAGCGCGAGCGCTGGCGCACCCAGTTCGGGATCGAAACATTGGCCTCTTCAAAGGTCGTGGAATCGATGACGCCCACGCGGTAGCCCTTCTGCGTCAGACGAATGCCCAGATCGGCGTCCTCGGTCACGTTGAAGGGATCCCATGCGTTCAACTCGCGCAGCACGTCCATGCGGAAGTGGTTCGAGGTGCCGCCCAGCGGGATCGGCACGCCCAAACGCTCCAACCCCGGCAGCATCAGGTCGAACCACAGTGAATAATCCAGCGTGAACATCCGCGTCAGCCAGTTCTCCCGCGCGTTGTAGTAGTTCAGGCGGCACTGGATACAGGCGGTATTAGGCGCGGATTGGTTGAAGGCGGCGATGACCTTTTTCAACTGATCCGGTTCGGGCTTGTCCTCAGCGTCGAAAATCACGAGGAAATCGCCCTGCGCATAGCGCAGCGCGAAGTTGCAGGCCTTGGGTTTGGTCTGCGGGTGGGAGGCCGGGACGCGGATGATCTCGAACACGCCTTCAAGGTCAAGCTTGCGCGCCGCGTCGATGGTCTCGTGATCGCCCTCTTCCAGCACGATCTTGATGTCGAGCTTGGCCAGCGGATAGTCGAGGTTGCGCAGCGCTTGGGCAAGGATCGGCAGCACCTCGGGCTCGCGGAACATCGGCACCAGCACGGTATAGATCGGCAGGTCTTCGTCGCGCAGCAGCGATGCCTCGGCCGCGATGGCCCGCGATGAAGTCTCTTGCGCCGCGCCGCCGAGCCAGACCAGCAACGCCTTGAACAGAAAGTTGCCGGTGTAGAACACGGTGAGCAGGACGTTCAGCACGATCAGCGTGACCACGGGGGCAAAGGCCAGCCCCAGCAGCAGCGCCGAAATCATGAGGTAGATCACCAGGATCTGCGGCGGGGTCACGACGTTCTGCGCCGACATATCGGGGTCAAGCTCGGCCAGTGCAAAGACCGCCTCATGCGAGTGTTTCTCGCGGAAGGCGCGTTGCAACTGCCATGAAACATCGAAATGCGAGGCCACGACGATGGTCACGCCAGAGCCATAGACCTCGCGGATGTGCAGCAGCGTGCGCGGCCCGGGGCGAGAGGTGGCCACCGTCAGCGTGCCATCCTCTGCCCGGCCAATCGGCACCGTCATATATTGGTTCATCACCACCGGATCATATTGCCGGATCAGATCGTCATCGGCGCGGTCTTCGATCAGATCGACCAAAGGCAGCCCGTGGTAGAAGGCGATCTCGCGGTAGAGTGTCTGCGTGGTCAGCCAACGCCGCGACAGAAGGACTTTGACCAAAGAGACGTTCCACTCCTCGGCCAGATCCTCCGCCGCGTCGAGCTGGTCTGCCGTCAGCGCGCCACGGTCAAGCAGCAGCGAACCAATGGCTTCGCTTTCGGCATCCAACGGCACGGTGGCTTACGTCTCGTCTTTGCCGCGACGGGCGCGGTAGACCCGCTGGAACACGATCAGCACAAGCAGCGTCACCAACACCCAGATGGCCCCCACGATCCAGGGTCGGTACTTGGCCAGCATCTGTGCAAGGCTGGTGCGGTCGGGGTAGACGACCTCCACGAGCGGGCTGCGGTCGGTGGCGGTGGCAAGGATCACCCCCTCCTGCCCAATCAGCGCCAGATCGCCACGGTCCAGCATCATGGGGCGTTCGGGGGTCAGCTCTGGCGCGGGGCCATTGCCCGGGCGCAGCCAGAGGCCACGGGTCTCGCCCCGGGTGACGATCTGCACCACGCCAAGCCGCGACAGGTCTTCGCCCGAATAGATCAGGTTGTCTTGACGGTCGCGCACCTCGATCCGGCCCTGATCGAAGGTGATCAGCGGCTTCTCATCGCCGGGGTTCTGGTCAGAGATTACAAAGAAAGGCTCATCCCCCTCAAGCGCCTCGACCGAGGCGCGCGGCAGGATGGGGGCGCGGTCGGGGATCACACTGCCCGCGACGCCTGCAAGCCACGGCAGGGCCTGCCCGAAATCCAGCGAAAGCGCGGGGTCGAGCACGACCTGAACGCCATCGGCGAATTCCTGTCGCAGGGTAAAGAAATCGCGATCCTGCGGCGTGGCATCCGAAAGGATCAAGGCGCTGCCGGGCAGGATTTGCGCCGGATAGCCCTGCGGCTTGAACCGGCACTCGCCACCCGTGGGCTGACGCTGGATCGACACCCGCAACAGGTTGTCCCGGCCCAGCAGACCGCTTGGGACCGAAAAGGTCAATTGCTCTGGCTTGCCGCTGCCAAGGGGCCGGTTGCCCAACAGCGTGTCATTCAGAAAGACCGAGGCCGTCGCCCCCCGCCCTTCGGGATCAAGTGCTGCGGCGACATGCAGGTTCACGCCCGACACGCCCTTGCCCGCCGGAAGGTCGGAGGATTGGAACGGCACGAAGAAATCTTCGGTCGAGACCACGGCGCGCGGAGTGAGGTCGCCCTCCAGCGCCGACAGCGGCAAACGGTCATCAAAACGGGCCGGTCCCCCGACCACATCGACCACGGTCGCGCCTTGGTTCGACAGGGCCGACCATTCCGACACCAATTGCCACAGCCCCACCTGCGGATCGCTGCCGCGCAGGTTCAAGACGGGCAGCCCGGCTTGATTGTCCACGGCCATCTCGCTCGCCACGCCTGAGGTGGTCACGTCCAGTTCGATGACCCCTTCGGACCATGCGCCTGATGTCTTGCCCCCATCGCCGCCAAAGGTCAGCCGCCCGGCCTCGGCATCGAAAAGCGCCGCGGCGCGGGTCGCAGCGGCCAAGGCCGCGAGGGAATCGTTGCCCCCGATGGCCAGACGCGTGTCCGCAGGGCGCAGCCCGGCGAATGCTGCCGATGTGTCGATCTCAGACGAGTCCAATTGCAAGGTCACGGAAGAGGCCGCCGTGATCTCAAGAAAATCGCCCGAGGCGCGTTCGTCCACGCAGACCCGATCGCTGAAAGCCCCGGAATAGGACAGGCCCACGGCGATGAACCCGCCCGACACGTCTTCGGGGCTGAGCGGCACCGGAACGCTCAGGCGCCCTGCCCCATCGGGCAGCGCTTGCGACAACACCGGGCGGCCCGCGACCGAGACCTGCAAATAGCGATCCACCTCTGTGGTGGAGGCATGTTCAAGCTCAAGCTGCAAGCTGCCCGACTTCAGCGCATCCGGATTGGGCAGCGGGATATAGACCGTCGCATTGCCCGAAAGCTGCCGGAAGGACAGACCGTTTTGAAAGCCAAGCTCCGCCAGATCGAATCTCCGCGCGATCAGCCCCTCTTGGACCTGCTCTGTGGGGGCGTTCGCCGCGTCCGCACCCGGGGTCGTTTGGCCATAAACTTGAAACGGCAGCAGGGCCGCCAACAAACCGATTGCGGGATACTTCATGGATAGGCTTTCTTAAATTTTTTCAGCGACGCTGCGGGCATCGGCCAGAGCCGTTTCAATTATACGAATATCATCATTCGACAAGGGTGATAGGGATTCGTCGGCATCTTCGGCCACGCGCAGCCCCTTGCGGAGGCAATCTTCGATCGCGGCATATTCCAGCATCGCGGCATTGCCAGCCAGATCGTGCAGCATGCGGTGGACCTTGCGCGCCTTGGTCTCGCGCGGGTCTGCACCATCCGTCTCGCGCAGCGCCTCGGCCACGGCCTGCAACCGCTCCGGCACCCCTTCGACGAAGCGCTTTCGCGTCGCTGCGACGCGTTGTTCATATGTCTCGGTAGGTGCCACAGATCGTCCTTCGTACCCGCCCGCACAGGCGCCCAGATAGCTCAATTAGATTATTGTTCGAAACCTGTCAGAATTATGGCGCAGTGCGAATCTTTCTAAGTTTTTAAGCGCGAATGCTTAAAATTCGAGCCGTTGAATTTGGGCAGCCGCCGTGCTGGCCGGCCTCGGTGCCGCGCCCCTCACAGGACAGCGGCCCGGACCGGGTCCAAGACGGGCGCGACATGCCGCGCCCGTGCTTTGCCCTCAGCTTTCCAGCGCCGCAAGCAGAGCATCGGGGGTGATCGGCAGATGCCGCACCCGCGCCCCGGTGGCGTTGAAGATCGCATTGGCAACCGCCGGAGCGATGACCGTGGTCCCCGGCTCTCCAAGCCCTACGGGCACTTCGGTGCTCTCGACGAAAGCGACTTCGATTTCAGGCACATCGACCATCCGCAGCGGCGTATAAGACCCAAGGTTCAGGTCGACGACATTGCCATCTTCGATCCGCGTGCCCTCATGCAAAGCCATCGACAGACCCCAGAGCGCCGCGCCTTCGCATTGCGCGCGCGCGCCGTCGGGGTCGACCACGGTGCCGCAATCGAAAGCCAGCCACATCTTCTCGACCGCGACCTTTCCGGTTTCGGCATCCACCGCCAGTTTGACGGCGGCGGCGGTCCAAGTCGGCATGGTGCGCGATTGGCCAAAGGTGGTGGCGATCCCGATTGCCGTGCCCTCGGGCAGCTCGGTCTGGCCATAGCCTGACATCTCGGCCACGCGCTGCAAAACAGCCGCTTGCCGCGACGCTCCGCCCACCGCATTGGGGGCAGAACCTGCGTTGAGACCCTCGGCCTTCAGGTGGTCCAGACGGAACTGCAAGGGATCGGCACCGACTTTATGCGCCGCCTCATCCATGAAGCTTTCCACGGCGAAGTTGGTCCAGCCCGGCCCGACCGAGCGCAGCCAACCGGGGCGGAAGGTCGCATTGGCCAGATCGTTCGAGATCGCCCGCACGCGATGCGCCCCGACCGAATACCAGTGATCCGCGCCGTCGATGGCGAAGGGGTCATAGGGTTCTTCGTTAACGCCCTTGGGCATGAACCCCGGCGCCATCACCTGCGTCGGCCAACCGGCGGCGGCGTGATGTTCCATGCCGGTGATGGCTTTGCCCTCATCGAAAGCCATGCGCAGCTTTTGCACCGAAGGCGAGCGGATGCTGTCGAACTGGGCATCTTCCTCGCGGGAGAAGACCAGTTTCACCGGCTTGCCTACCGCCTTGGAGGCCAGCGCGGCGGGCACGATGTAATCGCCGTTCAAACGCCGGCCAAAACCGCCGCCCAGCATATAGCTGCGCATCACGATCTTGTCGGCAGGCACCTCCAGCGCGGCGGCCAGTGTCGGCAGGATCAGCGATTGCCACTGGTTCCCTGCATGGGTCTCCCAAATGCCATCGGCGTTTTGGAAAACGGTCGCGTTCACCGGCTCCATCTGGAAGTGCAGCACGGATTGCGTGGTGTATTCGGCTTCCAGCGTCTCGGCGGCGGCATCGAAAGCGGCGCGGGTCTTGGGCTGCTCGGTGTGCAGGATCGACCCGGCATCGCTGTCGATCAACGCGCGCGAGCGGGCTTGGATATCGTCTTCGGAGACATCCGCCGTCTCTCCCGCCGTCCAATCGACGCCGATTTCATAGGAGGCCGTCCGCGCGGCATGGAGCGTCTTGCCCAGCACCACGACCCAGCCCGGCACGGTGCCCGATGGATCGTCCAGCACCACGGTCTCAAGGTAGCCCTTGACCTCTTTCGCGGCGCTGTCATCGACGGAATTCACCTTGGCGCCATAGCGCGTTGGCGGCAGCATGGGCACGCCGTAGACCATGCCGTCGACCTTGGCATCCAGCCCATAGATCGCCTGCCCCGTGGTTTTCGTATCCAGATCAAGCGGATGCACGTCCTGCCCCACGAGCCGCAGATCGGCATGGGGTTTCAGCGGCAGGGCCGCCAATTCGTCTTCGGTAAAGCTGCGGTCGAGCCCTTTGGCGACCAGATCGCCGTAGCTGATGCTCTGCATGCCATCGGTCACGGCCCCGTCGCGCGCGGTCAGACCGGCGGGATCGACGCCCCATTTGGCCGCCGCCGCTTCGATCAGCGCGGTGCGCCCGGCGGCGCCCGCCTGACGGTAGACCGGCCAGCTTTGCCAGATCGACCAGCTGCCGCCGGTGACCATCACGCCCCATTTCTCAGCCGTGTCGACATGGGTGATGTGCACATCTTCCCATGCGACTTCCAACTCATCGGCCAGAATGCGGGCGATGGCGGTGCCGACGTGCTGGCCCATCTCGGCGCGGATGATGTTGACGTTGACCTGACCTTCGGCGTCGATCCAGTACCACATCGACGGCTCGAAGGGCTGGCCATTGGGCGCGATCGGCGTGCCATCGGGCACGGCAGGGTTCATCGCGGCATTCGACGCCTGCGGAAAGCCAAAGGCAACGCCTGCTGCGGTCATCGACACCAGAAACCCACGGCGGGTCATCTGCGGTTGCGCGTCGGAGCCTTTCAGGCGGGACATCAGATTAGCCATTGTCGGTCTCTCCCATTGCGGTGGCGGCGTCGCGCACGGCTTGGCGGATGCGCGGATAGGTCATGCAGCGGCAGAGGTTGCCGGTCATCACCGCGTCGATGTCTTCGTCGCTGGGGTTGGGTGTGTCCTTCAACAACGAGGCCGCCTGCATGATCTGGCCCGACTGGCAGTAACCGCATTGCGGCACGCGCAGGTTGCGCCATGCTTCTTGCACCGGGTGCTTGCCCTCTGCGTCCAGCCCCTCGATCGTGGTCACGGACAGGCCTTCGACGTCCCCCAGATAGGTGATGCAAGACCGTGTCGCGGTGCCGTCGATATGCACGGTGCAAGCGCCGCATGCGCCGATGCCGCAGCCGAATTTCGTACCGGTAAGACCGATCTCATCGCGGATCGCCCACAAAAGGGGCATGTCCGGGTCGGCATCGACCGAGATCGACCGCCCGTTCAATTCGAATTTTATCATGAGGTGGTGTCCCTTGGGGTATGCTTTGCCTGGGGGGAGCGCGCCTATAGCTGCCCTGATTTGAGGGGCTGTAGATAGGCCCATTGGCCGGGGATGACAGCGCAAGACTGCACTGCTCACGCAATTGTCAGAAAAGTCGCGCGCCGCGCGGTCAGACGTGCTGGCCGCCGTTCACCTCGATCTCGGTCCCCGAGACATAGGAGCTCTCCGCGCTGCACAGGAAATAGATCGCCCGCGCAACTTCATCGGGCTGGCCGAGGCGGCGCATCGGGATGTCGCGCACGATCTTATCGGTGCCCTCGCTGAGGATCGCCGTCTCAACCTCGCCCGGGGCGATTGCATTGACCCGCACGCCGAGGGGGCCGAAATCATGGGCCATCTCGCGCGTCAGCGCCGCCAGCGCCGCCTTGGAAGTGGCATAGGCCGCCCCGGCAAAGGGATGCACCCGCGACCCGGCGATGGAGGTGACATTCACCACCGACCCGCGCCCGGCGGAAAGCTCATCCTGAAGCCCGCGCGCCAGCACCACGGAGGCGAAGAAATTCACATGAAACACCTCGCCCCATGTCCGCAGATCGGTGTCGAGCGTGCTGAGCCGCGCGCCACCCTCGCCTTTGGGCGAGACGCCCGCGTTGTTGACCAGAGCATGCAAAGGGCCGCCGCCCAACAGCCTTTTGACCTGCGCGACCGCCTCTATCGTCTGGTTCGGATCGCTGAGATCGACCTGCACATGATCCTGCGCCCCGCCCGGCCAAGGGCATTCGGGCGAGAACGCCTGCCGCGAACAGCCGATCACCCGCCAGCCCTTGTCGGCGAAAGCCTTGGCCGTGGCATGGCCGATGCCCCGGCTGGCACCGGTCAGCAGCAGCGTCTTTTGGTCGTGATCCACAGGTTTCATCCGTCTGATCCATCTTGGGCGCAGCGCCTGAGGTAGCGCCCTAATCGGCCGCCGCCAGCGCGCGTTCATACTCCTGCCCCGGAATAGCGTCGAGCAGGCTGCGCGTATAGGCGGTATCGGGGTCGTGCAGCACTTTGCTGACCGGCCCCGCCTCGACGATCTGGCCCTTTTGCATCACGATGATCCGGTCGCAAATCCGCGCCGCGACGCGCAGGTCGTGGGTGATGAAAAGCATCGACAGATGCAGCCGGGTTTTCAACTCGGCCAAGAGGTCGAGCACTTGGGCCTGAATGGAGACGTCGAGGGCCGAGACGGCCTCATCCGCGATGATGATCGACGGGTCCAGCGCCAGCGCGCGGGCGATACCGATCCGCTGCCGTTGCCCGCCCGAGAACTCATGCGGGAAACGTTTCATCGCGCTTTCGTCGAGCCCGACCAGTTCCAGCAACTCGCGCGCTTTGGCCTTGGCCTCCTTATCCGGGGTGCCATAGGCGATGAGCCCCTCGGTCAGGATGCGCGACACCCGCGCGCGGGGGTTGAGCGATGAGAACGGGTCTTGAAAGATCATCTGCAACTTGCGCCGCTGCGCCCGCAGTTCTGGCCCCGACATCTCTGCAATGTCGACGCCGTCCATCAACACGCGGCCCCCGTCAGGGTCAAGCAGCCGCACCAGACAGCGCCCGACGGTGGATTTGCCCGAGCCGGACTCCCCCACAATGCCGATGGTTTCGCCTGCAAAAAGCTCAAAACTCACGTCTTGGACGGCCTTCACCACCCGGCGCTTGCCAAAAAGCGTGCCAGAACCGGTGGAGAAGGTCTTTTGCAAGCCTTCGACCTTCAAAAGCGGGGTGCGTTCGACCTCTGCCGTGGCTTCGGTCTTGGTCAGCCGGGGGATCGCGTCGATGAGGGCGCGAGTATAGGGATGCTGGGGCTTCAGCAGCACCTCTTGGGCCGGGCCAGCCTCGACGATCTCCCCCTTTTTCATGACGATCACCCGGTCGGCGATATCGGCTACCACGCCAAAGTCATGGGTGATGAAGATCACCGCCATGCCGCGCTTGCGCCGCAGGTCTTCGATCAGCTTGAGGATCTGCGCCTGCGTGGTCACATCGAGCGCGGTGGTCGGCTCATCCGCGATCAGGATGTCCGGCTCCAACGCCAAGGCCATTGCGATCATCACCCGCTGCCGCTGCCCACCCGAAAGCTGGAAGGGATAGGCCCGGATCGCCGCTTCGGGGTCGGGAATGCCGACCTCCTCCAACAACTTGAGCGCCCGCGCGCGGCGCTCGTCCCCGGTGAGCGCGCCGTGGGCCTCGAACACCTCGGCGATTTGCGCCCCGATGCGCATCAGCGGGTTCAGCGCGCTGAGCGGTTCTTGAAAGATCATCGAAATGCGGCTGCCGCGCAATTTCAACATCTCTTTCTCAGACAGGCCAAGGATTGACTGCCCGTCAAAGGTGATGCTGCCCTTGTCGGGCAGAACCCCCTGCGGCAACAGCCCCATTACCGCATTGGCCGACATGGATTTGCCCGACCCGCTTTCGCCCACGATGCAGAGGATCTCCCCCGGGGCGAGGTCAAAGTTGATGTCCTTCGCGGCATAGAGCCGATCCGCCCCCATAGGCAGAGCGATAGACAGGTCACGGATGCTAAGCAGGGTCATTCGGATTTCCTCGTCAATCGCGGGTTCAGCGCGTCGTTCAGACCTTCGCCGATCAGGTTGAGCGCCAGCACTGTCAGCAGGATCGCCATGCCCGGCAGGAAGGACAGCCACCATGCGGTGCGGATCACGGTGCGTGCAGCCCCGATCATATAGCCCCAAGACATGATGTTCGGATCGCCCAGCCCCAGAAAAGACAGCGAGCTTTCCAACAGGATCGCCTGCGCCACCATGAGCGAGGCCAGCACGATAATGGGCGGCAGCGCGTTGGGCAGGATGTGGCGGGTGATGATCTGAAGGTTGCCGAGGCCCGACAGGCTCGCCGCCTCGACGAACTCGCGGGTTCTGAGCGACAGCACCTCGCCCCGCACCAGACGCGCGACCGGGGGCCATGACACGATCGAAATCGCGATGATCACAAAGGTCAGGCTGGGCTGAAAGATCGCCAGAAGCACGATCGCCAAGGCAAAGCTCGGGATGGTCTGAAAGAACTCGGTAAAGCGCATGAGCGCGTCGTCGATCCGGCCTGCGAAATACCCCGCCGCGGCCCCCACCGGCACCCCGATGGCCAGCGCCACGATGGTCGAGACCAGCCCGACCAGCAGGCTCACATAAGCGCCATGGGCAAGCCCCGCCATGACATCACGACCAAGCGCATCGGTGCCCAACATCAGCCCGTCTTGGGTGAAGGGCGGCAGGAAGGGCCGCTGCACCATTTTCCACGGGCTTTGCGGAAAGAGGATGGGCGCGAGGATGGCAGCGGCTATGACGAAGGTCAGGATGACCAGACCAATGACCGCGCCACGGTTATAGCTGAAACGTTTCCAAAAGCTCATCATGTCGTCAGCCTTATCCGCGGATCAACAATGACATAGATGACATCCGTGATCAGGTTGAACAGCAGCACCATGGCCGCCGAGATGTAGAAGACCCCGAGGATCACGTTGTAGTCCCGTTGGTTGATCGCCTCGAACATCAGCCGCCCGATGCCGGGCCATGCAAAGACGGTCTCGGTCAGGATGGCCCCGCCAAAGATTTGCCCGGCCTGAAGCCCGGCCAGCGTGATCACCGGCAAGAGCGCGTTGCGCAGGATGTGCCGCCGCTGGATCACGCCGCGGTTCAGCCCCTTGGCGCGGGCGGTTTTCACGAAATCCAGCCGCGAGACTTCGAGCATCGAGGCCCGCGTCATGCGCATGTAGATCGCCGTAAAGAACAGCCCCAGCGTCGACGCGGGCAAGATCAGATGTTTCGCCACATCCAACACATGAGCGA
Source organism: Sulfitobacter sp. 1A12157 (assembly GCF_043557345.1). Lineage (NCBI taxonomy): Bacteria > Pseudomonadati > Pseudomonadota > Alphaproteobacteria > Rhodobacterales > Roseobacteraceae > Sulfitobacter > Sulfitobacter sp. 1A12157. The sequence goes on from NZ_JBIFFV010000006.1 coordinate 178,191, forward strand.
GGCCAGTATAGCCCGCGCCGATGGTGGAATAGCCAAAACCCGGCAGCCATTCGAGCCAGACGGAGAACACCAGCGTCGCCATCAGCGCCACCCAAAAGAGCGGGGTTGCATAGAACAGCAGCGCGAAGGTCGAGATGATCGTGTCACCCCACCGCCCCTGCCGGGCCGAGGCCGCGACCCCGGCGGTCACGCCCAGCACCAGCGACAGCACAAAGGCCACGCCGGTCAGCAAAAGCGTCGCCGGCAGGCGGTCGCCGATCATCTCGGCCACCGGCATCTGCTGGCGGAAGGAATAGCCAAGGTCGAGCTGCACCGCGCCTTTGATGTAAATCCACAACTGCATGTAGAGCGGCTGGTCCAAGCCGAAACGCGCCCGCAGGTCTGCAAGAAATTTCTCGTCCGCCGCCCCGGCTTCACCCGCCATGACCGCCGCAGGGTCACCCGGTGCCGCATGGATCAGCAGGAAATTGAAGACAAGGATCGCCAGCAGGATAAACACCGCCTTGACCAACCTGCCCAATATGAAACGTATCACGCTATCCGCCCCGTGTTGTTCTGATAGATGCCCGAGCCGCCGTGGCGGCTCGGGCCATGAGCGTTGTCGATTTTGTTACTTATCGAGCCACACGTCGCGGAAACCGTCGTTCACGCCAAAGGCGGTGTTGACCGGGTTCTTCACGTCGCAGCGGTAGATGGTAGGGAAGCCCAGCTCCAGAAGCCAGATGTTCGGCACATCCTCGACGATCGCGTCTTGGATCTCCTTATAGGCGGCCTTGCGCTCTTCCGGGCTGGCCATCAGGGCCGCTTCGGCAAAGAGCTTGTCGGTCTCGGGGTTCTGGTAGTTCGCCACGTTGTTCCAAGGCGAACCGGGGGCGGCATTGTCGCCCATATAGGTCCGCGAAACGCCAAGCGCCGGATCGCCATATTGGTAGAGATAGGTAAAGGCGAGGTCGAAGTCGCGGTCGGCAACCTTCTGGTTCCAGCCCGCCACATCCGAGGGCACGATCTCGGTCTTCATGCCGATCTCGCTCAGGTTCTGTTTGACCGCCTCGGCCCAGCGCTGCCAAGTCTCACCGTATGGCAGACCCAAGATGCGGATGGTTTCGCCGTCATAGCTGCTCTCTTCCAGCAGGGCTTTGGCCTTTTCCGGGTCATAGGAGATGTCCGGCGTCTCGCCGTCATAGAAGCGCGTCGAGGAGGACAGCGGGCCGGTCGCAACCTTGCCCAGACCGTTCCACAGCGCGTCCTTGGCGAACTCGCGGTCGATGCCATGCATGATCGCCTTGCGCACCTTCACATCGTCGAGCGGCTTGTTGTCGTTGTTCACCCACATCCAAGACAGCGGGCCGAAATATTCCCAGCCCTTGTCGGTGATGCAGGTATTCTCCATCGCCTGAATGCGCGCCACATCGAAATTCTCGACCGAGCCGCCGGGCAACACGTCGACCTTGCCGGTCTCATAGGCCACCGCGCGGGAGGCCGCGTCGGGGATCACATGGTAGTAGACTTCGTCAACGTAGGGTTTCCCCTCCATGTAGTAGTCTTCGTTCTTCACCAGATGGATGAAACTGCCCTTTTCCCATTTGTCAAACTTGAAGGGGCCGGTGCCGATGGGCGTGTTGTTCGCCTCGTTATTGGCGTAATCCGTACCTTCATAGATGTGCTTTGGGATCATCGGCGCGGTGCCCGCCTCAAAGATGCCGATGAAGGGGCCGAAGGGCTGTTTGAGGTTGAAGACAACCGTGTGGTCGTCAGGCGTCTCGATGCTTTCGACATGTTCCATATAGGTGCGCATCCGCGAGTGGCTCTCGCGCAGGAACTTATCCATGGAGAATTCGACATCCTCCGAGGTGAAGGGCTCACCGTCATGGAACACCACGCCCTCGCGCAGCTTGAAGGTATAGGTCTTGCCGTCTTCGGAAATCTCCCATGATTCAGCCAATTGCCCTTCGGGCTTCAGGTCGAAATCATAGCGCAGCAGGCTTTCGTAGATATCGCCCCCGACCATCTGTGTCGGGCCGTTCTGCACAAGGCCGATCATCAGGCTGGGCGGCTCGGGCTGGATCACGACGTTAAGCGTGCCGCCGGATTTGGGCTCACCATCCTGCGCGGCCAAAGGCCCGGCCAGCGCCAGCGCCAAAACGGCTGCGGTTAATTTAGTTGTTTTTAGCATGTAAATCCCCATTGGTTTTGCTGAAACTCGCCCAATGACGGCGTCCGATCTGATGTCGGCTTCTTGCAGTCGCTTGGGTGGTCGCCGCGCGATATGCGGCGTCTTGATGGCTCATTCACCTGTGGTGAATGATTGGATGTATCTTATGATCCCCTCCTTTGCGTCATCGATGTCTGCGCGCATCTCCGCAGCCGCGGCCGCGGGATCGCGATTCTCACAGGCTGCAATAATTGCCTGATGATGTCGAACCAGCCCCATCTGCTCTCGCGCATAGTACCCCGCGATCAACGGCCCCATGCGCAGCCATAGCCCGCTGAGAATGGCCAGCAGGATCGGCATCTCCGCCGCCTCTACCAGCGCGAAATGGAACTCTTGATTGAACTTCACCGCCTGCGGCCAGCGCCCGGCCACCGCTGCGGCCTCGTTGCGCTCGACAATCTTCTTCAGGCGGCGGATTTCCTTGGGGCCAACCACCTCAGCGGCGCGGCCTGCGGCAAAGCCCTCCAGCTCGCGCCGGATGCTTGCAATTTCGAGATACTGCGCCTTTGTCAGCACCGGCACGCGCACATCGCGCACGCTGCGCTGGACCAAAGCCTCATCCCGCAAGAGCCGCTGCACCGCGTCGCGCACCGGGGTCGAACTGGTGCCCAACCGCTCGGCCAAGCCACGAATGGTGACCTTTTCATTCGGGCGAAGCCTGCCTTCCACCAAGTCCTGACAGACCCGATCATAGATCGCATCGCCTAATGAAACTTGATTGATCTCGGCCATCGCGCCCTCATCCTTACTGGCCGACTTGCTGCCAGTTTTGATGCATGATGCATCATTTCTATTGAGCCTGCAAATTAAAACTGCAATGCTCCGCCGCAACGACATCAGACCACAGGGAATGTGATGAAAGTCTTTTTCGACGAACGCCAGCTTGGCCATGCGCCGACACATTACTTTCGGCGCGGCGCGGCGATGCCGCATCAAGAACAGCCCCAACGTGCTGAAATTCTACGCGATATGTTAATCGGCGAAGGGTTCGAGATCAGCAAACCCCAAGACCACGGGCTGGCGCCGATCAAAGCGGTGCACAACCCCGATTACGTCGACTTTCTGCCCGATGCCCATGCCCGTTTCGTCGAAAGCGCGGGGCCAGAGGCGCTGGCCATCCCCACCATGCACCCCGGTGTGCGGCGCGGGAAAGAGCCCAAGGATATTCACGGTCAATTGGGCTGGTGGATGACCGACACCTCGACCCCGCTGACCGAAGGGTCTTGGGACGCGGCCTATTGGTCGGCGCAAACCGCCATTGAAGCGGCCCAAACGGTGGCAACCGGTGCTCGCGCGGCCTATGCGCTCTGCCGCCCGCCCGGCCACCACGCGATGCGCGATTGCGCGAATGGTTTTTGCTTTTTCAACAACGCCTGTATCGCGGCAGAGCACCTTACCCAGACCTATAAGAAGGTCGCGCTGATCGACATCGACGTGCACACCGGCAATGGCTCGCTCGACATCCTCTATGAACGCGGCGACATCTTCTTTTGCTCATTGCATCCCGATCCGGCCACCTACCCCACCTTCTACCTTGGCCATGCCGATGAGACGGGCGAAGGCGACGGGGCGGGCAAATCGCTGAACCTCCTGCTGGCGCAGGGCGCGGGCCAAGATGAGGTGCTGGCCCTGCTCGACAAGGGCATCGCCGCAATGCGTGATTTCCGGGCCGAGGCGTTGGTCGTCTCGCTGGGGTTTGACATGGCCGCCGACGATCCGCTCGCTGCCGTGAAGGTCTACCCCGACGGCTTTGCCGAAATGGCGCGGCGCTTGGCGGCGCTGAACCTTCCCACCGCATTGATCCAAGAGGGCGGCTACCTTGGCCCCTCCCTTGCCGATAACGCAAAATCATTTCTCACGACATTCCGCGAGGCCACAGCATGAGCAAGACACCCCAAGAGATGAACGGCGCGGAAAGCGTTGTGCGCAGCCTACATGCGGGCGGGGTGGAGGTCTGTTTCGCCAACCCCGGCACCTCCGAAATGCAATTCGTCGACGCGCTGGACCGCACCAAACTGATGCGCTGCGTTCTGGGCCTGTTCGAAGGCGTGGTGACCGGCGCCGCCGATGGCTATGCGCGCATGGCGGGCAAACCGGCGGTGACCCTGCTGCACCTCGCGCCCGGTTTCGCCAATGCCGCAGCCAACCTGCACAACGCCCGCAAGGCGCGGGTGCCGATGGTCAACCTTGTGGGCGATCACGCGCTGCGGCACCAGAAATACGACGCGCCCCTGTCGGCGGATGTCGAAGGCGCCTGCGCGCCCTTCAGCGATTGGGTGCGCTCGGGCCGTGACGCGGGCAGCTTTGCCGCCGATGCGATGACCGCCCTCGCGGTCGCCCAAGGCAAGCCGGGCAAGGTCGCCACGCTGATCGCGCCCGCCGACATCGGCTGGGACGCGGGCGGCCAGATGGCCGAGGCCGTCGCCCCCGCAGCCCCTGCCCCGCTGGACGAAGCCGCGCTCGATGCTGCGGTCAAAACCTTGGAAAGCGGTGAGAAGACCGTGCTTCTGGTGGGCAGCGGTGTGCTGGAAAACCAAGAGGCGATGGCCCTGCTGCATGGCATTGCGGAAAAGACCGGGGCCGATATCCTTGCCCCGACCTCGAACCGCCGGTTGGAGCGCGGACAGGGGCGGTTTGCCGTCAACAAAATCCCCTATCCGATCAACGCGGCGCTCGAATCTCTCGCCCCCTACAGCCGTGCCATCCTGATCGAGACCCCGCCCCCGGTCGCCTTTTTTGCCTATCCCGGCAAGCCGAGCCTGCTGTTGCCGGTCGATTGCCATACCGTGACACTCGCCGCCGTCGATGGCGATGGTGCCACCGCGCTGGCCGCTCTGGCGGACCGCATCAATGCGAAACCCGCCACCCCGCGCGACCACGCGCGGCCCGCGGCACCACAGGCGGGCGGCATCAGCTTGCAAAACCTCGGCGCGGCCTTGGCAAATGCGCTGCCCGAAGACGCCATCGTGGTGGATGAGGCCGTCTCTTCCGGCGGGGCGACTTTTCCAGCGGGCGACAGTGCTGCGCCGAACACTTGGCTCGCGCTGACCGGCGGGTCGATTGGCATTGGCATCCCCCTCTCCGCCGGGGCTGCCATCGCCTGCCCCGACCGCCCGGTGATCACGCTGCAGGCCGATGGCTCGGCCATGTACACCATTCAGGCACTCTGGACCCAAGCGCGCGAGAATTCCAACGTCACCACCATCATTCTGGCCAATCAGTCCTATGAGATTCTCAAGGGCGAGTTGCACAATGTCGGCGCCCAGCCCGGCCCTGACGCGCTGAGCATGCTGAACCTCGACCGCCCGCAATTGGATTTCGTCGCCATGGCCAAGGGCATGGGCGTGCCCGGCAAACGGGTCGAAGACATCACCGATCTGATGCGCACCATCGAAGAGGCCGCAAAAGAGCCCGGCCCCTTCCTCATCGAAGCGATGCTGTAACCCACCGAAAGGACACGCCATGCCCCTCGATCCAGACCTCAAGTCTCGCATCCTTCAGGCTGTTGAAGACGGATTTGCCGAACAGGTAAGCTTTACCCAAAAGCTTGTGCAAATGCCCTCTCTGCGCGGCCATGAACATGCGATCCAAGACCTGCTGTTCCGCAGCCTGCAAAGCCGTGGCTACGCGATGGACCGGTTCAAGATGGACCGCGCCGCGATCGAGGCGCATCCCGGCGGGTCGAAATACTCCGACGATCATTCCGATGCGCCCATCGTCGTGGGCATCCACCGCCCGCGCGATGAGCGGGGCCGCTCGCTGATCCTGCAATCGCATCTCGATGTGGTGCCCGAAGGCTTGCACGACATGTGGGACGATCCGCCCTTTTCGGCCAAGATCGACGGCGATTGGATGTATGGCCGGGGCGCGGGCGATATGAAGGCGGGGGCGGCTGCGAATCTTTTTGCGCTCGACGCGCTGCGTCGCATCGGGCTGCAACCGGCGGCAACCGTCTATGTGCAATCCGTGGTCGAGGAGGAATCCACCGGCAACGGCGCTTTGCAGACCTTCCTGCAAGGCTACACCGCCGATGCGGTTTTCATCCCCGAACCCGAAGAGGAAATGCTGGTCCGCGCCAACACCGGCGTCATCTGGTTTCAGGTGCAGCTGCGTGGCGTGCCCGTCCATGTGCGCGAAATGGGCGAAGGCGCCAATGCCATTGATGCCGCCACCCGCGTCATCACCGCCCTGCGCGAAATGGAGGAGGATTGGAACGCCGAGAAAGACCAGCACCCGCATTTCGAAGACGAGGCCCATCCGATCAACCTTAACATCGGCAAGATCGAAGGCGGCGATTGGGCGTCATCGGTGCCGTCATGGTGCAACATCGATTGCCGCGTTTCCATCTATCCGGGCCGCAGCGCCGAGGATGCCGCGTGCGAGATCACCGAGCGGGTCAAAGCCTTCGCCCAAAGCGATAACTTCCTGTCGAACAATCCGCCCAAGGTGGTCTTCAACGGTTTTCACGCCGAAGGCTATGTGCTGGCGCCGGGCAGCGAAGCCGAAGCCGTGTTGGAACGCGCCCATGAAGAGGCCATCGGCGCGCCGCTGCAATCCTTCATGACGGCGGGCTACCTCGATACGCGGGTCTATGCGCTGTACAACAAAATCCCCGCGCTTTGTTACGGGCCGAAATCGCGCAACATTCACGGGATTAATGAATCCGTCAGCCTGAGTTCGGTCAAGAAGATCACCCAAGCCATGGCGCTGTTCATCGCCGAATGGTGCGGGACCGAGGACATCACTCCATGACCGAGGCCGGGATCACGCCCCATGGCGGTCTGCCCCCCTTTCTCAGCGGTGTGCTGGCCGAAGAGGCCGGGGCGCAGACCGACCTGCTGGCGCAAGACCCGCCCGCCTTTGACGCGGCCCGCGCGGCAGAGGTCGCGCGGCGCTGCTATGGTATCTCGGGTCAGATCGAACCGCTTGCGGCTGAGAAAGACGCGAACTTCCTCATTGCCCTCGCCACGGGCGAAAAGGCACTGCTAAAGATCACCAACGCCGCCGAAGACCGTGCGGTGACCGACATGCAGACCGCCGCACTGATGCATCTGGCCGCCGCCGATCCCGAACTGCCCGTGCAACGCATCTGCGCCAGCCTGAACGGCAAAGCCGCCGAGGTCGCCACCGCCGCCGACGGACAGCCCCATGTCGTCCGCCTGATGTCCTTTCTCGGCGGCACCGTGCTCAGCAATGCGGCCCCGCAGCCGGGCCTCTACCGCGCCTTGGGCGATTTCCACGCGCGGGTCACCCTTGGGCTGCGCGGGTTCTTTCATCCGGCGGGCGGGCATTTTCTGCAATGGGACATCAAACAGGCAGGCCATCTGCGCCCTCTGTTGGCGGATGTGCAGGACGCCGCGCTGCGCGCCCAACTGGGGCGCACCCTCGATCACTTTGATGCAGAAGTCGCGCCCCAACTTCCGCATCTGCGGGCACAGGTCGTCCATAACGATTTCAATCCGCACAATATTTTGGTCGATGGACCAGAGGCACAGCGCCCCGTCGGGCTGATCGACTTCGGTGACATGGTGCATACGCCGCTGGCCTGCGATCTGGCGGTAGCCTGCTCCTATCAACTCGGCCAAGGCACAGACCCGCTGGCCGCCATTTGCGAGATGGTCGCGGGCTTCGCCGCACGTCTGCCGCTGGAGGCCGAGGAAATCGCGCTTCTACCCAGTCTGATCCGGCTGCGCCATGCCACCACCTTGGCGATCGGTGCCTCTCGCGCGCGGCGCTATCCCGAGAATGCCGCCTATATCCTGCGCAACGCCGCCGCCTCGCAGCGCGGGCTGGCCGCACTCGACCATGTGGGCGACGCCGCCGCGATCAAAGCCCTGCACCACGCTGCGGGAACGGAGTGACCGATGACCATGATCAACGCCTATGACAGCGCCCAAGCCGAGACCCTCAACCCCGCAGACCGCGCCCTGATCGACCGCCGCGCCAAGGCGCTCGGCCCCGCCTACCGGCTGTTCTACGACCAGCCGCTGCATATCACGCACAGTGCGGGTGTCTGGCTTTGGGACAAGGACGGACGCAAATACCTCGATGCCTATAACAACGTCGCATCTGTCGGCCATTGCCACCCCCGCGTGGTCGAGGCGATTACCCGGCAGTTGGGCGTGCTGAACACGCACACCCGCTATCTGCATGAAAACGTTGTCACTTACGCCGAACGGCTGCTCGCCACCATGCCCGACGCACTCGGCCATGTCATGTTCACCTGCACCGGCTCCGAGGCGAATGACATCGCCCTGCGCATCGCCCGCAGCTATACCCGGCGCGAGGGCGTCATCGTCACCCGGCTTGCCTATCACGGGTTGACCGAAGCGGTGGCCGAACTTTCCCCCTCGTTAGGCGAATTCACCCCGCGCAGCCCGCGCATCCGGCTGATCGACGCGCCTGACAGGCTGCGCATCCCCGAGGCCCAGCAGGGCGCGAAACTCGCCGCCGATCTGGCCCAAGCGATTGCCGAGATGCGCGCCGATGGGATCGAGCCTGCGGCCTTCATCGTCGATACGATCTTTTCCAGCGACGGGCTGCATCCCGATCCGGCAGGGTTCTTGCAACCGGCGGTCGATCTGATCCGCGCCGAGGGGGGGCTTTTCATCGCTGACGAAGTGCAGCCCGGCTTTGCCCGCACCGGCGACGCTTTCTGGGGGTTTCAGCGCCACGGTCTGGTGCCTGACATGGTCACGATGGGCAAGCCGATGGGCAATGGCTTCCCCCTTTCCGGCACCGCGATGCGGCCAGAACTGGTGCAAGAATTTGGTGAAAAGGCACGCTATTTCAACACCTTTGGCGGCAACCCCGTGGCCGCCGCCGCGGGCATGGCGGTGCTCGACGTGATCGCGGATGAGGGATTGCAGGACAATGCCGCCAGGGTGGGCGGCTTTCTCAAGCGCGGCTTGCAGGACATCGCGACCCGCTACCCCGAGATCGGCCATGTGCGCGGCGCGGGGCTGTTTCTGGCGGTCGAATGCGTCACCGCGCGCGAGACCAACGCCCCCGATGCCGCCCGCGCCAAATTCGTGGTCAACCACCTGCGCCAGAATGGCGTCTTGATCAGCGCCACCGGGCCGGGGGCCAACGTGCTGAAAATCCGCCCGCCGCTTGTCTTGCAGCAGGCCGAGGCTACGCTGTTCCTCGACGCGACCGAAGCCGCCTTTGCCGCCGCGCGGGCCGAGGGGGTTTAACCCCGCGGCCCTACTGCGCCTCGCGCAGGGACCGCTCCCGCGCGCGGGCCTTGGTCAGCCATGCCGGGTCCATCTGCGGCACCGATGTCAGCAACCGCTTGGTATAGGCCTGCTTTGGATCGCCAAAGATCTCATCCCGCCCGCCCTGCTCCACGATCTGACCATTCTTGAGCACGATCACCTTATGAGCAATCGCCTCAACCGTGGCCAAGTCATGGGTGATGAACATGAAGGTCAAATCCAGCTCGGTCTGCAAACGCACCAAAAGCCGCAGGATCCCCTCGGCCACCAGTTGGTCCAGCGCGCTGGTAACCTCGTCACAGATGATGAATTCGGGCTCGGCCGCCAACGCCCGCGCGATGCCCACGCGCTGCTTCTGGCCGCCGGAGAGCTCACTGGGTTTGCGGTCAAGGAAGGCGCGGTCGAGGTCGACCAGATCCATCAGTTCCGCCACCCGCGCCTGAAGCTCTTGCCCCCTGCGGCCCGTGAACTTGCGCACCGGGCGGGCCAAAATCTCGCGGATACTGTGGCGCGGGTTCAGCGAGGTATCCGTCGATTGATAGATCATCTGGATATTGCGCAGCGTCTCGGCCCCGCGTTTGGCCAACCGCGGCTCTAGCGGCGCGTCGTTCCAGAAAAACTGCCCGGCGACGGGGGGCAACAGCCCCGCGATCACCCGCGCGAGCGTCGATTTACCCGACCCGCTTTCCCCGACGACGGCGGTGGTCTGACCGCGCGGGAAGGTGAAGTTAAGGTTGTCCAGCACGGTCATCGGCCCATAGGCGGCCGAGACCCCCTCGCCGCGGATCAGCGCCGGGGCTTCCCCCGCCTCGGCGTCGGGACGACGGAAGGACCGCACGGCCCAAAGCGAGCGGGTATAGTCCTCTTGCGGGGCGTCCAGCATGGTCTTGGTCGGCGCGGTCTCCACCGCCGCGCCATCCTTCATCACGCAGATGCGGTCGGCCATCTGGCTGACCACGGCCAAATCATGGGTGATATAGATCGCCGCCGTGTCATATTGCTCAACGATATCACGGATCGCGCCCAGCACTTCGATCTGGGTGGTCACGTCCAAGGCGGTCGTCGGCTCATCAAAAATGATCAGGTCGGGGCGGCAGGCCATGGCCATCGCCGTCATCGCCCGTTGCAACTGGCCGCCCGACACTTGGTGCGGGTAGCGAAAGCCGATCTCTTCGGGATTGGGCAGTTGCATCTGACGGTAGAGCGCGACGGCGTCCTGCTCTGCCGCCGCGCGGCCCGAGACACCGTGCAGACGGGGCGCTTCGGTATATTGGTCGATCAGCGTCTTGGCGGGGTTAAAACTTGCCGCCGCGGATTGGGCGACATAGGCGATGCGTTTGCCGTGCAACCGGCGCAATTGCCCGCGCCCCATGCCGATCAACTCGGTCCTGTCGAATTCGACGCTGCCCCCGGCAAAGCGCACCCCGTCGCGGACATAGCCCATCGCCGCCAAGCCGGCGGAGCTTTTGCCCGCCCCGCTTTCGCCGACAAGACCCAGCACCTCGCCCCGGTCCAGTTCCAGATCGAGCCCTTTGATGATCACATTGGGCCGCGCGCGGCTGCCCGCCTCAAGCCGAAGACCGCGAATGTTCAGAAGATTTCCCATAGGCCTGCCCCTGCTTGGTTAACTTTTCAGTCCGCTGGCGCGGTGCAGCATCCAATCGACGATCAGGTTGATCGCGACGGTCAGCAAGGCGATGGCAGCCGCCGGGATCAGCGGGGTGATATCGCCAAAGCTGATCAGGGTGGCATTCTCTTTCACCATCGACCCCCAATCCGCCGTGGGCGGCTGGATCCCGATGCCGAGAAAGGACAGCGCCGCGATAAAGAGAAACACAAAACAAAAGCGCACGCCGAATTCAGCGATCAGGGTGGACCAGATGTTGGGCAGAATTTCGCGCCGCAGCAGCCATGGCGTGCGCTCCCCGCGCAGCTTGGCGGCCTCGACGAAATCAAGGCCCACCACATTCATCGCCGCCGCGCGCGACAGCCGGTAGACAGGGGCGACATAGATCACCGCGATCACCCCGACCATATTGGGGATCGAGGGGCCGACAATGGCCAAGAGCATCAGCGCCAAGATCAGCGGCGGCACCGCCATCAACACGTCGACGAGCCGCGACAGGACTTCGTCCAGCCATCCCCCCTTGAGGGCGGCCAGCATCCCCAGCGTGGCCCCGACCGAAAAGGAAATGGCCGTGGTCAGCAGCGCCAGCCCGACCGTATTGCGCGCCCCAAAGATCATGCGCGACAGCATATCGCGGCCCAGATTGTCGGTGCCGAGCGGATGCGCGGCGCTCCACGGCAGATAGGCGTCGCCCACCACCTCCGTCTCGCCATAGGGCGCGATCCACGGGGCGAAAAGACCGGTGATCGCCACGAGGACCAGCACCACCATGCCAAAGATCGCCGAGGGCGGCGCGGATTTCAGCAAAGATTTCATCGTTATCTCCCGTGCCGCAGACGCGGGTTCGACATGATCGAGATGATGTCGGCCAGAACGTTGAGCGTGATATAGACAGCGGCAAAGAACAGCCCCACGGCCTGCACCACCGGGAAATCCCGGCTGGAAACCGCATCGACCAGTAACTGGCCCAGACCGGGGTAGGAAAAGACGACCTCGACCACCACCACGCCGACCACCAGATAGGCAAGGTTCAGCGCCACGACGTTCACGATCGGCGCGAGCGCATTGGGCAGCGCGTGTTGCAGAATGATGCGCCAGCGCGGCACGCCCTTGAGGCGGGCCATCTCGATATAGGGCGAGGCCAGCACATTGATGATGGCCGCCCGCGTCATCCGCATCATATGCGCCACGACCACCAGAATAAGCGTCAGCGCGGGCAGAAAGCTGCGATAGAGCGCGTCCCAGAACCCCGTGGCGCTGTCGATCCGTGCCAGCGTGGGAAAGACGCCCGCCTTGATCGACAAAAACAGGATCAGGAGATAGCCCACGAAAAACTCGGGCATGGAGATCGCGGAAAGCGCGGTCAGGTTGACACCGCGGTCAAACAGCGTGTTGCGCCACAGCGCCGCCAGAAGCCCAAGGATCACCGCCAGCGGGGCGGCGATGACGGCGGCATAGACGGCCAGAAACATGGTATTGGCAAGTCGCGGGCCCAAAAGCTCAGACACCTCGCGCCCCGAAGCCAAAGAAGTGCCGAAATCACCGCGCAGCACACCGCCGAGCCAATCGAAATACCGAAGATGCGCGGGCTGATCGAGGCCAAGCTCGGCGCGAAAGGCGGCGAGGGTCGATTCAGTCGCCGATTGGCCAAGGATCTGCTGCGCCAGATCACCCGGCAAGAGTTCGATGCCAACGAACATGAGGGCGGATACGACAAAGAGGGTCAGAATGCCAAGGGACACTCGGCCAATAACAAGCTTCTGAAGCCGGGACATTTTAAAGTTTTCTCCGGCCCGGGGCGGGCCATTGGTGCGGGAAACGGACGGCCCATGGGGGCCGCCCGCGTGAAGCTATGGCTTAGGACATCCACCAGCGTTCGATGAAGCGCTGGCTGTCGAGATCCCACATCTCGGACACTTCCTCGGGCATCTGCACGCTTTCGCTCATGGCCGAGACATATTGACCAAAGGCGGGGATCAGCGCGCCGCCCTGTTCTTTCACGATCTTCTGCATCTCGCCGTACATCTCGGCGCGGCGGGTCTGGTCGAGCTCAGGCCGGGCCTGCAACAGCAGTTCATTGAAACGCTCGTTGTCCCATTTGGTCTCGTTCCACTCCGCATCCGCCGCATAGCCGGTCGAGAACATCAGGTCAGGCGTTGGGCGGCCACCCCAATAGGAGCAGCAAAAGGGCTTTTGCAGCCAAACGTTCGACCAATAGCCGTCATCCGGCTCGCGTTTTACCTCGATGTTCAGGCCAGCAGGCCGCGCGCTTTCGGCAAAGAGCACAGAGGCATCTACCGCCCCGTTGAACGCCGCATCCGAAGTCGAGAGCGTCACGCCGAGGCTTTCCAGCCCCGCCTGTTTCAGGTGGTACTTCGCCCGCTCGGGATCATAGGTGATCTGCTCCAGATCGTCGTTGTAATAGGGCATGGAGCGCGAGATCGGTTGGTCATTGCCCACGGTGCCATAGCCGCGCAGAACCTTTTCGATCATGTCCTCGCGGTTGATACCGTATTTCAGCGCCATGCGCACGTTCAGATCATCGAAGGGCGCCGTGTTGGTCTGCATCGGCATGATGTAATGCAGCGTGCCGTCCTGAGTGTGGATCTTCACGTTGGGTGCGCGACCCAAGAGGTTGATCGTCTTAAGGTCGGGCCGGTCGATCAGATCGACCTCACCGGTCATCAGCGCGTTCATCCGGGCCGCCGGATCGCCGACTTTCAGGATCACGACCTTGTCGAAATGCGCGCGGCCCTCTTTCCAGTAGTCATCGCGGCGCGACAGTTCGACCCGCACGCCCGGCTCGAAGACGTCGATCACATAGCCGCCGGTGCCGATGCGGCTGTTGGGGTCGATCGTGCCGTCGCCGGTGTCTTGGCGAATGCCGAGGTGGTAGTCATTGAAGATGAACGGGAAATCCGCGTTGCCCGCAGCCAGTTCAAACACCACCACCTTATCGCCATCGGCGCGGATGTCGGTGATCTGCTCAAGCAGCGGTTTGATACCGGATTTGGACTCTGGCCCCATGTGGTGACGGATCGAGGCGATCACGTCACTCGCCGTGGCGGTCTTGCCGTCCGAGAATTGCGCATTGTCGCGCAGGCGGAAGGTCCATGTGGCGGCGTCGCTGCTGGCCTCAAAGCTCTCGGCAAGGTCGGGCTGGGCGGTGCCGTCGGGGGCGATCTCGGTCAATGTGTTGAAGACCGCGTAGCCGCTGGCGAACATGAAGTCGTTGTTGAAGGTCGCGGGATCAAGGCTGTCTGAGGTCGAACCTTGGGTGAAGCCCACCCGCAGCGTGCCGCCCTTCTTGGGTTGCGCCTGTGCCCGCGCCCCGCGCGGCAGGATCAGCCCGGCCCCCACGGCTGCGGCGCTCCCGGCCAGAAAGCTGCGACGGCTCGGGCCGTTTTGACGGTTTGTGAAATTGGTCATTGTATCCCCCTTGTTTGTTTTCTTGGTCAAACGCCTGACAAAGCGCTCGGCGTCTTGCTGCGGGGCCGCGTCATTGGCCGCCCCCCTCGCACTGGCATGGGCCATCCGCCCCACCCGCAGGCGCGGCCAAAGGACGGTGCGCGCCCCTCTGCGTGCGATCCATCGCGGCAATTCGCCTGCCGCAACGCTCTTGCCCATAGGCATAGCCGGTTCCGACACCGCGGTATAGATACCCCGGTCGCCTGTCGCGAAATTACGTTACGGCTAGTGAAGTTTTACGGGAAGATCAAGATGTTGAGGGGTGGCGGGCGGTGCAGCCCAGCCGCCGCCCCCTGCTGCGTGCCCTGAAAACCTTTGGTTGGTCGGCGCATAAAGCCGCCGCAAAATTCCTTCGGCTTTGGTCGCCTGCGCACCCCTAACTGTGTCGACAGCCTCGCAAATGCCAGTGACTGTAAGGTTCGTCGCGCGGGCGGTCGATGGTCACCCTGCGCCCGCCGACGGCATAGCCTCCGAAACGCGCGGGCTTCGCGCCGCGCCCGGGTGCAGAAACAGGCGCTCCAAAGATGCGCCCCCAATCCATGGCTCTGGCGGAAATTAACCGAGCGGGCCGCGGGATGAGGTTGACCGTTACAGGAACCTTTCGGGTAACCGCCGGTTATCCTCCTGCGATCCGGCTCAAAGGAATAACGTAATGACGCCCCGCAAAGCTACGCCGCATGCGAAAGGCGTAGGATACCCGATCGGTTTGAGCCTTTTGCTCCCCCTCGCCGCCCTGAGCCTGCTCGCCGCTTGCGACGACCTGCAGTTCCCTCGGGATGTGGAAGAAACCCTTAAAACCGTTCTTGCCGAACAGAAAATGACCGTGGCGGTATCGGAAAACCCGCCGTGGATCGTGCTGGCAGACGGCCACCCGCCGCAGGGGGTCGAAGCCGATCTGACCCGCGCCTTTGCCGAAGCCCTAGGGGTGTCCATCGAATGGAAGCCCCTCGGCGCCTTCGCAGCCTTGGAGGGGTTGGAAAAGGGTGACATCGACCTCGCCATCGGGGGTTTCACCCGCAAGGACGTGACACCAGTCAAGAGTGCCGCGCCGAGTTACGTCTATTTCGAAGAGTCCTTTGTCATCGGCAGCCGCGGGCCAGACGCTTTGCCTGATGACATCAAAGGACAACAGGTTTTCGTACCGCCCGACCTGCCGCTCGCCGCGCTGGTCGAGGAGGAAGGCGGCATTCCGGTGGATCAATGGGCCGAGGATCTCAGCTTCGCCGCCCTCCCCCATTGGCAGCTTGAGGAAAAAGACCTTACCGCCAGCGAAGTGACCCTAAAGCGGGCGCAACATGTCGTTGCCGTGCAGCAGGGCGAAAACGCTTGGCTGATGGAGATCGAAGGCTTCCTTCGAGATGAGGCCGGAACCATCGGGGCGCGTTTGCGCGCATCTGCCCCATGAGCCGTTCCATTCGCACCATGCCCGAGGCGCAGAAAAAGGCGCTGCACCGCGCGCGCTGGCTTGAGGTCATCTGGCTCGCGGTCTTGGTGTCGATCGTGGCGGCGATCTACCTTGTGGTGGGTGGCAGCCAAGCGATGAAAACTGCTTGGATTGAAGACCTGCTCAGCTTCGTGCCGCCCATCGCCTTTTTGGTTGGCTCGTGGATCGAGGGGTGGAAGCCCAACCGCCGTTTCCCACTGGGCTATATCCGCGTCACATCAATCGCTTATCTGATCAGCGCCGTGTCGCTCGGCGGGGTCGGGATTTTTCTTATCGTCGACTCTTCCATCGCGCTGTTCAAACAAGAACACCCCACCATCGGCAGTGTCGAGCTTTTCGGCACCACCATTTGGTTCGGTTGGGTGATGATCGCGGCGCTGGCCTATAGCGTCGTGATGCCGGTCATTTTCGGCCATCTGAAAATGAAACCTGCCAAGATGCTCCATGACAAGACGCTCTATGCCGATGCCATGATGAACAAGGCGGATTGGATGACCGGGCTTGCCGGGATCGTGGGCATCCTCGGGATCGGCATGGGCTGGTGGTGGGCCGATGCGGTCGCGGCGATCATAATTGCCTTGGACGTGCTGCATGACGGGTTCAAACACACGGGCGCGGCGATCCGCGACCTCAGCGATGAGATGCCGCGCACGATTGAGGATAAAGAGTTCGACCCTCTGATCGAGAAGGTTCAAAAGACCTTCAACGCGCTGCCGTGGGTCTGCGAAAGCCGCCTGCGGCTGCGCGAAGAGGGGCGGTTTCTGACCGGTACGATCTATGTCGTGGCGCATGATAACGGCGGCACGCCCGAAAGGGTCGAGGCGGCGGAGGCCGAATTGCTCGACCTGCATTGGCGCATTCATGACATCTCAATCATGCCGCGAACCAAGATTGCAGGGTCGGTCACGATTGAAGGCGCGGATGACGGCACTTTGCCGCTGCGTTCGGGTACCCGGCGGCGTCCGGCGGGCTGAACCACGGACGCGCCCCCCGTATCGCGCCCGCCCCGCGCCATGGCGGGCGAGGCGAAAGGCATCTGGTTTAGCCCCCGACCAACGTACCGCAGTTCGGATGCAGCACCTGCCCGCTCATATATGACGAGTCCTCGCAAGCGAGGAACAGCAGCGACGGGGCCACCTCATTCGGCTGCCCGGGGCGGCCAAGCGGGGCGTTCTGCCCGAAGCCCTCAACCTTGTCCGCCGAGAAGGAGGCCGGGATCAGTGGCGTCCAGATCGGCCCCGGGGCCACGCCATTGACCAGAATCCCCTTGGGCGCCAGCTTGCTTGCCACCGCGCGCAGGAAGGACAGGATCGCCCCTTTGGTCGAGGCATAGTCGATGAGAAGATCCTGCCCTTTGTAGGCGGTGATCAACGTCACACAGATGATCTGCGCGCCCTTTTTCAGATGCGGCGGCGTCGCCTGCGTCATCAAGATCATGCCGATGATCTTGATGCGGAACGTGCGTTTGATCTGCGCTTCTTCGATGTCTTCGAGGCTTTCCTGCGCGTGTTGTTCGCCCGCATCGTTGAAGAGGATGTCGATCTTGCCAAAGCTTGCCATCGTGCGGCTTACGGC
Organism: Sulfitobacter sp. 1A12157; assembly: GCF_043557345.1. Taxonomy (NCBI): domain Bacteria; kingdom Pseudomonadati; phylum Pseudomonadota; class Alphaproteobacteria; order Rhodobacterales; family Roseobacteraceae; genus Sulfitobacter; species Sulfitobacter sp. 1A12157. The sequence goes on from NZ_JBIFFV010000006.1 coordinate 195,734, forward strand.
ATCTTTGCAAAAGGCTTTCTCACCGACATCGCCCTCCAGCAACAGCGTTTCAATGCGCCCGATTGCGGCTTGCCTGAACAGCCTGTTCGCGGGGCGGCCAAGTTGATCGGATGTAGGCGAGGATGTCCCAGATATCCTCGTCCGACAGAACCTCTTTGAAGGCGGGCATGCCGCTGGCAGAATCATTGATGCCGCGCGCGGCCAAAGCGGCCTGGCCTCCGAATTTGGTATATTCGAACAGCAGCGCGTTGTCGTGGTGCCAGGTGTGGCCGGTGGCGTCATGGGGCGGCGCGGGCAGGATGCCGTCCTCGTCCGGTGTGCGCCACTCGGGTTGGCCTTCCAGATCGGCCCCATGACAGGCCGCGCAGGTCTCGGCATAGAGCCCGCGACCGGCTTCGATATCGCGGACTTCAAGTTCGTGCTCCGCCTGTGCGGCGGTCGCCCAAAGGCAGACTAGAAACAGATAGCGCATCACGTGACCTCAACCCAAGTGCGCATCCCTCCGATGGCATGGCTCAACATGTGGCAATGGATCAGCCAGCGGCCGGGATTGTCGAACACGCAAAGCACATCGCGGCTTTCGCGGGCTGCGACCAATGTCGTATCGCGCAGGTCGCCAAGGCTGCCATCGGCGGCGACTTCGTAAAAATGGTGGCCATGCAGATGGATGCCATGCGGGAAAGCGGTGTCATTGGCTAGCGTGATCCGCACGGTCTCCCCGCGCTCTATGGTGGCGAAAGGGTCCGGCGGCAGGTCCGAGACATCGTTGAAGGACCAGATATTCGCGCCGCCGTGATGCCCGCCCATCGCGCCGCCCATCATGGTGAGGGTGAGATGCTGCGCGGGGCTGCCTGGCGCGGGGAGGTTCGGGGCCGTGAGCTTGGGCAGAGGTCCGGGTTTGCGCTCGCTATTCTCACCAGAAACGCGCAGTTCGGCGAGCCTGTAGCCTCCCTGCCCGGTCTGCATTTCAAAGCCAACCGGGCCCGTGATATCGACGATCAGATCGGCCCGCTGGGCCGGGGCCAGCACTAGGTCGGACAGGTCGCGCGGCTGGCTCAGCGCCATACCGTCCAAGGCCACCACCGACCCCGAGACCCCGGACAGCATCAGGGGAAAGATCCGGTTGGTCGCCGCATTGATCAGGCGCAGGCGCACACGGTCGGCCTGCCGGACCTCATCCCGCGACAGGAAGGCGCGGGCGAAGTTCCCCATATAGCCCGCATGCGCGACGCTATGCATATCCGTGAACTCATCGACAAGGCTGCCGTCTTGATTAAGGATCCAGTCCGACAGGATCACGGTCACATCGTGATCCACATCGACCGGCATGTCGTCTTCGACGATCAACGGCCCCATGAGGCCCCGCGCGACCTGCTCTTGCGAGATGTAGTGCGAATGATACCAATAGGTTCCCGCATCGGGTGGCACGAAACTGTAGGTCTTGCTGTCGCCGGGGTTGATCAAGTCTTGGGTCAAGACCGGCACGCCGTCCATTCGGTTCTCTAGCCGAATGCCATGCCAGTGAACCGCTGTGCCCTCTTGCAACGCATTCTCGACCTTGATCGAAGCCTGCGCGCCGCGTTTGAGCCGAAGCTCGGGGCCGGGCGTCGAGCCGTTGAAGCCGAGCATCGCGGTGGTGCCTTCGCCCTCAGGCAGGATCTGTTGGGTCACGCTCTGAGCCTTGAGCGTCAAAGGCGGCGCGCTTGCAAAGCTTGGGCGCGGCAGGACCATCGCGGCTGAAGCGCTGGCGAGGAAGTGTCTTCTGTTCATGTCATGCCTTATCGGGATGGTTGAGATTCATGCTGCTGTCGATGCGCGGGCCGCCGGGGTTCAGACAAAGGTACTGGCTGCGCAAGCCGTTTCCAACTCGGGTGCGAGGTGAACCGCCGATGCGCGCAATCTGGCTCAGGGGACTGTGCCGAACCATTCGGGTCATCCCCTCTCTGACAAGGGGGCACGGCCCCCCATGACCTGCAAAAGGAAGCTTCCCGAGGCGGTGATCATAAGAAACCCGTGAAAGGCTTCGATGCCGGTAAGAAAACGCAAATGCCCTGCGGGGCTCAGGTCTCCGCGCCCCAGCGTGGTGAAGTTGACCAGCGAGAAATAGAAATAGTCCATCAGGGTGATCGGCTTGTCCCCCGGGCCGGACGCGTTCAGCACGCCGATCTGCAACCCCTGCACGGCCCAGAGAAAGAAGAGCGTATAGACGAAAGCCTCGATCACATGCGCGATCGTGATCGCCCCCACCGCGAGGCCCAGATTCTGGCCATGCGCATCCGCAGGGCGCCGGGCGATCGTGTCGGAGACCCCTTTGAGGACGAAATAATGAATCGCCGTGCAGATTGTAACGACCAGAGCTGACAAAAGCATTGCTTGGATCATGAGGCGGGCACCTTCCTTCGTAGGGTCGTGTCATGCTGCGGCGGCAATCTTAGCGCCCTTCGTCGGTGCAGGCCGCTGCGGGCCCTCGGGGAGCAGGACGTCATCCATCAAGTCCTCGATGAAGGTGCTCAGCAGCTGCGTGCGCCCCGTGACCGCGGCCTTGCGGTAGATCGCGTTGGTCTGCGCCTTGATCGTTCCCTCGGAGGTGCCGCGCAATTCCGCGATGTCGCGGGTGCTGAGCCCTTTGACCAGAAAGACAGCGACATCCCGCTCTGCCGGGGTCAGCCGCCAATCGGCGAAATGCTGAGACATCACGATTGAGAACTCCGAGGTGCACCGACGCATCTTCTCTTCGGCAAGCCGCGCCCGTTGCAAACTGGTGCGAAGCGCGACCCAGCCAAGAGCCACGCCGAGGTTCAGGCCGATGGCCAAGACGGTTTGCTGGTACTCATGGCTCTGCCAGATCAGGAAATCAGGCTCCATGCCGATGGCGTCCAGCAAGAAGCAGGTGGTAAAGAAGATCGCCACGACGGCCTGTAGCGCCGCGATGGCCCAAAGGGCGATGGTTCCACGCGTTTTCATAGCTCGATACGCCTTGTTGTTGTGGTGGAATGCAGGGCCGACCTCAGTGACCGGCCCTGCAAGACGCGCTTACTTCATCGCTGTGACGGTCAGCTTGCCTTTGACACGGTCGGCCACGAATTCGATGTTCTGGCCTTCCTTCATCCTGGCGATCAGCGCCTCATCGGCTTTGAACACCATGGTCATCGACGGCATATCGAGGTTTTCCAGCGGGCCGTGGATGATGGTGACCTTCTTGCCCTTACTGTCGATCTTTTTGACCTTGCCGGTGGAATAGACCAGCGGCGCCTCGGCGGCCGCATCGGACTGCGCCACGGTCAGCGGGCCATGCATGCCGGATTCGTAATGGCCGGGGATCAGGCAGGCGAACTCAAACGCGCCTTCGTTGGCGAAGGTCCAGATCACCTCCCCCTCCATGCCGGGATCGAGGCGCACGGAATTTGGATCGTCATGCTCCATGTCCATCTTGGCCATGGCTTCCTTGTGCTTGGCGTTGCCCTCCATGGTGTCGATGACGAACTCATGCTCGATCTCGCCCTTGTTGGTGACGGCAAAGCGGATGGTTTCGCCCTTCTGGATGTCGAATTTGGCCGGCTCAAAGATCATTTCGCCGTCGTCGGTCTCGCGCATGGTCACTTCGATGGTGCGGTCGACGGCCTCGGCTTTGCCGGGCATGCCGATGGCCATTTCTTCATGCATCTCGCCATGGCCGTCATCGCCGTGGCCGCCGCCGTGGGTGCCTGCGGCAAAGGCGGGGGCGCTGATCAGAAGGCTAAGGGCGGTCGAAAGAAGAAGTTTGTTCATGGTGTTTCCTGTATCCTTTGGTTGTCGTTGCGGTCCGAGGGCCGCTTAGCCCTTGGAGGTTGGTTTCGGCGTGATCTGGGTTTTCGCACTGTGGTTCTGCGCAAAGTCAGGCAGTTCGCCCGTCCATTCATACGCCTCGGTGCCCGGCGGGTTTTCATACCAGCCGGGATCTTCGTAATCGTCCGCGTCGATGCCTTCGCGCACCTTCACGACCGAGAACATGCCGCCCATTTCCAGCGGGCCATGCGGCCCCCAACCGGCCATCATCGGCACGGTATTGTCGGGCAGTGGCATCGACATTTCGCCCATATCCGCCATGCCCGCCGTGCCCATGGGCATGAACTCGGGCTGCACGCGGCGGACCTGACGTGTCATCTGGGTGCTGTTGGTGCCGATCAGCGTCGGCACATCGTGTCCCATCGCGTTCATCGTGTGGTGCGACTTGTGGCAGTGGATCGCCCAGTCGCCCAGATGCTCGGCCACGAACTCATAGGCGCGCATGGCCCCCACGGGGATGTCGATGGAGACCTCAGGCCATTGCGCCGATTCCGGCACCCAGCCGCCATCGGTGCAGGTGACCTTGAAGTCATAGCCGTGCATGTGGATCGGGTGGTTGGTCATCGTCAGGTTGCCGACCCGCACCCGCACCCTGTCGCCACGGTTGACGACCAGAGGGTCGATGTCCGGGAAGATCCGGCTGTTCCAGGTCCACAGGTTGAAATCCGTCATCGTCATGATTTTCGGGATGTAGCTGCCCGGGTCGATGTCGAAGGCATTAAGCATGATCAGGAAGTCCCGATCCACGCGCATGAAATCCGGATCCTTGGGGTGGACCACGAACATGCCCATCATGCCCATGGCCATCTGCACCATCTCATCTCCGTGGGGGTGATACATGAAGGTGCCCGATTTGGTCAGGTCGAACTCATAGACAAAGGTCTTGCCCGGCGGGATGCCGGGATGGCTGAGCCCGCCAACGCCGTCCATCCCCGAGGGCAGGATCAGCCCGTGCCAATGGATCGTCGTATGTTCGGGCAAGCGGTTGGTGACATAGATGCGCACCCGGTCGCCCTCGACCGCCTCGATGGTCGGGCCGGTCGATTGACCGTTGTAGCCCCAGAGCCGCGCGACCATCCCATCAGCCAGCTCCCGCTCGACCGGTTCGGCGACGAGGTGGAATTCCTTCACCCCGTTGTTCATCCGGTGCGGCAGGGTCCAGCCGTTGAGCGTGACAACGGGGTTGTAATCCGGCCCCGAGGTGGGGCGGGTCGGGGCTTGGGTCGCCGCGCTGTCCATGACGGCGGCTTCGGGCAGCCCCATGTTGAGGGTCTGACCCCAAGCCTTGGAGGAGACGAGCGTCGCCCCAGCGGCACCCGCGCCCAGCAGTTGACGTCTGTTGATCATCTGTTTGCTTCCTTGTCTCAATGTCCGGCGCCGCCACCGGCGGCGATCTGTGTCTCTCCGCCCGCGCCCGCGCCGCCACTGCCGCCGCCGTAGATAGCGGCGGTCAGCCCGGCCGAGGCCAGCCAGAAGTCGCGCTTGGCATTGGCCGCCTCAAGCTGGCTGCCGATCTTTTCACGCGCGTCGTTCAGCAGGTCGAAGGTGCTGGTGATCATGCCGTTGTTGCTGAGCAGCGCCTCCTCGTCGATGGTGCGGCGCAGCGGCAGCACCACCTCTGCGTAATGCCGGGCGATCTGATGGCTCGAGCGATAGGCCGTGGCCGCCGCCCGCGCCTCGGAGCGCACATTCACCGCCCGTTCCGCGAGGACATTGGCGGCTTGAAGATAGCTCAGCTCGGCCTTGCGCAGCCGTGCCTTGCCACTGTCGAAGACCGGAATGACGAACTCGAACTCGACCTGCGGGGAGGCGCTGGTCTCAATCTCGCCATTCTCCTCCTCGCGCTCGACTTCCACCCCGGCGATGACTTCAAGATCGGTCAACGTGCGGGTGGCATCGGTCAGACCGTAGGCTTTCGCCGTGGCGGCGAGCCCCAGCCGTGCGACTTCGAGGTCGACCCGATTGGCCAGCGCCAGCCGCTCGATGCCCCCGTGGCCCTTGACCGTATTCGGCACGCGCGGCAGGGCATCGGGGACATAATATGCCACGTCCTGCCCCCAGAGCCCCATGAGACGGGTCAGTTGCTCTTTGGCCAATTGCGCGTCCAGCCGTGCCTGCGCCAGTTGCCCCGCCATTTCCGCATTGAACGCCTGTTCGCGGGCCTGCGCGGCTTTGTTGAGCGCGCCGGTCTTGCCCAATTGCTGCGCCAACTCTGCCGAGGCATCGGTGGTGACCGAGGCCCGCTTCAGGTAGCTGACCGTCTCGAAGGCGGCGACGGCATTGATCCAAGCCTCCCGCGTTTCATTTGCCAGCGCCAGCGTGTCGCTCACCGCCTGCATCTGGGCGTGCTGGAACTCTGCCTCGGCTACGGCGATGCGCTGTTTGCGGGTGCGGGCATCCAGCAGGTTCACGGCGATCATGCTTTCCAAAGCACGATAGAGCCCCACCTCGGGGGCGCCGATGCCCAACAGTCCGATGGACACGACCGGGTTCTCAGGCGTGGACTGTTGCCATGCCTCTGCCGCCGATAGTCCGATCTGCGCATAGGACGCCTGAAGCCCTTTGTTGTTCAAAAGCGCCACCTGCACGGCGGTTTCGGCATTGATGGTTTTGCCCTGCACCATGGCGCGCACCTGTTTGGAGGTGGCGACGGTCTCGGCCTGCGACTGTGCCCATACGGTGCGCTTGCCGATGGCTTTGGAGGTGCGCGCCTCGACGGTGGCAAAGCCAGCATCACGGGCCGAGAAGCTCACCGGCAGGTCCGTTGTCGTGCAGGCGCCCAAGATCAGCGGGGTGATGACAACGGCGGTTTTCAATTTCCAGCGCATCAGTGGTTCATCCCCTGCATCGGGGCCTGCTCGGCATTGAGCCGCCGCCAGTCGAGCGGCTCGACAACGCCGCGGCGACGGTAGCCCGCGAAGGGCTGCTCGGCGGTGGGCGCAACGCTGCCGCGCGCGCTATTGTCGGCGGCGGTCATGGCGGCGACATTGGGCAGCGGCGTGGGGTGCTGAACATAGGCGGCGGTGACGTCAGGAAGGGGCGGAAGCGCCGTGGCGCATGCGCCAAGGGTCAGGGACATGGTCCCTGCGATCAGTGGTCGTTTCATTGGTATTTGCCTGAGAATGAGGTGATCTAACCCGCAGCAGGACACTGCGAATGGGAAGGCCGTGTTCGGGCCGGGATCAACTCAGACCCGCGGCGGGCGCAACTGGCGGGAAGGCTGGCCCGAAACGACGGACCGGGAAACGCGGGTGAATTCGACGGACCGCAGATCTGACATTCTGGAATCCTGCGAGGGATTGAGCGCGGCCGTAAGGCAGATGCCCCCGCAGCAAGGTTCGCCGTCGAGCTCCCCAGACAAATCCAAATGCTCGGATTGCGCGGCATCCTGCTGCGCCACAGGCATTGCCGCCCCATGATCGTCAGCGTGATGCAGCGACTGCGCGCTGTCATGCATGCCGCTTTGGGCATGTACAGAGGAAGGCGGCAGCAGCAACAAACCACAGGCCAAAATCACGCCAAGCAGGGTGCGACAGAGGTATGATATCTTTGCCAAAGGACGCATGAGGCATAGGAGTGTCCCATGTGGCCAAGCCTGTCAACGCGTCCAGCGCTGGAAGGATGGCAAGTTTTTAAGCCTCTCTACCGTGGCAGCAGGGTTTGGGGGGGGCACGGCCAACGCGACCTGCCCCCCCGCCCTCGAACGCGTTACAATTCGCTCTTGCAGTCCAAGAACCCGCGGTAGCCAACGGTCAACCCGCGGTCGAGGTGGAATTTCAACTCGGCTTCCGAGCGGCTGAGGTCGCCGTCCGTGTCGGTCCACTCCGCCCCTGCGAGGGGGGCAACGGTCACGTCGACGCCCTCAGCGTAGAAACCGGCACCATCGGCAAGGGCGGTTTGGTCGATGGCCTCGTTGGACTGCAACTCGATCAAAGTGCCCGACAGTTTGATGCCGCCGGTCTTGCCCGCCATCACGAGGCTTGGATCGCCTTCGTTGGTGCGGCTGAACTGACAGATCGCCTCAGCGGCCAGCACACTGTCTACATCCTCTGCGGTCAATGCTGCCGGGTCGACCGCGGCCACTTCAGCCGACGACAGCGCCTCTTCCACCGTGCCGACCTTCGCCGGAGATGTCGCTTTGCCAAGCTCGGGGTCAACCGCATCGCCGTTCTCTTCGATATCGGCGATCAGGCTGCGCATCTCGGCGATTTCCTTGCGCTGAGCCGCAATGATGTCATCGGCCAGTTTGCGCACACGCGGGTCGGAAAGCTCTGCCCGCTCCGAGGTCATGATTGCGATCGAATGGTGCGGGATCATCGCGCGCATATAGCTGGTATCGCCGACCGTGACCTGGCTGCGAACCAGCCAGAGGGTGAGCGCAAAAACCACGACGGACCCGATATAGATGGCGATGTTTATGGCTTTGTTCGAATACATAGAGAGCATGAAACTAAGCATGATGACCGCCATCACCGCCCCCATCAGCAGCGCCATATAGGTCCGCGTTTCGCTGAAAAAGACATGTTCGAAGGCGTAGGTGTTGAGATACATCAGGCCAAACATCACGATGGTGGATGTCGCGATCATTGCGGCGAAACGCCAATAGGACATGGGTGTCTCCTTTATCAACTTTATGCGCGATGCCTTTGGCACCGTGGCAATCAGCCCCATGGGAGTTTATGATCACCAGCGCCAATGCGGGCCTTTGCAACGCGCCGGCAGAATGCGAATGGGGCGGCCCCAGATACCCCCCTGTGGTATGTTAACCGGCCACATTCGTCATAGTTCCGATAGGTGGAGGCATCATACGTGGAAGCAAAGCAAAACAAGGCAGCGATCCTCAAGCGGCTGGCGCGGTTGGAAGGGCAATTGCGCGGCGTCACGCGGATGGTCGACGAAGGGCGCTATTGCGTCGACGTGCTGGTGCAAACCGCCGCCGTCCGCTCGGCCCTGCGCGCCGTGGAGCGCTTGGTGATCGAAGACCATGCCAACCACTGTATGGAAGAGGCGATCCTCTCAGGCGACCGTGAAGAACAGCGGCAGAAGTTTCGTGAGTTGGTTGCTTTGCTGGAAAAGGCGCGGGACTGACGGGCGCTCCCTTTTCCGGTCCGGTCACACCCCTCCCGTCAGCCGCGAATATAGCCCGTTGCGCCTGCAAAGACTGTCATGCGTCCCGGTCTCGACCTTGCGCCCGGCATCCATGACAACGATCTGATCGGCATGTTGCACCGTCTCCAAACGATGCGCGATGATCAGGGTCGTGCGCCCCTGTGACAGCCGCAGGAGCGCTGCTTGAATGTCCCTCTCCGTCTCACGGTCGAGGGCAGAGGTGGCTTCGTCCAGTATCAGCACCGGCGGGTTCTTCAGGAAAGCCCGGGCGATGGCGACACGCTGCTTTTGCCCGCCCGACAGCATCACGCCCCTTTCGCCTACGATGGTTTCCAAGCCTTCGGGCAAGGCGGCCACCAGCGTGCTCAACTGGGCATTCTCAACCGCGGCTTCAAGTTCCGCCGCCGTGGCATCCAATTTCCCATAGAGGATATTCTCCCGCAAGGTGGAGCCGAACAGGAACACATCCTGAGACACGAGCCCAATCTGCGAGCGCAGGCTCTCCAGCGTCATATCCGCAATATCAACGCCGTCGATGGTGATCCGCCCGCCCGAGGGGGTGTAGAACCGCGGCAGCAGCGCCAGAAGCGTGGTCTTGCCCGCGCCCGAGGGGCCGACAAAAGCGACGGTCTCTCCGGCGTTCACGGTCAGGCTCACCCCATGCAGGATCGGCAGCGGGCTGTCATAGGCGAAAGAGACGTCCTCGAAGCGCACGGTGCCTTGGGTGATGGTCACGGCGCGCGCCTCGGGCCGGTCGGCGACATCGCGCTCGGTCTCCAGCAATTCGGTATAGCGTTGAAACCCCGCAATGCCGCGGGTGTAAGTCTCGATCACGGCGGCAATTTTTTCCAGCGGTCGGAAAAAGACGCTGACCAGCAACAGAAAGCCGACAAAGCCCCCGGTGCTGAGCGATCCTTGGAGCACAAATCCCGCCCCTGCGACCATTACCACGACCTGCACGAAGCGCAGCCCCATGTAGTGGATCGCGCTGGCCTTGGCCATGATTGCATAGGCCGACAGTTTGGTATCGCGATAGGCGGCATTGTCGCGGGCAAAGAGCGCCTCCTCATGCCCCTCATTGGCGAAGGCTTGCACCACCCTAATGCCGCTGACCGCCTCTTCAAGGCGGACGTTGAACGCCCCTACCCGGGCGTAAATTTCGCGCCAAGAGCGGGTCATGCGCGCGCCATAGACGGCCACCACCCAGACCATCATCGGCACGATCACCACGGTGATCAGGGCAAGGGTGACATGCAGGTTGATCATCAACACAAAGGCGCCGACGAAGGTGACCATGGCGATGAACAGGTCTTCGGGCCCGTGGTGCGCGACCTCGCCGATCTCTTCCAGATCGCGGGTGACCCGGGCGACAAGCTTGCCGGTGCGTGCCCGGTCATACCAGCGCCAAGACAGTCGGGTCAGATGCGAAAAAGCGCGGCGGCGCATTTCGGTCTCGATCTCGATCCCCAGACGGTGCCCCCAATAGATCACCACCCCCATCAGCGCGGTATTGACCAGATAGACCAGGAGCAGCCCGATCGCGGCCAGAACGGTCAGCCGCAGATCGCCAAGCGGCAGCAGGTGGTCGATAAAGGCGGTAATGGCGAGCGGGAAGGCAAGTTCCAGCAGGCCGGACAGAACGGCAGAGCCGAAATCGACCCAGAACAGGCGCATATGGGGGCGGTAGTATTGGAAAAACTGGCGTAACATGGGCTGGCTTTCGACGGGGAGGGAGAAGAGAGAGGTGAGAGGGAGAGGCGCTCAGGTGGGGTGGACCACCGGGCTCGGGCTGGTCTCGATCACCTGCATGGGCAGGCCATAGATGCGCTGCAATGCCTGCGGGTCGAGCAGGTGCTGCACCGGTCCTTCCAGCGCGACGCGACCACCGTCGAGGGCGATGACATGGTCGCAAAACCGCACCGCCATATTGACGTCATGCAGCACCACCACCGCCGAAAGCGCACCGGCGTCGACGGTTTTTCGCAACAGCGTCAGCACATCGATCTGATGGGCGACATCCAGCGCCGAGATCGGCTCGTCCAAGAGCAGGCTTCGCGCGCCTTGGGCCAGCATCATGGCGATCCAAGCGCGCTGTCTTTCCCCGCCCGACATGGTGTCGACCATCTGCCCGCGCTTGTGCTCAAGCCCGCATTGCGCAATGGCGCTGTCGATCATGCGCCGATCCTCCGGCCCCATCCGGCCCAAGGCTCCGCGCCAAGGGTAGCGGCCTAGTGCCACCAGTTCCTCCAGCAGTAGCCCCTCGGTGGGCGGCGTGACCTGCGGCAGAAAGGCCAGATCGCGGGCGAAATCGCGAGATTTCCAGTCGCGCAGATCGCGCCCGCCATAGCGGATGCTGCCGATATTGGGGCGGGTTTGTGCCGCCAGCATTTTTAGCAGTGTCGATTTGCCCGATCCATTGCGCCCGACCAGCGCCGTGATCCCCGTCTCGATCCGCAGGGACAGGTCATCGACCAACCGTCGTCCGGGCACGTCGAAGGTGATATGATCAAGCGTAAAAAGGCTCATGCGTGTCTCCGTCCGAGCAGGGCCAAGAACAGCCAGGGCGTGCCGACCAGCGTGGCGAAAAGCCCCAGAGGCAGGTCGTAGGGGTAGCTGGCGGTGCGCGCCCCAAAGGCGGCAAGGCTCATCAGCAGCGCGCCCAGACACCAACTGGCGGCGAGGAATGGGGCGGGCCTCAGCAGGCCGAGGCCGCGGGCGATATGCGGGGCCATCAAGCCGACAAAGCTGACCGGTCCGACCAGCACGCTTGCGGCCCCGGTGGCCAGCCCGGCGGCCATGATGACCGCGAGCCTTGCGGTGCCAAGCGGCATTCCCAGCCCCCGCGCAATCCCCGCCCCGAGCGGCAGGATGTCGAACCAGCGTGCAAAGAGCAGCGCCGCCATCAGGGCCACGACCGCCAACAGCGACAGCGCCACCGCCCCGGCCAGCGTTACCCGCGTGGTGCTGCCCGCAAGCCAGCCCAGCAGGGTCCAGGCCCGGGGATCGCCCGAGGCCATGATTGCCGCCAGCAGGGCCGAGGCGAATGCACCGATCGCCAGCCCCGCCAAGAGCAGACGCGCCGGGGCCATGTCGCTGCGCGCGGCATAGGCGGACAGCAGGAACAGCGTCGCCACCGCCCCGCAGGAAGAGCCGATTGCCAGCGCCAGTGGCGAGGGCGCGGGCACCGCAAAGAGGGTGGCCGCATAGCCAAGCGCGGCACCGCCGGTCACGCCCAGAACCTCGGGCGCGGCCATTGGGTTTGCCGTCACCCGTTGCAAAGCGGCCCCCGAAAGGGCCAAGAGCGCTCCGGCAGCGGCGGCGGCCAGAATGGCGGTGGCGCGCAACGGCAGGAAGGTCGTCGCAATCGCGCCAGATATCACGCTCCAGCCATCAGGCCCGCGGGTGCCGAAGAGGCTGAGCAGGGCCATGACGACCGTCGCACCGACCAGCATGGCAACCCGCTGCCACGGGTGCCGCGCGCGGGCGGAAAAGCTGTCGTTGCGTTCGGCGTCAGGCGGAACGATGTTGCGCAAGCGCGGCAGGAGCGCGATGAGAAGCGGGCCGCCAAGCAACCCGGTCAGCGCGCCCGTGGGCAACTCCGGCAGCCCCAACGCGGCGAGGGCCATCAGACCGCTGTCCACCAGCGCAAGCAGCAGTGCACCTGCAAGCGGTGCGGCAAGTAGTACCTGCGCCACGCTGCGTGCCCCCAGACGGCGGGCCAAGGCGGGGGCCGCAAGGCCGACAAAGCCGACCAGCCCCACCTCGGCAGAGACCATGCCCGAAAGGAACACCGCCAATGCCAGCGCTGCGACACGGATGGCCCCGACCTGCGCGCCAAGGGCCTTGGCCATCGCCCCGCCAAGGCTCAGGACCAGCAAGGGGCGCAAAAGCAGCGCAGCCCCTGCCGCTCCAAAAAGCAACACCACGGCAAGCCGTGCCACCCCGTGCCAACTGTCTTGTGACAACGCCCCGCCGTTCCAGAGGACCAGAGACAGCAGGTAATGCCCCTGCCCCAGCGTCAGGGCGGTAGAGATGGCGGAGGCAAGCATGCCCACCAGCATTCCCGCGATGGTGACCGTGACAGGGGCAAAGCCGCGCCGCGCCCCCAAGGCCATGACGACAAGCGCCGCCAGACCGCCCCCCGCCAGCGCCACGGGACCGGGGCCAAGGGCCAACATCTGCGGCCAAAGAAGCGTGGCGCAGACCAGCGCAAGCTGCGCGCCAGAGGCCACGCCCAGCGTTGTGGGGTCGGCCAGCGGATTGCGTAGCACCGCCTGCATCAGCGCCCCCGACAACCCCAGAAGCGCCCCGATCAGCAGCGCAATCACCGCCCGCGGCATCAGCCCGAAAGCAAAGAGGATCTGTGCGGGCGACAGGTCTTGCGGCCCTGAAAAGGGCAGCACCCATTGCCCGGCGGGCAGCGCCTTGAGCGCGGCAAGGGACCAAAGGCAAGCCGCAGCCAGCCCGGCCACAAGGGGCAGTGTCGAGACGCGATGCGGGATCATGCAGCGTCCAGCGCGGTCACAAGATGGGTGGCGAAACGCAGCGCGGAGGGCGCGCCGCCAAAAGGCATGCGATCGGGCAGATAGGCCACCCGACCGGCCCGCACAGGCGGCAGGGCGGCCCAAAGCGCGCTTTGCGCAAGCGCGCGCCGCGCGACAAGCGGCACCGGGCCCGCGACGACCAGTTGCGCATGGGGGAAATCGACCAGTTTCGCCAGCGGGACCGGTGCATTGAAGCCAAACTCGGTATCGCCGCCCCAAGCATTGGTCAGCCCGATCCGTGGCAGCACCCCGCCGTACAGGCTGTCGGAACCATAGATTTGCACATGGCGCGCATCCCCCACGGTCATCACCAGACAGGGCCGTCCCGCAAAGCGTGTCGCGCGGGCGCGCAGGGCATCAAAGGCGGTCTCATAGTCCCGCCGCACCCGGTGGCCATTTGCCCCGCGGTCCAATTGTATCGCCAAGGTTTCCAGCGCTGACAGGGCCTTTGGCAAGGCCGGTTCGGTCGGGATGAACATGTTTTGGGTGATCACCGGGGCGATGCGCCCAAGCTGCGGTTCCACGAAACTGTAGAAATTCGACGACAAGATCAGGTCGGGGGCGACAAGGCTCAGCGCTTCGAGGTTGGGGCTGCCGCGCAGCCCGCGGGCAGCGCTACCGCCGCGCCGCGGAGGAACTGCCGCTTCTCCGCCACCGCCGCCAGCGGCAGGTCAAGGGCCACAGCCGTTTCCGCCATCGCCCAATCAATCGCCGCAACCCGCGACACCCCCCAGGCGCGCGCGCGCGATGCCACAAGAGCGCAGGCTCCTGTGGCAATGAATGCGCGGCGCGTCAGGGGGCTGGAGTTCACCACTTCTTGGACAGCGTCGCCGAGAAGGTGCGCCCGTCCCCATAGTAGGTGGAGAAGTAGCCCACGGAGGATACATAAGCCTCATCGGTCAAGTTGGTCACATTGACCTGCAACTCGGTCCCGTCATTGAAATTATAGGACACGGCGGCATCCAGCAGGGTTACAGCGTCGAGTTGGTTGGCATTGGCGTTGAACGCATAGCGCTCCCCGATGTAGCGCGCCCCCGCCCCGATGGTCAGCCCGGCAAGCGGCCCGGCCTGAATTTCCTTGGAGGCCCAGAGTTTGAAGGTATGCGCGGGCGTCAAACCCAACTCATTGCCATCTTCGTCGCCGCCAATGATCTCGCTGTCGGTATAGGAATAGCCGCCTGTCAGGCTCCAACCGTTGACAAGATTGGCCCGGCCTTCCAACTCAAGCCCACGCACCCGGGACTTGCCCACCTGCTCATAGCTTCGGACCCCGGCGCCATTTTGCACATAGACCGCGCGGTTCTTCTCTTCCAACTGGTAGAGGGCTGCCAACACATAGGCGTCTACCGTGGCGGGCAGGTATTTCATGCCGATTTCCCACTGCTCCCCCGTTGTCGGCTCAAGCGCGCTGCCGGTATCGCCGGGTTCCGCGAAGCTTTGGAAAGAGGTGCCGTAGGACAGATAGGCCGAAAGACCGTTGTCCCAGACATGGCCAAGGCTGGCCTGCCCGGTGGTCGCGCTGTCGTCGCGCGTCAGATCGACCGTGCCCGGAAAATCGCCGGACCCCGGCACCGAATAGAGCGTTTCGGACTGCCCTTCGGACTTGTTGCGGTCATGGCGCAGGGCCAGACCCGCGCGCCAATTGCCATAGTCGATCTCGTCGCTGACATAGAAACCGGTTTGCTGCACCGTCACATTCTTGTTGGCGTACCAACTTGCGCCGTTACGCTCTGGCGTGATCGGACTGTAATCGGGATTGGCAAAGTCGATCTCTTGCTGACCGTAGTGGAACAGGCTGACGGCGGATTCCTCGAACCTGCGCGCATCCACGCCAAAGGTGAGGTTATGGCGCAGGTCACCTGTATAGGCCGCCCCTTCAAGGCGCAGGTCCACCGCATAGGAGGTCACATCTTCGTCCTGCAACAGCTGGGTGCGGGAAACATTCGTTCCGTTAACCGCGCCGACGGACAGGTTCGAATAGGACCAGTCAAACTTGGTGATCCCCGCATTGCCCACAAGCCGCCACCCGCTGTCGAATTCATGCGTGATCTGGGTTCCGATGTTGAGTGTCTTGCGGTCGCCGTATTCCAGCGCCTCATTGCCGAAGTAGAAATCGCGCAGGGTTTCATCGGATGCGGTGCCGATCAGACCATTGGGCGCGCCCGAAGGGGAATCCGGGTCGTCATCCTGATAAGAGAGCAGAAACTCCGCCGTGGTGGCATCGGTCGGACGGTACTTCGCGGCGAAGCCGAGGTAGGCGCCCGGGTTATCGTATTCGTCGATGCCCAGAACGCGATTGCCCGCCTTTCCGACAATGCGATAGGCCAGCTTTTCGTTGACCACGCGGTTCGCGTCGCCGAACGCATAGTAAGAGCCGTTGCTGTCGGTGTGCAGACCGGCCTCATTCGTGTCACCATCGAATTGAGCCCGCTTTTGGATCAGGTTCACCAGACCTGCCGGAGACCCCGACCCGTAGAGGACGGAGTTCGGCCCGCGCAACAGCTCGACCCGCTCCATTCCGTAAAGATCAAGCGAGGGCGCACCGTAGTTCGGGCGCGTGGAACGGCTGAAAGGAAGCCCGTTGAGGTAGATCTGGTTTTGCAAATCCGCCCCCCGAACCGAGATCGAATCGAACCGCGGGTCGGCCCCATAAGCCTCGGTCACCACGCCCGCGGAATAGCCGAGCGCCTCGGACAGGTTGTTGGCCGCCGTATCCTCGATCTGATCCGTGGTCACGACCGTGATCGACGACGGCGTTTCCAGCAAGGACCGCCCGCTCTTGGTCGAGGCCGTCGTGCCCGCCGCGTAGCCGACAACAGGGCCGGTCGGGGCTTCTTCGGACTGGATGACAATTTCGCCGAGGTCTACGGCATCCTGTGCGGCGGCAACACCTGCCGACACGGCCAATACGCTGGTGCCCAGCATCAGGAAGAATGTGGATTTCATGTTCTCATATCCGTCTGTGAATTTCCCGAGCGAATAACTCAACTATTTCGACGCGTCTTGAACGTTTCCGCCGTCATTTGCCTCAATCCGTTGCAAAGGGGCTATTGCGTTTGGCGGCGCCACTGTGAGGGCGACAGACCGACCGAGCGTCGAAAGACCCGCGAAAGGTGGGATTGATCGGAAAAGCCGGTTGCCACCGCAATATCGGCAAGCGGGCGCTGCTGGTCGGCCATCATTTCCTTGGCGGCAAGGACGCGGCATTCGGCGATCCAACGCTGCGGCGACATGCCCGTCGTTTGCTTGAACGTCCGGCCGAACCAGCTTTCGGAAAGCCCCGCCACATGCGCCAGTTCCGCGACACTGACGGCCCGAAAGATATTCTTGGCCATATGCCGCTGCACTGCCGACATGAGTTGCGGCGTCAACCCACCAGACGCAGGCGCCGCGGTGTCGAGAGGAGGCGCCACGACGGCCCCCAAGAGCGCCTGCAGCAATCCGTCCAGAACCAACGTACCGCGCTGCGGTGCCTCGACTTCACGCGCGGCCAGCCGGGCGAGGGTCAGCAAAATACTGTCGTCGCCTGCAAAAATGAGGCAGCGCGGCAAACTGGAAAGGCCACTGGCGCTCAGCCGCGCTTGCAAGGCAGCCGCGTCGAAATGAAAGTCGATATGGCTGAGCCTCTGTGCCTTAGCAAGCTTGCTCCAGAGCGGGACGCCGGCAGGCACGAAAAAGGCGCGCAGCCCGGTCCCATCGGCCCCTTCCTCGGAGGTTCGCAATTGGATCGAGGGCGGCACATCGTCTAGAAACACGACGAGCCGCGGATCGGGCGCAATGTAATACCCGCCCCCGCCCCGCTTACCGGAGACGTGCCACACATCCGCGACAGCCCCTGAAAGCGGCCTGAACTTTAAGGGTTTGAGGGTGTGAAGGTCTCTTGTCCGCGCCTCCATACGAGGGATGAAGGCCCGCGCGTTGCGCAGTTCAGACAGTGAGGACGTCGGCATGGGGATGACATTTCTGGCAGATCAGAGGATTGCCCGAATTCCTGACTAATTTTATAAGAAATGTCAAGAAGACCGGTTAAGGTGATATTACTTGGCCTCCGACAGGGACGCAGTGCCTCACAGACCCGAAAATATGACCGTTCGACAAGGCCGGGTCTTTTCATCATCATGACACCCGCGACAGATCATTCCGAACCAAAGAGGCTTTCATGAAAACGCGCAAACTGGGACAGAACGGGCCGGAGATCAGCTGCGTCGGATATGGCGCCATGTCATTTTCCGACATGTACGGCCCCACCGACGAGGGCGAAAGCCATGCGATCTTGGATAGCTGCCGCGATCTTGGCATCAGCCATCTGGACAGCGCGAATATCTATGGCATGGGCCGATCCGAAAGCGCCATCGGCAGCTACCTGAAGGCCAACCCGGGCGCGCGCAAAGACTTCGTGATCGCCACCAAGGCGACGATCACCCGCGACGACGATGGCAACCGGATCCTCGACAACTCCGCCGCGCATCTCGAAGCGGAGTTGGACAAATCGCTTCAGCGCCTCGGCGTGGACTGTGTCGATCTGTTCTACGCTCATCGTAGGGATCCACGGTTTAGCCCTGAGGAAACGGCGGCCAATCTAGGCCGTCTGGTCGAAAAAGGAAAAACAAGGGCGATCGGACTGTCCGAAGTCTCTCCCGCCACGCTGAGACGCGCCCATTGGGCCTATCCGATTACGGCGGTCCAATCCGAGTATTCCTTGTCGACCCGCGCCCCGGACCTCGGTCTGGTGCAGGCTTGCTCGGAACTGGGTGTCGCCATGGTTGCCTTCTCTCCGGTCGGGCGGTCTTTGCTGACCGACAATCCAATCCCCAAGGACCGCATTTCGCAACTGCCCTTCCTGTCGGGCAACCCCCGTTTCGTAGAGCCGAACCTGAGCGAGAACCTCGCCATCACGGATAGGTTCCGCGCCTTGGCAACAGAGATGGAGACTTCGGCAGCCGCACTGGCCATAGCCTGGCTCTTAAGTCGGGGCGAGCATGTTATCCCGATTCCCGGCACCCGTTATCCGGCACATTTGCGGGAGTGTGCCGCGGGCGCGGAACTGGCGCTTTCGGCCAGCGATCTTGAGCAGATCGAGGCGGTCCTGCCCGTGGGCTGGGCCCATGGAGACCGCTATTCAGAGGCGCAGTGGCAGGGGCCGGAACGCTATTGTTAGGGCGCCTCATCGCCAAACGGGGTCTCGCGGGGGCGGCAATGTCCCCCTGCCCTTGCGAGTCGCAGCGCCCTTGCGCCCACGCGATCACCATCTACCCTTTTGAAGATGGAGACCTCGGACAAAAAGCCCGTCAGAAAGCAATACCACTCTCGGAAAGTCGGATCTGACTTACACATTTGGGACGTGCACCGGCTGATGCGCGCGGCGCGTTGGTTAGAGGTGCAGATGGTATCGCCCGACGCTATTGCCGAGGCGGATGAGAATTGGTGGTATGGCGCGGCCGATGCCATACCCACCCCACGATCAATTGCGGGCCACCTATCCCTGATCGGCGACCTCGATCCCCGGCATCCGATTATCCTTTGTGCCGATGGTCGGTTGATGGATGGAATGCACCGTGTCGTGAAGGCGATTGCAGAGGGCCGCACCCAGATCCCAGCGGTGCGCTTCGCCAAGACCCCGCCGCCTGATTTCGTGAACCGCCCCCTCGACAGCCTACCTTACGACGACGAGACGATCTGACCGGTTTGACGCCAGCGCAGGCTCCGTGGCGCGAAGCCAATCGCCCCATCATCCCAGATAAATCTGTCCCGCCGGATATTTGACCTTTGGCACGCTGCGGGTGGCAAGGAAGAAGCCGATTGCCAAGGGGCCGACCCGCCCGACGAACATGATCGTCATGATGATGAAACGCCCAATGCCATCCAGCTCTGCCGTAATGCCCCGCGACAGGCCGACCGTTCCAAAAGCGGATGTGACCTCAAAAGCGATATCGGTGAACTGGCCGTCGTGGTTGATGGTCATGACGAATACCCCCGTCAGGACCAGCAGCATGGAAATGGTCGTCAGGGCCAAGACCTTCATCACCTCATCCAGCCCCAAGGACCGGCCAAAGGCATGCAGTGTTGTCTGACGCCGAAAAAATGCGATCGTGGCAAGCAGCAGGACAAAGAGCGTGGTCACCTTGATGCCACCCGCCGTTGAGGTGCTGCCGCCCCCCACCAGCATCAGCGTCATGGCCAGCAAGGAGGTACTGTCATGCATCCCGCCGGTGTTGATCGTGTTGAAACCAGCGGTCCGCGGCGTGGTGCCTTGAAACCAACTTGCCCAGAGTTTCTCAACGACACTCAAAGGACCGAGGGTCTCAGGGTTGCCCCATTCCAGAAGGCCAAACATGACACTGCCCCAAGTGATCAGCAGTGCCGTGCCAACCAGCATCAGCTTTGAATGCAGGGTCAGTTTGCGCCAACTCCGGTTGCGATAGACATCGCCGACCACGATAAACCCAAGCCCGCCAAGGATGAAAAGCGCAGGGATCACCAGATTGATGATCGGGTTTCCCACCCACTGCGACAGGCTGTCGGGGTGCAGGGCAAACCCGGCATTGTTGAAGGCGGAAATGGAATGAAAGACCGCCTCCCACAGCCCGGCCCAGCCGAACTCAGGCACAAAGACAAGGGCCAAAAGCGCGGCACCTACCGCCTCGCAAGCGATGGCGATGATCAAGATCATACGCGCGATATAGGACAGGTTCGACAGGGATGTCTGGTTCAAATCCTCGCGCAGGATCAGCCGTTGCGGCATGCCGATGGGAATACCAAGCGCCCCCAGCAACAGCACCGCAAAGGTCATCAGGCCAAGCCCGCCAAGCTGAATCAATGCCGCAATCACCGCTTGACCAAAGCCCGTGAATGCCGCCCCGGTGTCGGCAAGCACCAGCCCGGTGACCGTCACCGCAGAGGTCGAGGTAAAAAGCGCCTCGCCCAGACCGATGTCACCGTGATGCGAAATCGGCAGCCACAGCAGAACGGCCCCCAGAATGATAAACGCCATGTAATAGAGCGACAAAAGCGCAGGCGGCGGCATCCGCAGGGTCTTTTTCCGCCGCAGGAGGGACCGAACCGACAGGGCCATTGTCAGAGGCTGGCCGAAAAGCTGTGCAGGTCTTTGCGCTGGCCCAACAGCAAGAGCAGATCATCGCGCTGCAACTGACATTCGTCTCCATCCTGCCCGATGAATTCGCTCCCTCGCATCACGCCGATGCAGCGCAGATTATAGGTTTTCCCATGCGGCAGTTCGGTCAGACGCCTGCCCTCAAGGCTTTCGGGTATACGAAAGTTCACCACATGGTATCCGTTGCCGAGGCTGACATAGTCCCGCAAGAGCGGGTTGTGCAGGATCTGGGCGATATGCTGGCCAATCTCGACCTCGGGATGCACGATCCTGTCCACGCCGAGCTTTTTCAGTATTCGGTGATGGGTGCGGGTCGTGGCCTTGGCCCAGACGACCCGAACGCCCACGAGCTTAAGGTTCATCGCCGATAGAATGCTGGCCTCTAGGTCCGACCCCATGGCCACCACGGCGGTATCACAGTCCCCAAACCCGGCATCACGGAGCGCGGCATCATCGCGGGCGTCCACGATCATGGCCTGCGAAAGGGTATCGGCGAGGTTGGCAACGCGCGCCTCCGAGATGTCGATGCCGATGACATGGTTGCCGAAACGTTGCAATTCCTTCGCAACGGAGCTTCCGAAGTTGCCCAAACCAACGACACCAAAGGTGCGTCTTTTGATTTTCGTCACGTTACTGTCCATCCAATCTGACTGTCGCGGACCATTGCGGCAACGCAGAATGATGTCAATGAAAGGGGCATCCTGAGGTTTCGCAGGCCATTTGCCGCGCGTTTCCCTCTTTCGCGCACATTGGCTGTGTAAAACCGCATGATGAAGGGGGCATGTGGTTGATGTATCGAACCTCCAGCACAACCACGCGAGGGTTCAATGATACGAAATACTGCCGCCAGCTACGGGCGCGTCGCCCGGTTTTTTCACTGGAGCATTGCGCTTTTGGTCTTGCTCGACTTAGGGCTCGGGGTGATTGGGAAATATACGCCGCGTTCAGGTGACACCGTCGGGTTCCTTCAGCTGTTGTATTCCACCCACAAGACCATCGGGGTTACCGTTCTGGCGCTCGCCGTGCTGCGTGTGATCTGGGCCTTGACGCAACCGCGCCCCCTGCCCCTTCACCCCGAACGCCGCCTTGAAACCTTTGCCGCCGAGACAGCCCATTGGGTCTTATACGCGGCTATCTTCCTATTGCCCCTGTCCGGCTGGGTGATCCATTCGGCAGAAGTCGGCTTTGCGCCGATCTGGTGGCCCTTTGCCCAAGACCTGCCGTTCATTCCAAAATCAGAGCGTTTGGCGGAACTGGCGGCGAATGTTCACTGGATCGCGGGGATCGTATTGGCGGCCACCGTCGCGGCGCATATTGGCGGGGCCCTCAAACATGCTGTGATCGACCGGGACAGCACTTTGGCCCGCATGTGGAACGGCCGGGCCGCCGGGGATGCGAAGGCCGCCCACGCGGGCATGGCCGCCTCGACCCTTGCCGCGATGGGGGTTTGGGCGATTGCAATCGGCGGGGCACTTACCGTCTTTGCTCCCGCGCATGAGGGCGAGACGGCCGCAAGGCAGCCCGCGCAAAGCACAGCAGGTTGGGTGGTGCAGGAGGGTCGCCTGGCTATCTCGGTCACCCAGATGGGGGCCGAGGTGACGGGTGGTTTCGCAAATTGGGATGCCCGTATCGAATATGACCCCGACAGCGGCGCGGGAACTGTGAGGGCGGTCATCGACACCACTTCCCTCAAGCTGGGATCGGTGACGGAACAAGCGAAAGGCCCAGAGTTCTTTGATGTCGCAGCCCATGACAAGGCGGTGTTCGAAGGCGACATTCGGCGGGTCGGGGGATCGAACCACAGTGCCACAGGGGCGCTGACCTTGGTCGGGCAGACCGTGCCCGTGACCCTTGATTTCGACCTCGTTCTGGCAGACGGCAGGGCCACCGTGTCTGGCAGCACAGCTCTGGACCGCCGCGATTTCGGCATGGGGGCGGGCTATCCGGATGAAAGCACCGTCGGGTTCAGCGTGACAACCCTCATCGAACTTGTCGCAACCAAAGCGGAATAGGCCAGAGGATGCCTGAACGAAGAAGGGCCGCCCAAACGCTTGGGCGGCCCTTGAATTGCTGCGGCGAATGCCGGTTACTCGGCGGGAACCATGGCTTCGACCGAGATGTCGATGGCAACTTCATCGCCAACAAACGGAGCAAACTGGCCCATATCGAAGTCAGACCGCAACAGCGTGGTCGTGGCATCAAAGCCCGCCCAGGGCCGGTTCTCCATCGGGTGGTCGGCCATTTGGTTCAGCTTGGCGTCCAGCACCACAGATTTCGTGATCCCGTTCAGCGTCAGATCGCCGGTGATCAAACCGGTGTCCTCACCCGTCACTTCGATCTTTGTCGACTTGAAGGTCACCACTGGGTTCGCTTCGGCGCCGAAGAAATCCTCTGTCAGAAAATGCGCTTCGCGGGCGGGCCAGCCGGTAATGAGGCTTTCTGCGGGGAAGGAAACGGCAACACTTGAGGCCGCGGGGTCTTCTGCGTCCAGTTCAATGCTGCCCTCGAACCCGGAGAACATGCCTGTGGTGGTGGAAAAGCCCAGGTGATTGTAGCTAAAGACGATCTGGCTATGCGACGGGTCGAGCATATAGGTCACGGTTTCAGCCTGTGCCGCCGCCGCGAGCGTTGCAGCCACAGCCGTCGAGAGAAGGACGTTCTTCATATCGGTTTCATTCCCTGATTTAGGTGCATTCATTACGCCCCTTGGGATAAGCACCCTGCGGAATTGCAGCAACTCTCAACCGTCAACATCTCCTGTGCGTAATCGAACAGGCATGCGAGGGGGGGGGGAGCGCTCGTCTTCTGGCCAGAAAAAGCGAAAGACACATCGCGACAGCACAGGCCGCGCGGGCGATGATTGGTTTGTGGGGGCAGCATCGTGTTTGAGACCAAAAAGACCACCGGGCGAGAACCCGATGGTCTTTAGGTACATTCATAGCGGTCAAAACTTCAGGCGTAATGGGCTAGAATTGCTTTCAGTCACTGTCGTCCGACATCAGGATTGGGGTTTGGTCTGAATTTTCCACCAATGAAATCAATTACTTAACTCCGGCAGCGACATTTAGCATCGCAGCTTGCGACGTCAAATCCAGGGTCCGCGTCGCCGAAAAGACGCTCTGGATCTGGGGGTTCCGGCCCCCGGGCGAACCCTGAAACGAGAAAAGCCGCCCGATGGGGCGGCTTTTCGACGGGCGGCCGACCATGTCGGCCGGACGGGTTCACGTCTTGCGACGGCGTTTTACCTGGCGCTCCTCCTCGTACCGCTGCAGCGCGTTCATGGTGTCGATGAGCTTCCAGTTCACGGAGACGAACGGGTTCAGCTCTTCGTCGCAATCCATCCGCATCTCGTAGGCGTCCGCGAAATGCGCCATGTCGATTTCGGCACTCTCTTCTCCCAGGCACGCGCCGATCGCCTCGATGCTCATCTCGACCGCAACGCCGAACCGACCAGCGGAGGCGTGGATCAGGATCTTGATGAACTCGTCTTGCGACAGAATTCCGGAGCCTTCGAGGCCAGCGTCTTCGAACAGCTGCCTCAGGGCATCGCGCAGTACCTCGCCATCACTGGCAAACGTCATCGGCCGCATTTCCATGGGCTTCATCCGGCGCAAAAAGGTCTTGTCCCCGTTCAGAATATCCGTGGCTTCCGGGGTCGCGGTCATGATCAGGCAGACCGGCCAGTCCTTGGCCTGCATCAAGTTGCGGAAGACCTTCAGGAAAGGGTCGGTGCTGTCCTTCGTCTTGTAGCGCCCGCTGTCCTGGACCTCGTCGAGGTGGACGGCCGCGACCCCGCAGAGCTTCAGGTAGGTCGTGACCAGACTTGCCAGGTATTCTTCATCGCGACGCCCCCTGGCGGGATGGCCCAATGCCTTCAGGATGGCATTCAACGTCTCCTTGAGGGTCGAGCGCCCGGGGACGACGACGCTCAGGATCCGTGTGCCGTACTGCCAGTTGCCGACATGCTGCGTCAGCGCGTGGTGCTCCTTGATGATCTCCTCCACGATGCGCGACTTGCCGGCGCCGGCCGGACCGATAAGCATGGCTCCCTTCAACTCGCCCTTGCCCTTGCCCATGCGGGCTTCACGGGCGGCAAGGATATCGAAGACCCTTTTCTGAAAACGGCGGTAGGTTGCAGTCTGTTCAAAGTGTTCTTCAAGACGAACAAGCTGTGCAGCGAGGGCACTTGTCGCGGTAAACGCCTTAAAGGCTTCGGCACTAACACCAGGCATGGGCGCGGCCACCGTGGTTTCGTCATCGTCGTCGATAGGGTCATAAATCATGGCAAGTTTCTCTCGTTCGCGCTCATCACGGGATGGCGCAGGATTTCGGTATTGTGGCGGTTTGGCTGACCCGCCGGACGAGCGGGCCGATACGGATTTTGCCCCTGGCCTACGCCAGATGGCGCCTGTCACCGGGTCATTGGCGCGCGTCATCCCCGCATGGCAACGTTCGGAAAGGACGCCGTCACAGACCGGCGGCAGATTGGTGGCAAGCGGCCCAGTCTCTCTCTCGGTCGGGCCGACTCGTGTTCGTTGTGTCTGTGCATTGCAGCCATGGCGTCCTGATGATCACCGGGGCATAGCCCTCCATCCGGCGTACTGCGTCGTCGCAAAGGCAGTAGATCGCCTGGCGCAGCTGCCGTGGATGCCCTTCCGAGGCCTTACGACAGGCCGGAAAAGCACAGGGTTCATCTTGCATCATGCGACCACAAGGCGCGAGATTCGTCAAATACTAATTTAATTTCAGATACTTACGACGAAAACCGCGCAGACCTAACTTTTCGCAACTGTTCCTTCCCACCTTCCTTCCTGCAGGCATCGCCTGCGCTGCGGTTCCTCGTCGAGCTCAACTTCACACTCAAGGTTATGCCCCTCCGATCGAAATTTCAGGAATTTGGCACCATATTTTATATAGAAAACTCAACAGCCACCGACATGCGCCGTAAGTGTTGATTGTCACTGAGAACTGATGGGGTGGGGGTGCGGTCGAAAAGATGGACTGTCTTGGAGATAGTTCATGTACAGCTACGAAGAACGACTGCGCGCGGTTAAGCTTTATATCAAGCTCGGCAAGCGCGCTCAGGCCACCATCCGTGAGTTGGGGTATCCAACGAAGAACGCCCTGAAAGGGTGGTATCGAGAATACAAACGTCTGCAGGACTTGCCGATACGATCGGCGCCACGCCCGCCTAAATTCTCGCTGGCGCAAAAGGAGATGGCGTTAGAACATTATGCAACCCATGGCCGCTGTATCTCATGGACGCTGCGTGCTTTAGGCTATCCATGCCGAACCACAATGACGGCGTGGGTGCGCGAGGCCTTTCCTGACATGAAGCCGGCCTCCAACACAGCATATGGCCCCGGCAATCACTCTGACGCCGTGAAGCA
Source organism: Sulfitobacter sp. 1A12157 (assembly GCF_043557345.1). Classification (NCBI taxonomy): domain Bacteria; kingdom Pseudomonadati; phylum Pseudomonadota; class Alphaproteobacteria; order Rhodobacterales; family Roseobacteraceae; genus Sulfitobacter; species Sulfitobacter sp. 1A12157. Next base: position 221,713 of record NZ_JBIFFV010000006.1, read on the forward strand.
GGCTGCTGTGGCGGGGCTATATAGCCGTCAAGAAAGTGCCCAGTCCCTGGCTGAAAAGTTCGGAGTTAGTCGGCCGACGCTCTATGCTTGGAAAAATCAGATCCTTGGCCCGGAGGCTCCTGCCATGATGGAACGCAATAAGAGTGCCCTTCCCCCAGAGCTTGACCTTGCTCGGCGCTGCAGCGCCCAACGTCGACAGGTCTCAAAAGAAAACGCCGCGGCACCTAGTGCCGCGGCGAATGTGATCACTTCCTTTTGGACTTCCGGTTGCGTGAGGCGGACCGGAGCCTGTCCATGTCGGTCTTGGCCTCGTTGTCGACCGTATCCGGTTCGGCGAAATCCTCGTCATCCTCCGGCTCAGCAGTCCGATACCCGCCTTCGGTCAGCGGATCCACGTATTCGTCCCGGCCAACAAACGGCTTCTCGAACTGGCCGTGACCATACTCGGCCTCCTTCTTCGCGCGGTCGATTTCCGCCTTGGTGTAGCCAAACATCCCGATGTCCGACGCCAACATGATGGATTGCGAGAGCGATTTGCAGAGCGCGCGGGCTTCCCGACGCGCTTCGTCCTGCTCGAGGTTTTCCGCGTCGCGCTTCATGCGCTCAATCTGGCGCTCGGCCTGCCATTCGCGCAGCGATTTGCCGTAGACGCCCTCGGTGATGGCGTTGACGGTGATCAAGTCGCCATTCGCCAGCACAGAGATCGCGCCCACGTCGTGGGGATCAACCATGATCTCGATGCGCTCGCCCGGAGCCGCGATGCGATCGACCATACGCGCCATCCGCTGCTGCCGAATGAACTGGTTGGAATAGACAATGCCGGCGTACTTGATGCCCTCCTCGCTGACGGTCGCGGTGGAGTGGAACCCGCATGCCTCACGGAACTGCGACGGGGACGGCATCTGCGAAGGATCATACTCGGAATTATCAGATAGCTCTTGCCATACAGCCGCCGGGGTGCGTCCTTTGAGACCGCGATGTGGCGTCTTGTGGTATTCGGCGATGAATAGCAAAAATAGCGTCTGGAACTCGTCCCAACAAATGCAGGCCTCGGAGAGATATTTGCGATCGTTCCGGGCTTGCGGGTTCTCCGCAGTATACCCCGGCAGAAACCGCACCCATTTCAGGTCACAGGTCCAGAAGAACCGCTCCATGGCCCCGCGGAGCTTGGAAACGCCCGCAGCGCCGTTCATTTGGGTAGACCCGAGCAGACGTACCGCACTCGAGAACAGGGCTCCGCCGAACGGATCCTTACCGTATTCGGAGCCGTTGTCGTTGCTCGCCTCACGCATGTAACAGATCATGTTGTAATCGGACCCCTTGATGCCAGCGTTCCGGAACAGATGAGTCTTGTCCCGATAAATCATCCGCAAGCATTCCAGGGAGGCCTCCTGGTTCGGCGTCAGGGAGAACGAAACACCAACGATTGCTCGCGTCGCCAAGTCTTCAGCCGCGGTGATCCACGGACTGACCAACTTGACCGCCTTGCGTCGCTCCTCGGTCATCATGTTGTATTCGTCCCGGGTGCAGTTGCGCACTTTCATATGCGCCTGCCAAGCATCGAACGTGACGACTTCGCCGATGTAGGTTGCTTTGCGGCCTGGTTCGACAGAGCCGAATTTCCTCAGGGCTGCTGCCAGGCTCTCGCGCTGCATAGTCACTTCGAACGGATCCAGATACTTGTCGATCCAGCGCTCATACTGGCGCTGGGACAGGATCTTCATCTTGGGCTTGCCAATGGACTCTCGATAGACATTTTCCGACTTCATGTCCCCGATCAGATCGTCGATGACTTCGCTCTTCGAAATCCCGTCTGCCGAGGCGTAGCGCCCCAGACGCTCCATGACGAAGCAGAAGTCTTCGCTGACCTGGAGATCGAGATCGATCGGGTCCGATTTCACAGGCAGGAATGCTCTCGGGTTTCCCTTCGCGCGACGGTACTTCAAGAACTTCTCCAGCAAATTGCTGTTTGAGGGCAGCCGCTTCAGAAGCTGTGCCGCGTTGGCCTTTTGCGTGCCGTATTTCTTGCGCGCTTGATACGTTTCATAGTCCCGCACCATTTCGTCACGATACTGCGCAACCCCTTCCTTGGTCAGCGTCATGCCCAAGGCATAATAGCGTTCCATCAGGCGGCACTGCTGCATGGCCAGATCGATCCGCTCGCGCTGCGCAGAAGAGGAGCCGTTGACTTCACGGGAGCCGTAGAGATCGCGGTCGCGGACCCGTGCGGGCGTGTAATACCCCCGCTCGACGTCCATGATTTCCGCTTCCTTCAGATGGCGGATTTCGGCGGGAGTGAACAGGCGAATGTCGACGGTACCACTCTCCGGCGCGGGGATAGACAGACGGTAATGCGTGATGTCCTTCGAGTGCTTGTCGATCACGACTTCGATGTTAGAGACTTCGCAACCCTCGAAGGTCACGCGATCATTCGAGTTCAGGTTCTGAAAGTAGCTCATGCTGCTGCACTCCAAAGCTGGGTGTCGGGGGAAAAGGGGTCGAGGAGGTGTTTGCCGATGTCGCCGTCGCCGACGAGGCGGATGACGGCGCGCCGGCCACGATGGCCGAGGCCGGAAGCATCGACGATTTCCTGAAGGGTGAACCGCTCACCGAGATGTTCAGAGAGTTCGAGCATGTGATCGTCGGCATCAGGGTCCCAGCCGCCGCGCGCCTGGTGGATCGCGTGCGCGCAGTCTCTGTACGTCGGGTAAAACAGGTAGCGCGACGTTACCGTGAACCGATCCGCCACCTCGTAGGGCGTCTGCGCAGCGACATTTGCGATTTCAGCCAAGTATGACTGGCGACGCGCTTTTTCGTCGTATTTGACCGACACCAAGACCTCTTCGCCGCTGCGAAGCAAAACATGGGCATCAACACGCGTGAAGGTGTCGCGCCCCGACAAATCGACGAAAGGCACAGTCGTCCGCTGCTCCATGAAATTCACGACCTCAGGGTGACCGGCGATATTGAGGAACACCTGCGATTCTTCAAAGGAGGCGCACCAGAACTCCTGGCGGACTGCGCGGCGATGCAGGCGCGTGACGAAAGCCACACGGCAAGTGCTGCCGGACTTCCAGATCCTCTTCGGCTCTCCGCTCTTCATCTCTGCCCTGCTCAGGCGGGTCGGGCTCAGCTTGTTCGGATCATCGGGATCCGCAAGCGTCGGGGGTGCAATGTTGGCCGACCAGAGGTGCGGCAGGTGGGCATGCGGATGGTTGACCGCGATTTCCATGACGGTCTGCATGGGATGGCTTTCCTATTCACGCCGAACCAAGCGGCGCGTTTGCTGAAACGGTTCGCCCGGTCGGGCGACAGTTGGGGGGGTGCAGGACACGAGGCCGTTGCGCGATCCGCGCACGGAGGCTTTTCGCTACCGGAATTTTCCAGCGGCGGGCTTGTCCGGGAAAGTCAACTCGACTACCTTATCGATGTCTTACGTCGATCAGCAGTGCTGCTGTCTTTCCTTGCAGGCGGAGTGATGACCGCCTCTGTTCTATGGTTCACGGTTCGGGCAGCATTTCTGACCCCTCTCTACTTTCGCATTCGGAGCATCTCGCGAGATGCTTCCTCCAGAACTGTTTTGCGCTGTTGTCGCCGTTTCGGCGGTCTGCTTGTTCTGCTCGATGCGTATGGGCGTGAGATCGTCTCCCACCCGGATGGAAAGGCCCTCGGTGAACGCGACATCGCAACCAGACGCGACTCGCGGTTCGATCACCATTAGAGCACAGACCACGGCATTAAGCAATTTTTCTAATATATATCAGCACCTTGCGAAAATCCGGACTTCCGCCAATTTCGACATGCTCTCCTTCACTATCCGGGCTCGCGCCCCCGCCTGATCTTGTGCCAGCGTTGCCTCTGACATTTTCCAAGTAGGGGTAAAGAATCGCGGCGGATACGTCTGGACGGCGGAACTTTGTATAGAAAACCCAGCAGCCCCGCGCGAAGCGCTTGCCCCGCAGACCTTGCTTCGAAGCTTGTGCCCGACATGTCATGCAGCGCTGACGGCATTCGAAAGGGCGATCGGATTTCAGCCGGAAAACCGGGGGGTTACCTCGACATCTGCGCAGATGCACCGAACCAAAAGACCACTACCGCCCGGCCCAAGATCGCTCTCCAGGATCTTCCGAGCACGATGTGCAGTCGGGTAGGCCACACCAAGAGTATCAGCGAACGCATGCAGACCGTAGTTGTGGCTTCCATGCTTCGCGCGCCACCGGATATATTCCTCCGCAGCCTCGAACCAGAGCTGAGGCGACAGCTTGCTCGAGCGTAAGATTGACCCGGTCAGGACCGTGAATTGATACCTGCACTTTCTGCAGTGGTACGCTTTTCGCATCTCCATGAACCCGATGTCGGAGCTTTCGCATCTGAGGCACCTGCCTCCATCCGGCCAACGCACCGCTGCCAATCGCTCACGACAGAGAGCATCCGTGCCCCACAAGGAGGCGACGCCCTCCTCAGGAAGCCGATCAGCCAGCGCCTTCCAATGGGCGGCATCTTCTGGATTCTGTCTGGTCCGCGGCTTGGTCATTGCGCCCTGTAGCGCAGCGGGGTCGCAGGCTTCAATGATAACGTGCCGGAGCGAAACGACGTAAGGGCGAAATCTGGGATTTCACTTTCCCACCTCGCAGAGACTGGCACCGAACAGTGGCCTACGTCCAAGCTGGGTCTCACCAGATATTTGCCGTAGACGAGACGGTCCAACGCTCGTGGACTTTCGTGGAAGCGAAACCTCAACTGTCGATGCCAGGCGAGGGAGCACACGGCGAGAATAACCTTGGCTGCAGTGACGCCTCAACACATGGTCTTTGCAAGCGGCCTCTATCTCAGGTGGGTACGGATTGTTCAGAAGACACAGGTATTTGCCAAACCACTAGATGGTGGCACAGCCAACATATGGGGGTGCGGACGAAAAGTTGGACTATCTTGGAGATAGTTCATGTACAGCTACGAAGAACGACTGCGCGCGGTTAAGCTTTATATCAAGCTCGGCAAGCGCGCTCAGGCCACCATCCGTGAGTTGGGGTATCCAACGAAGAACGCCCTTAAAGGGTGGTATCGAGAATACCAACGTCTGCAGGACTTGCCGATACGATCGGCGCCACGCCCGCCTAAATTCTCGCTGGCGCAAAAGGAGATGGCGTTAGAACATTATGCAACCCATGGCCGCTGTATCTCATGGACGCTGCGTGCTTTAGGCTATCCATGCCGAACCACAATGACGGCGTGGGTGCGCGAGGCCTTTCCTGACATGAAGCCGGCCTCCAACACGGCATATGGCCCTGGCAACCACTCTGACGCCGTGAAGCAGGCTGCTGTGGCGGGGCTATATAGCCGTCAAGAAAGTGCCCAGTCCCTGGCTGAAAAGTTCGGAGTTAGTCGGCCGACGCTCTATGCTTGGAAAACACAGATCCTTGGCCCGGAGGCTCCTGCCATGATGAAACGCAAGAAGAGCGCCCTTCCCCCAGAGCTTGAGGAGTTGGAGCGTCAGCGTGAAACCCTGCAGCGTGACATTCGCGAGCTCCAGATTGAGCATGATCTGCTCAAGACTGCGAGTGAAATGATAAAAAAAGAACTCGGCGGCGATCTGCAGAGCCTGAGCAATCGGGAAAAAACCATGCTGATCGTCGCCCTAAAAAAACGGTATAAGACACCAGCGCTGTTGGCTCGGCTGGGTCTCGCGCGCAGCTCGTACTTTTACCACCGCGCTCGCATGAAACAGGGAGATAAGTATCTTCCCATTCGACAGGCCATGAAGGAGGCTTTCGAAAGCAACCATCGCTGTTACGGCTACCGTCGCCTCAAAGCATATATGACGCGGGACTCCACCTCGATCTCCGAAAAAGTGGTGCGGCGCCTGATGAAGCAGGAAGCTTTGATCGTCCCTAAGCCGAAGCGCCGACGTTACAGCTCATATCTGGGTGAGATTAGTCCTGCGCCGGAGAATATCATCAACCGAAAATTCCAGGCGGCAGCGCCAAACGAGAAGTGGCTGACCGATATCACCGAGTTCCACATCCGAGCGGGAAAAGTCTATCTTTCCCCAATCATCGATTGCTTCGACGGCCTCGTCTTAAGTTGGACCATAGGGACCAGACCGGATGCCGATCTCGTAAACTCAATGCTTGATGCAGCGGTAGAGACCATCGCTGACAGCGAAGTGCGGCCCATCGTCCACAGCGATCGCGGAGGCCACTATCGCTGGCCTGGCTGGCTGGAACGTATCGATGCAGCAAAGCTCGTTCGTTCGATGTCACGAAAGGCGAGTTCGCAGGACAATGCCGCATGTGAAGGCTTCTTCGGACGCCTGAAGACTGAGTTCTTCTATCCTCGCGATTGGCGAGCCTTCACCGTGGCCCAGTTTATTGACGAGGTTGACGCCTACATCCGTTGGTATAACGAAACACGCATCAAGATGTCCCTTGGTGGCAGAAGCCCAATTGAGTACCGTAAAAGCCTCGGCCTTATGCCTTAAAAACAGTCCAAGTTTTTGTCCGCACCCCCTATTGATCAATTTCGGCCCAAAGCCGACATTCAGACCCGGTTTCGATGCCGCACTGCGGCTTCCCGAGACCGGCCATTCACTCATCATGCAGCATTCTCGTTTGGTAGAAGTCAGCAGTGCGGACTTTCCTTCCGTTCGGCTCGAGTGCTCGATTTGCGCTGCAAATGCGAAAGTCGTCAGGAACGGAGGGTGGAAAGCGGTCGTTCTTTTTCCGTGCAAAGAAACATCAAGATACCCTGGGAGAGTTGCAACCCAGCCTTGGAACTCGGAAAGAGTGACGGCAAAGTGCCTCGACACTCTTGGACCAATTTAGCGAACAACCCTCAGCCGCCCAATTCGAATTGGTTCGGCATCATGTTCAGGAAACGGAAGACTACGAACGGCGGCAAGGCCACGCACTTCGCCGCGCCATGTTGTCGGAACGCCAGCGCACTGAACGAAATCAAATATCTATCTTCTTGCCGCCAGTTCGACAGGATCGCGGCGGCGGCCAATAAAGCAGTTGTGGGGGGCGCTGGCACCCCCCATTTGGATCGCTCGTTCAAGATAGCACCGCTCTTCAGGACGCCGGAGTGGCCACAGGCTTGGATATGACCACCCGTTCGTTCAGCATCGACACCGCGGCACCTGCGACCAGGGCCCAGAAGGGCGCACTGATGCTGAGGAACGACACGTTCGACATCGCTACGATCAGCGCGACAAAGGCACCGATCTGGTGGCCCGCCTTGCGGTCGAAGGCGGACTGGAACGCGCTGAGAAGGACGGTAATCATCGCCAGCCCCGCCACGGCCCCGATCAGCGGTCCGGGCAGCGCCATGATCAACGGCACCGCGACCCCGGCGAAGACCCCGAAGGCCGCGAACAGCACGCCGTTCAGGACCGTGGCCGCATAGCGCCCCTCGGGGTTCTCGCCGGCCTGATCGGACGAACAGATCGCCGTCATGGGCCCTGCAATATTGGCGTTATGGCCGCCGATCAGTCCCGCCAGCATGCCGCCGATGCCCGAGATAACGGTCATCGCGTTGATCGGCGGGCGGTAACCCTCGGCGTAGAGGACCCCGATAGCTTGAGCATTCTCGGCGCCGATGACCAGCACGGCCAACGGCACGGCAATGGCCAGGAAGGCGTCGACGGTGAACACGGGCGTGGTAAACTCCGGTGCGACAAAGCTGATCGCCGCCTCGCCGCCCTGAAAGCCTCCCGTCAGGGTCACGGCCACGAGGCCGACGACAAGTGCAGTCAACACTGGCGGCACTGCGCGCAGGAACCGCATCGACAGAAAGAAGGCGATGGTCGCGGCCCCGACCACGATGGGCAGCTTTTCGATCGAGGTGACCGCTCCAATACCGAAACGGATGAGTGCGCCTGCGATCATCGCCATCACGATGGGCATCGGCAGCCAGCGCATCACCTTGCCGATGAGCCCGGTGATGCCGAGAACGAACACCATAGCGCCCGCCATCAGAAACGCTCCGACCGCCTGTTCGAAGGGAAACGTGCCAAGCGCGCCCGCGACCAGCGCTGCGCCCGGGATCGAATAGGCCCCGGTTACCGGCAGCTTGTAGTAAAGCGCCATGATCAGGCTGATTAGCCCGCCAAGGCCATAGATCGCCAACAGCCAGGCTACTGTCTGTCCCTCGGTCAGCCCGCCATTATTGGCCGCCCCGATCACGATCAGCGCCGGGCCCGAGCATCCGAAGATTGCCGCGACCAGTCCCGCGCTCGCTGTCTTGATGCCCAGCGCCTCGCGTAGGCCCGATAGGCCAGCGCGGAAGCCCGGACCCCTCTCGATCCAGTTCGATTGTCCTGTCTGTTCCACTTTTGTCTCCTCCCTTTAATGTGGTTGCTTGGCCGTTTCAGCGGCCGGTGAACACGGGCTTGCGCTTGGCGTGAAAGGCCTCGACGCCCTCGCGGAAATCCTCAGATTGGCGCAGGCGACTGTAGTTCAGCCCCTCCATCTCGATCGCGGTGCTGAGAAGCGCATCGTCGGTGTCGTTCAGCAGCTTCTTCGCGGTGCGCTGCGCCATCGGTGAAAATTCGCGCAGCTCGGTGACCAGGTCGGTCACCGCCTGTTCGAGATCGCCGTCGGGCACGCATTCGGTGGCGATACCCCAATCGAGTGCTTGTTGACCCGGGATGCGCTTGGATCGCATGACGATGTCCTTGGTGCGGGTGACGCCGACGATTTTCTGCAGCCGGGCAGAACCGCCCGAGCCGGGGATCTGACCCAGCTTCTGTTCGGGCAGCGCGTAGCGACAGGTCTCGGACACGATTCGGAAATCGCAGGCCAGCGACAGCTCGAAGCCGACGCCGAACGTGTAGCCACGATTGGCCGCGATCACCGGCTTGGTGCAGCGCGCAGGCGCGGCAATGTTCCAAGCCAGATGCGAGACGTGCTCGGGGCTTGCCTCAAGGAAGCCTTTGATATTGCCACCCGACGAGAAATGCTCGCCTTCGCCCGAGATCACGATGATGCGCACGCGATCATCGGCATCGAGAGCCTCGAAGACAAGGCGCAGCTGATCGCGTGCGCCCATCGAGATGACGTTGTAGGGCGGTCGCGCGAGGATGATGTTGGCGCGTTCATTGCTCGCATCGAGCTGCACGTGAAAGCCGTCGAGCTCAGCGAGGCGCGGATCGGTGAAGGTAAGGGTTTCGGTCATGTGAGCGTCTTTCATGTCAGTTTCTTTCCTTGGATTCATGCGGGTGTGGTCTCGGTCGGCTCGGCCTCGTATTCGCCTGCGACGAGCAGACGGCGGAGGAGCTTTCCGACCGGGGATTTCGGGATTTCGCGAACGAAAACGTAGCGGCGCGGACGGCGGAAATTGGACAGGTCCGAGTTGCGACAATGGGCGTCGAGATCGCCTTCGGTAACATCGCCGGCGCGCTTGACGAAGGCGGCCACGACCTTGCCCCAGCGCGCATCCGGCAGGCCGACCACCGCAACTTCGGCCACAGCGGGGTGCAGCGAGAGGCAGCTTTCCACCTCGACGGGTGAGACGTTCTCGCCTCCAGTGATGATCATGTCGTCGGCGCGGCCCGTGACGAATAGATCACCGTCGTCGTCGAAATGGCCGCAGTCGCCGGTGAAATACCAGCCGTCGCGGATCGCCTTGCGGTCCGCCTCGGGGCGGTTCCAGTAACCCTCGAAGGCCTCGTCGCCTTGCATGCAGGCAACGATTTCACCTTCCTCTCCCGGCGCGCAGGTCTCGCTGACATCTTCTGCGCCGAGCGGCACCACGCGCAAACGCTGGTTGATCGCCGCGCGGCCTGCCGATCCGGGCTTGGCCACGGCGTCCTGGCAGATGGAGAAGGTGTAGATCTCGGACGAGCCGTAGTGGTTCACGAAGAGATCGGGCTGAAAGACCTTCGCCAGTTTCTGCAACAGGCCATCGGTCATCGACGCGCCTGCAAAGCCCAGCTTGCGCACGCTTGCAACACGGTCCGGCGTGAATGCGGTGTGGTGGACAATGTCGTGATAGAGCGTCGGCACCAGATAGAGGTTGGTGACCCGATGCGTCTCGATGGCGTTCAGCGCGCCCGGCACGTCAAAGCGCGGCAGACAGATGAAGGCACCGCCGATCACGCTGGCCGACAGAAGCGACCGGATGCCCATGGTGTGATAAAGCGGCATGACGCCCAGCGTCCGCTCGCCGTGATGATACATGTTCTGAGCTACATGGGCGATGGCGGCGGCGCGCTCGGCACGGTGGCGACGCGGCACGCCCTTTGGCTTCGAGGTCGTGCCGGAGGTATAGAGCATGACCGACAGATCCTCGGGCCCAGCTTGTGGCACGGCGTCGGGCGCGTGCCCCGCCAGCAGCGCCGCGAGGCCCTGATCGCCGCCCAGCGGTATGACTGTCAGGCCGTGCGCCAGCACCGATCCGGCTACTGCATCGGACGCGGCATCATCATGCACCAGCACGCGGGTCGCGCTGTCGCGCAGAGCGTGGTCCAGCTCATCGGCGGTGACGCGCCAGTTCACGGGCGTTATGACGATCCCGGCAAGTTGGCAGGCCCAATGCAGCGACGCATTCTCCCACCGGTTCTGCATTGCCGTTACGAGTGTATCGCCCTTGCGCAGGCCGATCTGGCCAAGCCCGTCCACCAACGCGCTGATCCGGCGATACCAGTCGGCATAAGTGATTGTCTGGTCCCCTTCGGCAATGGCCATCGCGTCGGGGTCGCGTTCCACGGACGCGAGAAAGCTGGTTCCGAGGTCAAGCATCGATTGGTCCTCCCTTGATGCGGTTGCGGGCGGCCAGCGCCGCCTGAACGATGGGCGCGTAACCCGTGCAGCGGCACAGATGCCCCGAGAGCGCCTCGCGGATCGCGTCTTCATCCGCGTCCGGTTGGCGCGAAAACAGCGCGTCGAGCGTCATCAGGATGCCCGCGGTGCAGAAGCCACATTGCAGCGCAAAATGTTCGCGAAAGGCTTCTTGCAGGGAGCTCAGCGCATCTTCAGTCGCAAGCCCCTCCACTGTGCGGAGCTCACAGCCCTCGGCCTGCTGAGCGAGCATCAAACAGGCGCGCGCGGGCTCCCCGTCGATTTGGACCGTGCACGCACCGCAGACGCCGTGCTCGCAGCCCACATGGGTGCCGGTCGCGCCGATCTCTTGGCGGAGGACATCCGTCAGCAATGTGCGTGGCGACACACGCGCCGAAACGGAACGTCCGTTCAGAGTGAAGCGCACCGGGTGCGTCTCGTCTTGGGTTAGTCGCGGCATGACAGTGCCTCCTTCAAGGTTGCGCGGCCGAGCTGCCGGACCAGATCGCGACGGTAGCGGGCGGTCGCATGCAGGTCGTCGCGGGCCTGCAAATGCCAGGCGAACTCATTCAACCGGTCATCGAGTCCTTGCGCCTCTGCGGTCAGATCGAGCGTGCGGGGCGTGTCAGCGACGCCGCCCACGCTCAGCGTGGCGGTGCCATCGGGTCGGGCGATGGCGGCGCAGGCGACGATGGCGAAATCACCATGGCGGCGGGCCACTTCGCGGAAGGCATATCCGGTGCCTGTCTGGCGGCCCGGGAAAGTGACCGAGGCGATCATCTCGCCGGGGGTTAGGTCGGTGGACATCATGCCCTGGAAGAAATCGCGCGCTGCGACGGCACGCGTCTTGCGGCGGCGGCGCAGGGTCACGGTGCCGCCGAGGGCAATTAGGCAAAGCGGCAGCTCAGCGCTGGGATCGGCATGGGCGACAGAACCGCAAACCGTGCCGCGATTGCGCAGTTGCGTGTGTCCGACCCATGGCAGCGCGGCGCGCACCAGCGGCAAGCGGTCCGCCAGATCCGGCCAGCGTTCAAGCGTGCTCTGGCGCACGGCGGCCCCGATGGTGACGTTATCGCCCTTGGCCTCGATCCGAGACAGTGCCGGGATGCGAGTGATGTCAACGAGTGTGGCGGGGCGCGCGAGGCGCATGTTCAGCATCGGCATCAGCGACTGGCCGCCCGCGATGACCCGTGCCTCGGTGCCACCTTGATGCAGTGCTTCCAGCGCTTCGCCCATCTCCGTGGCGGCGACATAGTCGAATGGGGCGGGCTTCATGACCGGCTTCCTTTCGTGATGCGGTGGAAAAGGCCCATGAGCCGCGCCAAAGGCCCGCCGCGCGCGCCGCCGCCGCAATGGCGGGCCAGCGCGCGGAAGAACTCGCCGATCACGACCTTGGCTGCGCCGTCCAGAAGCCGCCCGCCGACCGAGGCGACCTTGCCGCCGATCTCGGCCTCGTAGCGGTAGGCGATCTCGGTGCCGTCGTCGGTGTCGGTCAGTGTGATGCGGCCGTGTCCGCCACCGGTGCCAAGCGCGCCAACAGCTTGGCCCGACAGCGTCACGGCGTTGGGCGGGTCGAGGTCCGACAATTCAATATCGGCCTTGTAGCGGCCCCGGACTGGCCCGACGCCCAGCGTCACATCCGCCTTGAAGCGTGTCTCGCCGACCTTCTGCACGCCGTGCGAGCCGGGAATAATTGCATCGAGCGTCGCGGGATCGAGCAGCATCTGCCAGACATCGGTGCGGCTGGCCTGCACCAAGGCGCGGCCTTCGCCCGTGAGCTTGCGCCCACCCACCGTGGCCTCGGCCTTCGTCTCGGGCACCGGGTCTTTCGGGGCGGGCTCATCGCCGAAGATATGCGGCGCGAGCTTGGCCGCGGTCACCGGGAGGACGATGTCTGGTGCATCGCCTTCGGGGGCCAGCGCGTCGGCCACGGCATTGGCGATGCAGACGGGTGTTGACATACAGTTGCCTTCGCCCACACCCTTGGCACCGAGCGGTGTGAAGGGCGACGGCGTCTCGTGATGCAGGATGACCGGTTCGGGCACCTCAATCACCGTGGGCAAGAGATAATCGGCCAGCGTGCCGGACTGGAATGAACCGTCCGGACCGTAGGCATATTCCTCAAGGAACGCCGCGCCCACCGCCTGGGCAAAGCCCCCGCGCACCTGTCCTTCCACCATCGCGGGATGCAGGATGCGCCCGCAATCGTGCATGGTCACATATCGGTCGATCTTGGGTTCGGCTGTCTCGGGGTCGATTTCGACCCCACAGAAATCGAAGATGAACCCGTGACAGAGCGAAGAATTGATCCTGTCCTCGGCTGTCGGAGCCTCCAGTTCGGGTGGGCTCCAATAGACCGTCTCGCGCAGGGTTTGATCCACGCCGTCCGGCACGGTGCCCGGCGACCAGTGCGCCGTGGCGGCGACCCGCGCGAAGGACAGGCCGTTGTCAGGATTGTCCCTGGCGCGTATGCGGCCCGCCTCGAAGGACACGTCCTTGAGCGCAATGTTCAGCTGCGTGGCCGCGACCTTGGCCAGCTTGTCGCGCAGCCGCGTTGCAGCGATCTCGGTCGCACCAGCGACCGCCGGGGCAAAGCGCGAGGCGTAGTTGCCCGAGGCGATGGACCAGGCATCGCGCATCGTGTCCACATCAGCCAGAACCCGCACCGCCTCCATCGGCAGGCCGAACTTGTCGGCCACGACCTGCGCCAGCACGGTCCGGTGGCCTTGACCCTGCGGGACCGAGGCGACCTTGACCGTAACCGAGCCGAGCGGGTCGATTGCGATGGTTGCGGTTGCCTGCGCGCCGTTCTTGGGCCCTGCCTTGGCACGCTCTTCAGGGGTCAGGACGGTGGTGATGTAGCCCATATTCGATACTGAAGGCTCAACAACGCAGGCAAAGCCGATGCCATAGCGTCGGCCTTCGGCGCGGGCCCTGTCGCGGCGGGCGTAAAGCTCGGCAAGACCGCCTTCGGCGACCGCGCGGTCCAGCGCCGCGGCGTAATTGCCCGAGTCGTAAAGCGCACCGCTTGCCGTGCGGTAGGGAAACGCCCCGGCAGGGATGAGGTTGCGGCGGATGACCTCCAGCCGGTCCAGCCCAAGCTGCCGCGCGATGGCATCCATCAGTCGCTCCAGTGCGAAATAAATCTGCGGGCCGCCAAAGCCGCGGTTAAGGCCCGTTGGCGTCTTGTTCGTCAGCACGACACGATTGCGGATCGCCAGATTCTGGATGTCGTAGGCACCGGTCATGTTGCCGTGCATCCGGTAGAGAGTGGCGGGCTCCGGCGCGCGCAGATGGGCACCGCAATCCTCGATCTGATCCCAGTCGAGTGCGGTGATCCGACCATCCGCCTCAACCGCCGCTTCAATCCGGGTTTGCCGATTGGTCGCAGAAACGCTGGCCGACAGATGCTCCAGCCGGTCCTCGATCCACTTGACCGGCGCGCCCGCGATGCGCGCGGCGATGCCCGCGAGGATCATGTAGGGAAAGACGCCCTGCTTGATCCCGAAAGAGCCACCGGAATCGGGCGGTGTGCGCAGCCGCAGCCGGTTGCCCGGCACGTTCAGTGACCGGGCAACCACCGCGTGGATCGAGAAAGGACCCTGAAAGTTCGCTGTGACGTCATAGGCATCCTCGCCCGGCTCGTAGTTGGCGATCACGCCGTAGGTTTCGATGGGGGTGCAGGCGCTGCGCGGATAGGTGACGTCGACGCCGATGCGGTGCGGGGCGGCCTCGAACGCCGCTTCGGGATCGCCGTAGCGGAAGCGCCTTTCGTTAATGAGGTTTCCGCCGAGGCTGGGATGAAGCACCGGCGCATCGTCCGAGAGCGCCGCGACGGGATCGACCACTGAGCCGAGCGGGCCATAGTCAACCGCGACCAGATCTGCGGCATCCTCAGCCAGGTAGCGGTCGGTTGCCACGACCATGACCAGCGGTTCGCCGACATAGCGCACGCGATCCACCGCCATCGGCCAGCATTCGACATCGGCCTTCACGCCCACGGTCATCGACCGGGTGCGCGCGGCGACGTCCTGTCCGGTGATGACGGCGACGACGCCGGGCGCGCGGGCCGCCTCGGCGGTGTCGATCGACCGGATGTCGGCGTGTGCGTGCGGCGACCGCACGAAGGCCAAAGCCAGCGTTCCGGGTGCCACCGGCAGATCATCGATGTAACGCCCGTGCCCCGACAGGAGTGCCGGATCCTCGACGCGTGCGACCGAGCGGCCGACGAGTGGCTCTGTAACGGTATCTTTCATGTCTCCTCCCGGCTTGGCATGGGCAAGCCCTTGGGAAGTGACGTTAGGCGCGCATCCGCAGGCCCCGCGATCCCGCCAGGTCTCGGACCTTACCGAGGAGTCTCAAAAACCGGGGTCAGCCGCTGTCGCGAAGCGCCGAGACATCGCGGAAGGTGCTCGGCGAGGAGCCAGCATGGTCATGGAAGAAGCGCGAGAAATGCGCCGGCACTGAGAAGCCCAAATCGGCAGAGATGTCGGTGAAGCTGCGGGTGTCGTTGGCGACTGCCTGCACCGCGCGCTCGACCCGCTGGGTGTTCAGATAGACACGCGGAGAAATGCCGGTCTCGGCCTCAAACAACCGGAAGAAATGCGCGCGGGACACGCCGCTTTCGCGTGCCAACCACTCCATCGAAGGGATGCGAGCCGGGTCCGCTCGCATCAAGGCCTGGGCCCGCGCGATCCGCCGGTCGGGCGCCCGCATTGCTGTGGCCCGCGCCCGAAGCGACGGCTGCACCTCGCGCCAAAGCGCCAGCCGCTCGATGATCGAAACCATCAGCCGCCCGATCAGCCGCTCATGTGTTGCGGCGTCGCCTGGGTCCTGCACCATCGCCTCGGCGGTCTCGCCGACCTGACGGCGGATCTGCGGGGTGATGGCGCCGCCCGGATGGGGGAAAAAACCCGGTCCCGCACTCGCTTCCCAATTGTCGCGAAACGCACGTAGCCAGATCGGTTCAATGTAAAGCGCGAGGATGATCGTCGGCGGCTGGCCTGCGCGGTGCACGTAGCTGTGGTGCTCCCAAGCGTTGATGAGCACGGCGCTTTCGTCGGTCAGCGCCACGCGCCGACCGCCAACGTCAAACTCGGTATCGGCACCCTCGACCTTCAGCAGCACGTGGCATTGTGCATGGGCATGCTTGACAAGGGGCCGGTCCATATCAAGCAGAGCGACCCGCCCGAACGTCCCGATAGCGATCCTCAGAGCAGACGACATCAGGAATCGTTACCAATTTTCGCGAACCTGTCAATCTCGCTCGCCTGCAGGTCTCGTGACGGTCAAGCGTTTCAGAACATCGCCGACGGCACTTGATCAGGCTGTAACTGAACGCGTTTCGCGGTTGGCGGATACGACGCCTGATCAATGTGGTCGCAATCTGGTCGGCTTAATATATCTATTTCGTTGGTGCGGAAATCGCTCCACTTAGCGCGAATGCACTTCACTATGCGCAAAACCCCTTCGGCGACACAGAAGCAATTTCCTTTTAGTCGCATGGGGCGTCATCATCTCGATGTGGTCCGCATCAAGATCCGCGACCTTCAGGCAATCGAGTCCGTTCTCGCACAGACCATCGCACATTGCACCGGGTCCGACACCCCTGATTGCCCGCTGCTCGACGTGCTTAACGACGGGTTGGCCAAGCCATAATGGGTAGCAAGGGCGCCCGAATAACTGCCGTTCAGGCAAGGCGCAGCGAAAGTCCGCTATCCGCCCTGCTTACCGATTAGCTTCGCGGAAGCGACGGGAACCGAGCATATGCGGCGAACGGCAGGAACGTCCGCGTAGGAGATCTTGGCCTGTAACTTGGGCAGCATTTAGGCAGGCTACCGCAGCGAACGGCTGGAACGAGCCCATAGTGACGAATGCTGCACGATGGGCGAATGTCGGTTACCGACCTCACTACGCCGGCGTGCGCGTCATCTCACGGATCAGATCATTTGTCTCTGGTCTCGTCGTTTGGTGCCGATATCGAAGAGCCACAACAGTTCTTGATATTTCAAGGCCATCGATGGGTTTCGACACCAGGCCAATGTCCGAAGGAATAGCGGTGGCTGGCAGGATCACCGCACCTAACCCTTGCCGAGCAAGCTCAACCAGCCAATCCACGCGATTTGACCGATAGGCCGCGTAGAGTTCGTGACCCTGATCCGCGCAGGTCCCAAACAAAGCATCCCGCATTTCGCAATTTAGTCGGTCAAGCATGTCAGTTTTCGCAAGAGTCGACAGGGAAATCGTATTTAGTTCAGACAACGGGTGCGACTTTGACACCACGACCTTGTAGTCCTCTTCATAGAGACGGTCTATGCGATATAGGTCTTCACCGACCTTCTCTGCGCTGACGACAACGTCAAACTCACCATCCCGTAATCCGGCAAGAAGCTCGGAGGATGACGCAACGATCAATTCGATTTCGGCTTGCGGCAATCGCGTACGAGTACGCTCCATAGCTGCCGAAATCCTGTGGTGGCCAATCGTTTCACCGACACCGACAGAGATTGGAACCCGCTCCAAGCGCATATGACGGATCGCTTCTGCCTTAGCCAGTCGCGTCTCATCGTGAACCTTCCGCAACCTTGGCTGCATGAGTTTTCCGAGGGTGGTAAGCCTGCATCCCGCACGGTCCCTGACAAACAGGTCGCCTCCAAGCTCGTCTTCAAGTTTCTTGATCGCAGTCGTCAAGGAAGGTTGGGAGACATTGGCGGCACTGGCTGCGTGGGTAAAGTTTCGGTGCTCGCAGACAGCGAGAAAATACCTGATCTGGTTCATTTCCATCGCCGCATTCTCCGTCACATCCCGGTTCAGGCCATCAAACCAACTACGATAGCCCATGTCTATCAAAGAATAGAATTTCGGAATTGGAGTCCGACGCATCCGGCATGGGACAAGAGTGCATCGAAACCAACCACGATGCACTTCAAACTAGGAGACGACCATGAAGACGCAAGTCCTTCAGACATTCGCTGCAGTGGCTCTGATCACAACTTCTGCAACTGCACAGGACAACCCAATGGAAAATCATACTGCCAGTTACATCGCCATGCCCGCCGCCGAAGGCCAGACTGGAGCCTTCGCGGAGTTTCTGGCTGGTGCCGCACCTATCGTGCGAGAAACAGAGCCGGGCACCGTACTTTGGTTTGCTCTGCAAGCCGACGATACGCTCGCAATCTTTGACATCTTCGCAGATGGAGAAGCACGCGACGCTCATTTCTCTGGAGCGGTTGCTGCGGCTTTGAACCAAAACGCGGACGCGCTGGTCGACGGAGGATGGGACGACGGTGTTGTCGCGAATATCAACAACTCCGATGTCCTGTCGGTAAAGGCGCCGGTTGATCTCTACACGGCAACGACCGCAACTTACATCAAGCTCGAAGCTACTCCAGGTAAAGGCCCCGAATTGGCAGCCTTGCTGACCGCCGCCGGCCCCATCGTCGCAGATACCGAACCCAAGACATTGTTCTGGGCGGCGCTGCAGATTGACGAGAACAACTTTGCCATCTTCGACATCTTTGCCGACAACTCTGGCCGCGAAGCGCACTTTGCCGGACAAGTAGCCGGACTCCTGAATGAAAAGGCTCCAGAATTGGTCTCTGGCGGATGGGACGATGGTGTGTTGGCAAACGTCCACAATTTCGACATCCTCGCTACTAAGTAGTCTCGAGGTGAATTGAGAAAGAAGTGCCCGGTGCAACCCATCGGGCGCTTTGCTGTTTGAATTTAGATTCACCCCATAGCGGCCGTTCGAGCAAGCGCAGCGAACTGGCGCTCTGTCCCGCCAAGCAGGCCTCAGTGCTCGATGCAGCTGATGGCAGGGACGAGCCCGTTTTGCAGTTCACTGCGCGAAAGGCCGCAGTGCATCTTGGTTCACTTCACGGCGTCAGTCTCAGACCGTTTCGCCCGCATGTCCGCAAGAATTTGAACGCGCGGTTCATGCCGCTTGCGATACAGAAACCGTGCCCAGAGCGCGAAGGCCCATGACATCCAGCCCGCGTCGATTTCAATGACGTCGCGCAGCCTGGACCCTGACTGCTGCGGTTCCACGGTCAGAGTGTGATGCCACGATTTGACGCCTGCGCCCTTTTCAGAAGACCGCAAAATCATTGCTTCGTCGTCGCACTCCAGGACTTCCATGAAATACGGTTGAGGCGGTAACTTCCCGAACAGCGACACCTGCACGGTAATTCTCTGGCCTTGGTATACGCGACCGCTCGGCAACCCTTCGAAGCTGACAACCCCATCCATGATTTCCCTGAGTGCATCGAGGTCAGTTGCCAGCGCCCAGACCTCCTTCGCCGGTGAGGCGTATTCGTGTTCGAGGATGACGGTCTTCACAGTCGCTCCTGTGGTTCAAAAAGCTATCCCTGGTTGATTGACCTAAACCGGACATCTGCGCAACCGCAGCGAAGGTCAGCAAAGCCCCGCATTGCGGTCATTGACCATACCAAAATGCTGCACTCCGCCGACAACGTCCGCTTTGGGGAAGCTGCATTGCGGCACTGCGACCGTCGGTCAATGTCTCCTTTGGGCCGTCTGTGGCGACGGCCCAGCGGTTTAGATTTCGATAGCTTCGGCGATCACCAGCGCATCTTCAAGCTCGACGCCGAGGTACCTGACAGTGCTGTCCATCTTGGTGTGACCCAACAGCAGTTGGACCGCCCTTAGGTTGCCTGTTTTCTTGTAAATCTGCGTGACTTTCGTTCGCCGCATCGAGTGCGTGCCATCGGCGCTTGCCTCCAGACCAATGGATGTCACCCAGTCACGCACAATGCGCGCGTACTGGCGGGTAGAGATGTGAAGCC
>NZ_JBIFFV010000023.1:0-1663 GCF_043557345.1 Sulfitobacter sp. 1A12157
CTAGAGCGCAGGACAGCGACAGAACGGAACCGGCAGTCGATTCCGACGTCAGGCACGCAAGAATTGTCTTGATGGTCATGTCACTCGGTTGTGTCTCGAAGGTGGTAGAAATTTGAAGGTTGCGTAATCTCCGGGTGACTTGAACCCACCCAACCGGCGGCAGCAACCGCCAGGGAGATCACGCTATGACAAACAATAACGACACCGCTCCGCTTACGCTACTTGCCAATGAAGCCGGCTATGATCCCATCGAAGATCGCCTGCGAGAGAATATCCGCGCCACGATTGAGGCCGTTTTTGAAGAGGAACTGGAGGCGTTTCTGGGACGCTGCCGTTATGACCGCGGCACAGCTAAGCCCAAGGGCTATCGGCACGGTCATCGAGAACGCCAGTTGACCGGCACGTTTGGGACCGAGACGATAAGCGTGCCCCGCGCCCGGGCTGTTGATGAAGCCGGCAAGACCACGGAATGGCGATCAAAGGCGCTGCCGCGTTACCAGCGGCTGACCAAGAAGGCCGAAGCCCTCATCGCTTCGGTCTATCTGGCCGGCACCAACACGCGGCGCGTAAAGCGGGCGCTGTATGGGCTGTTTCAGGGTGCCGTGAGCAAGGACGTGGTCAGTCGTGCGTGGCGCAAGGTGAAGGTCGACTGGGACGCCTGGGTGGCGCGCGACCTGGCTGACGAAGACATCGTCCGTCTGATTTTGGATGGCACAGTCATCAAGACCCGGTTGGACCGAAAGGCTACGAACATCTCGGTTCTGGCGGCCATAGGGGTGCGCCGGGACGGGCAGAAGGTGCTGCTATCCATCAAGAATATGGGCGGAGAGAGTAAGGCAGCTTGGGGCATGTTTCTTGGTGATCTCGACGCACGCGGTCTGAAGCAACCGGAATTTGTCCTTGTTGACGGAGCCCCAGGGCTTGAGGCTGCGCTGGTCGCACTCTGGGGCGAGGCGCTGCCGATCCAGCGTTGCACGGTTCACAAGCACCGCAACCTTCTCGGCCATGCCCCAAAGCACATGCATGACGAATTGAGCGAGGATTACCGTGACATGATCTATGCCGACAGCGCGGCGGAGATCGAGAAGCAGCGGAAGGTATTCTTGCGCAAGTGGCGCCTGAAATGTCGTGCGGTCGCTGACAGCCTGGAAGAGGCCGGAGACCGGCTGTTCACCTTCACGCGTCTGGACCCATCGCAGTGGAAATCCGCACGCACCACCAATGCAATTGAGCGCTTAAACGAGGAATTCCGCCGTCGCATCAAGACCCAGACCGTGCTGCCCTGCGCCGAAACGGTGCCAATGCTTCTTTGGGCACTGATGGCATCGGGCCAGATCCAAATGCGAAAAATAGATGGCTGGGAAACCTTGGCTCAGCCTATCGCCCCGATCAGCCTTGACCTCGCGGCCTGATCAGGCCCAAATCCACATGCTCGGAGAACGCCTCTAGAGAGTTTCCACCACATTCGAGACACAACCGGTGCGCAGATCATGGGCGACTGGGCGCAGGGCGAATTTGCGCTGGCTGGCAAAGTTGCTGGCACAGACTACGAATGTCTGCCGGGTCTGGGCGAAACGGGCGTTCTGTCCACGGGGGGCGATGCGTTCTATTTTCCGGTGAACAGCGATGCTGACATCACTGCCGGTCAAAAAGAACTGGCCGC